>CBFGUT010000008.1:0-30000 GCA_965652265.1 uncultured Cellvibrionaceae bacterium | reverse complement strand
TCACCGTTCACCGTTCACCGTTCACCGTTCACCGTTCACCGTTCACCGTTCACCCTCTGCCGCCACGCCTCCAGCTTTTGCTGAAACACCGGCGGCAGGGCATAGCACATTTCCCCGCTGTCCAGTGCCACTGCCACCTGTATGGAATAACCCTTTGTCAGCACCTCGCTGGTCTCCACATCCAGAATACGATAGTTGAGTTTTAGTCGCACCTCGTATTCCTCCAGAGTGACGATAACGCGGATGCGGCGGTTGAAGGTGGCGGGTCGGATATATTTGACCCTCACATCCACCACCGGAAAACCGTACCCGGAATCGCGCATCGCCTGGTAATTGTAGTCGAGTTGATCCAGGAGGCGACAGCGGGCATCCTCAAAATACTTGATATAGTTGCCGTGCCAGACAATGTCCATGCTGTCCACATCGTAGAAAGGCACGATCAGCTCCAACTCGGCGCTGCACTCAATCATGGTATAGACTCCAGCGCTGGGCGCGAATATGCGCGCAGGTTTGTCGCAACAGGCTCTCCAGTGGCCGGTCTTCGTCCACCACATCAAAAAATTCACGCATCTCGCTGTAAAAACCTTCCAGCGCGGGAGTAATCACCGAGGGGTCGAAGTTGTTGTCGCTCTTGCGCAAATACAGCGCCTGGGTGGTGGCCAACAGACCCGCCGCTGCCACCTGTTCGGTCAATTCCAGTACCCGCTCACAGTCGCGTGCGGCGATAGTACCCATGCTCACCTTGTCCTGATTGTGGCATTCGGTGGAGCGGGAAAACACGCTGGCGGGCATGGTGTGCTTGAGCGCCTCGGCGGTCCAGGCGGAAACACCGATCTGCACGGCTTTAAAGCCGTGGTTAATCATGGCGCGATCCGGCGTAGCTCCGGAGAGATTGGAAGGCAAGCCATTATTAAATTTGACGTCCACCAACAGCGCCAATTGGCGATCGATCAGATCGGCGATATTGGCCACCGCCACCTTGAGAGCGTCCATGGCAAAGGCGATATGACCGCCGTAAAAATGCCCACCGTGCAGTACATGCTCTTCCTCGCCATCGATAATGGGATTGTCGTTGGCGCTGTTGAGTTCGGTCTCGATAAACTGGCGCATCCAGCCCAGAGAATCCTGCAGCACACCGATAATGTGTGGTGCACAGCGCACTGAATAACGGTCCTGCAAGCGATCAGAGTTGCGCGCCACTTCATGCGTATGCAAATCCGAGCGAATCCAGGCGGCAATTTGTCCCTGACCCGGATGCGGCTTGACGGAAAACAGCTTTTCGTCGAAGTGATTGGTATTACCCTTGAGCACCACACTCACCAGCGAGGTGAGACGCGTGGCCAGCTTGGCCAGGTAGGCGGCACGGTCGTGGGCGAGACAAGCGACCGCCGTCATCACGGCGGTGCCATTCATAATCGCCAGACCTTCCTTGGGTTTCAGGTGCAGTGGCTGCAAATGCTCGCGCGCCAGCACCTCCGCCACCGGTTGCGGTTTGCCCCGATAGTAAACCTCGCGCTCTCCCACCAGCGCCGCCGCCACATAGGACAGTGGCGTCAGATCGCCACTGGCTCCCACCGACCCCTCCTCGGGAATCACCGGCACAATATCGCGATTGATATAGTCCACCAACCGCTCCAGCAGTTCTGTGCGCACACCCGAATAACCGCGACACAATGAGGCCAGTCGTGCCGCCAGAATAGCGCGACCGTGGGCGTGATCAAAAACCTTGCCTAGCCCGCAGCCGTGAAAGCGTGTCAGGTGCAGAGGCAGCTCCTCCACCAGGTGGGAGGGTACCGACACCGTGCAGGAGTCGCCATAGCCGGTGGTCACCCCGTAGATGACACCCTCTTCGCGCCACAGGTCGCTAACAAAACGCGCGCTGGCCTCAATACGCTGACGGGCACTAGTATCGTCGGTCAGCCGCGCGCCAGCGCCGCGGGCAATGGCGACAATATCCTCAATAGTGACCGGGCTGCCACCAAAAACCGGCTGTTTATCTGACACCTGTGAACTCATCGCTTGCGTCACTCCTGCTCGTTGTTATGCGGGGGCGTGTCGTCGCCCCAAAAATCGAAAAAATTAAACCACTGATAGGGATAGCGTCGACAGTAGTGTTCCAGCCGCCCTATGTAGGCGCGCAGCAGCCGGTCACAGACAAGCTCGCGCTCGCGCCGGGGCACAGGCTCGCCACTGTAAAGAGGTTCCATCACCGCCTCGTAACCCGCCTCGGTGGTAAATCCGGCCATAAAATACACGGGTACTCCCAGCATGAGCGCCAGCCAAAATGGACCGGCTGGAAAAGCCGCTTCATCACCCAGGAAAGGCGCGCTCAGACTGCGTGCCGCTGCCACCGGTGGCAGGCGGTCAGCGAGCACGATCAGAAACTCGCCCTGATCGAGCTTTTCCTTGAGTAGCATGGCCGTGGCCGGATTCACTTCGGAGACCTGAATCAACCGCACTTCGGCCTTGTCGCTGACATCGCGCACCAGGCGATTGAATTTTTCCCGCCCGGCCTTGTGCAGTATCACATTGAGTTTGAGCGACCCGTCATTCTCCACTACCGCGCGACACATTTCCAGATTGCCAAAATGCGCCCCCAACATCACCGCCCCGCGCTTTTGCGCCTGCAACGCCAACATTTCCTGATGGCCCGGGAAATGGACATCGGTGCGCTGAATGCGATCCATCCAGGCCCCCAGACGATTGAGCAACGCCACACCAAAGCTCCAGTGATGCCGCCACACGCGCCATTGCCCGGGCTCGCGCCCCAGCACCCGGCGCAGATAATAACGGGAGTATCGGCGAGTGGCCGGGCGGGTAAGATAAAAGTAGAAGACCACTACCGCCAGCGGCGGGTAGAGAAGCCAGCGTCCCCCGTAGCGGTACAGCCAGTAGAGAAGCTTCATGGCCCCATAGTGACCGCGCTCGGAGACATTGGCCCAGGCGCGGCCATCGCCATAACGGCTCATGCCGAACCCTCCACACGGTGCAGCAGGCGCCGGGAGAAAAGTCTCGGGGCACGCCACAACATACCCACCAACAGGCGCGTGTGCATCCAGCTGATAGCGAGGTTGTCACGCCAGGGGCGGAAATTGGAAAGCCCATTTTCCGGATAGATCACCCGCGTAGGCACGGAAATGACCCGCAACCCCTGCCAGTAGAGTCGCACAATAATTTCGGTATCAAAGTCCATATGCGAGCCGATAGGCACCCGCCGCGCCAGCGCCAGAGTGGGCACTAGCGGGTAGACGCGAAAACCGCACATGGAATCGCGTATTTCCAGCGACAGGGTTTCCAACCACACACAGACATGGGTGAGATAGCGGCCGTAGAACCGCAACCGCGGCACCGAGCCATCGTACACAGGGATACCCGCCACCACCGCCTCGGGCGCGGCCTTCGCCTCTGCCAGCAAGTGCGGTATGTCGCCGGCATCGTGTTGGCCATCGGCATCAATTTGCAGGGCGTGGGTAAAGCCCCGCCCGGCGGCGTGGTGCATCCCCAAAAGCACGGCGCTGCCCTTGCCGCCATTGGGGTGCTGTTCACACAAATAACAGTCGAAACGCCGCGCCAGGTCTGCCAACAGGGCTCCCGCCGACTCATCGCCACCATCATTGACCAGCACACAGGGGACCTCCAATGCCTGGATGCGCGCCAACAGCGGCTCCAATAGATGGGCGTGGCGGTAGACGGGAATCACCACACAGGGTACGAATGACCGACTCATTGCGGCTCCGTAAACTGGATCAACCCCACCGTGGCGCGGCCGTGGCGAGTGAGATCATAACTGAACCGCAGTGCCTGGCGTTCCGGCATATGCGTGAGTTCCAAAGCAATCTGAGCCGGCGGGCGAATCAATTGCTGAAATTTAACCGACTGCAAGCCGCGGAAAGCGCCCGGCACCGCCAGGTATTGCCGTGCCAGACGCACGGCCCAGTGCACCTGCACCACCCCCGCCAGCACCGGCAGGCGCTCAAAGTGGCCGGCAAAACAGGGCATGTCGGCATGGAGCGCAAACGCCAGCTGCACGCGCTGAGGGGCCTGTTCGAGAATATCCACGGCGGCGGGTAACTGCATTGACTACCCCTGCCCGGCCCGGGGCTCGTCGCCATCCTCGGCGAGCAGCAGCGCCGCGAGATCGGCTGACAGCACCTTGCCCTGGGCGTTGCGCGGCAAGGCGTGCACGTAGCGCCAGCGTCGCGGAAGCAGCGGTCGCTCAAAATACTGTTGCAGATGCTGGCGCAGCTGTTCATTGAGTGCGCGTTTGCCGGCGTGGAGCTGCTCCCAGCCCATCGAGCGCAACACCACTACCGCGCCCACCTGATCGCGACGCGTGCGCACCACCGCCAGACGCACTTCGCGCACCCACGGGTGCTCCGCCAGACGCTGCTCCATCTCGGTGAGAGAGAGGCGTTTGCCCTCCACCTTGACGATCTGATCGGCTCGACCCAAGAGCCAAAAGCGCCCATCGGGGGCACACTCGACTCTGTCACCCATAACAAAGGGCACTGCCGACCCCAGGTGAGGGCTCCACACCGCCAGACAGCCGCTGTCGGCCTCCCGGTGCACCTCTACCCCCGGCAGTGGCTGCCAGAGCGGTGTCGTCATTTGCTGGCGCCAGGCCACGCCACCGGTTTCGGTGCTGCCTAGTACCTCAATCACGCCCTGGCCCGTCAATCGATGCAGGGCCTTTGCCGGCTCCTCAGGCAGCAGCCCGCCCGAGGAGAAAATCGCAACCAGTGTATCCACGCCTCCCGCAAACACCGGGGCTTCCGGCAATCGTGCCAGGTGCGTGGGGCTCGACACCAGCACCGCCGGCCTATGGCAACTGGCCAGCGCCGCGATCTCCTCCGGGTACTGACAGGCATCGGTCACCACCGGGGCGCCTCGCCACAGGGGCCAGAGAAGCTTATGCAGCAACCCGTAGATATGCTGGTGGGACACGGTGCTGAGGACCGGGTGCGTGCCCAGGCGATCACCAAAACTGGCCTGCAACACCTCGATCTCCCGCTCCAGCGTCTGCAGGCTCTTCTCAATCGCGGTCGGCTCGCCCGTGGACCCCGAGGTAAACAGGGTAAGCGCCACCGGCGTGTCAAGATGGGGAGTAAAGTCTGCCGTGTCCGCCACCAGATCGGCAGGGGTCAGTACCCGGCTGGCGAGTGGTTGGGGCGAATCAGTGAGCAACGCGTCAAAATGCGCACTGACCTGGCGGGCACTCCCGGCCTGCATATTGTGCGGCATGACGATCGCTTTGCCCGCCAGCGCCAGGGCCAGAAAACTGCACAGAAATTCACTGACATCGGCAAACCACAGGGCCCAGCGCTGCTCCGGTTGCATAGCCAGTGCTGCGGCGCGACTCAAGCTGCGCGCCGCCAGTTGGTCGGCGGTGAGTTGTTCGCCCGCCGCCACAGCCACGAGATGACTGCCACCGGCGACACAGTGTTGGCGCAGATTAACCGTCATAGGGAGTGACGCCTCCGGAACACCAGGCGCCGAAAGGCGTATTCACCGGCGAAAAGTGCAGCCACGGCAACATAGGCCAGAAAACCGTTGTAGAGTACCCAGGCTTCACGGCTGCCCCGCAGAGCCAGAACCGTCGCCACCAGGGCATTAATCAGAAAAAAGACAACCCAGATACGGGTCACCCAAGTGGTGTACCAGAGCACTGGCGGGGGCAGAGGCCAGCCGTACTCGCGGGCCGCCAGTCGCGCCGGCACCGTGGGCGGATAGCGCAAGCTGCCGGCGAACAGCGCGGCGCCCCCCAGATGGATAAAGGCCGGAAACAATAACAACAGTTTTTCACTGTTGAGCCACCACACTCCCAGCGCCACCAGAGCGCAGCCGCTGGCTATTAGCATTCGCCTCTGGGGCGTCCTGGCCAGCACCAGGGCACGCAGTGCCCACACCGCGGCAACCACCAATCCGAGGGTGCCGGGCTCCAGCCAGTGGATACCAAAGTAAACCGCGAAGGGATAGCACAGCAGCAGCAAAGCTGCGCTCACCGCGAGCAGGCGCACCGATCAGCCCTTTCGAAGTAGCTCGTCAACCACATCCACCGCATCGCCAATGGTCCGCACACCCTTGAACTGCTCGGGCTTGAGCTGCTTGCCAGTGACGTGATGAATCTTGGCCGCCAGATCAATCGCATCAATGCTGTCAAAATCGAGGTCGGCATAAAGATCGGCCTCCAGCGAAATGTCCTTCTCGTCGATCATAAACGAGGTAACCAGTGCGTTTTTCAATTCGGCATAAATTTCGTCTTTGGTCATGATAGCTCTGCTTACTGTTTACGATTGCTGTGCCAACACAAAGTCCCGCAGCGTTGCCACCGAATAAAAGTGCGCTTTGTTCTGTTCGGAATTCGCATCAATTTTAACATTAAACCGCTTCTGCAACGCGAGCCCCAACTCCAGTGCGTCGATAGAATCCAGCCCCAGGCCGTCGCCAAACAATGGGGCGTCGGTGTCGATATCTTCCACCTCGATATCTTCAAGCTCCAGTTCTTCAATGATCATTTGCTTGATGTCAAAAGCAATATCAGCCATATATGTGTAAACCTTTATCAAAATAATCCTGCAGGTAAGAGGTCAATTGACGCGCTGCAGCGGGTTTGTCCTCGTAGTGCGTCACCAGTTGTTCCGGAACCAGTATGTCCCTGAATTCAATATCAATATCCGCGCGCCGGGGCGGAATCTGGTACCAGCGATTGCCCTTGGTCAAGGTCAGGGGTTCGCAGGTAATAAAAGCGGTCAATACCGGCGCATGGGTGCGCACCGCCACATGAGCCATACCGCGTTTAAAGCTCAAGCCCCGGCCGGGCACACTTCGCGACCCCTCGGGGAAAATCAGCACCGCCTCGCCGCGCGTCAGTGCCCGCTGACACCCCTCCAGCAGCTCTCCACCGCTGTCGTTACTGATAAACCCCGCCGCGCGTAGTACCCCTTTGACATAGCGATTGCGCCACAGCTCCCCTTTTACCACACAATTGGCCCGAGGCAAGGCAGCATATAAAATCACCACATCAATCAGGGTGGGATGATTGGCTATAACAATACAGCCAGGCGACTGAGCGATCAGCTCCCGCCGGTGCAGTCGCACCCGAATCAGCCCGCACACCTCCATAAGCCATACAAAACCGGCAAAGCTGACCTTCACCAGACGTCTGGCCCGGCGCGCCTTGGTCTCCACCGTCCCCGGGCAGGCATAGATAAATGGCAATATCAGCAGCGTCTGCAGCAAACCGCCGGCGAAAAACACACAAAAACAAAAACCCGTGGCCAGTGTACGCCAGAAGCGATCCGCCAGCCTCTTAAGTGTCTTCACCCACACGCCTCCAGCACCACAATCGCCGGCCCACCGGCACTTGCAGTTCATCTCTGTCGCTGTGCCACCAGGCCAGAAACTCCCAGGCGAGGGAGCGACCCAGGTTGGCCTCAGGTGCGGAACGGCACTCCAGCCGCACCGCCTGCGCCCCAGGCGCGGCCTCAAGGCTCAATAACAGGGCCATGGCGGCGGGCAATTCCTGCTCATCGGCATCATCGGCGTAGAACTCCGCCAGCGGCTCATCGGTATGTACCAACAGCACCTTAGGGCTGCCGCCAGCCAGCCAGCCTTGCGCCTCCAGCCAGGCCTGCGCCAGGGTTTCACGCCCGGCTGCCAGCGCCAGGGTGGGCGCCTGGATACCGGCGAGAATACTGTAGATGCCCAGTGCCGAGTTGTGCACCGACAGGCTGAAGGCATTGGGAGACAGGGGCTCCCGGTTGGCCATGTCCACCAGCAATTTGTAGGTGCGCTCTGTGTCCCCATGGCGAGAGCTGAATATAACCGGAGTCTGCTTCTCTACAGGCATCCCCATGGCCACCTCCAGTGCCTGTCGTCCCCAGCGGGTGAGCCGGCGGCGGGTCATGGCGGGCACGGATGCGGCCGCAGGCCTCTCATCGCTGTCAATCGCATCGCCCTGTCTCGCCCACTGTCGCCAATCGTCCGGGCTGTCTAGCCCGGGCGCCCAGGTCCGGCTCTGTGTGACATACACTTGCATACCGCAGTCCGCTTATTATCATAGGTTCGCGGCGCGCCCCATCGCGTCCGCGCCCACCCTTTACTGTCAGCGGGCGGGAGTCTCACAAAGGCGGCCATACTAAAGCCAGCGGGCCTAAATGTACACGCCCTCAGGGCGCAATCTGCCCCAATCAGTATTCTAACTCACAGCAGGTGCCGCCACTATCGGCAATTGAGTCCAAAGCCGGTATAGTGGCGCCTTTTGGGCACAGGGGACAGCCAGTCTTGCTGAAGATTGAAGGACTCAGTTTTGGCTATCGCGGGCAGCCACCGGTTATCGACGGTGTCAGCCTGCATTTGCAGGCGGGCGAGATTCTCGGTCTGCTGGGGCCCAATGGCGCCGGCAAAACCACTCTGGTGTCGTTAATCACAGGGTTGCTGCCTCCCCTGTCCGGGCAGATTACCCTCAACGGCCAGCTCCTGCGCCTCGGCGATAGACGCGTGACACTGGTGCCACAGGAGTACGCCTTTTACCCGCGCCTGAGCGGACGCGAAAATCTCGCCTATTTCGCCGGGATCCTGGGGCTGGCGGGCGACAGGGCGCGACAGGCCATCGACAGGGCTTTGCAACAGTGTGATCTTGGCGATGTCCAGCACAGGCGCGCCGGCCACTACTCGGGAGGCCTCAAGCGCCGCCTCAATTTTGCCGTGGCGCTGCTGCGCCCGCCACAACTGCTGATTGTGGACGAACCTACCGCCAACGTGGATCCGCAAACCCGCCGCTTGCTGCTGGACAATATCCGCGCCCTAAACGGCGAGGGCGTGGCGGTTATCTACACCTCTCACTTGCTGGGTGAAGTGGAGGCTCTGTGTCACCGGGTAGCCCTGCTCCATCGCGGTCGACTACTGCTGTGCGACTCTCTGGACAACCTGTTGCGTGAGGAGCATCGGCACGTGGAAATCAAATGTGTAGAAGCTCCATCGACAGGGCTGCAAGAAGCCCTGCACGGGCGCGCCCTGGAGGGAGATTGGTGGCAGTTTCCCCTGTCGGCGGGGCAGACACCCACCACCGTGCTCACCGCACTGGAACAGGCCGGCTGCCAATATCAGCAAATACGCTATGGCAACCAGCGGCTGGAAGATGTGTATCTGGCGGCGCTCAGCGGCAAGGCGGTGCACTCGTGACCGCTCTTAGCGCCTCCCTGGTCAAGGAATTCCGTTTGCTGTTACGCGACTGGCACGCCCTGTTGGTGCTGTTTCTTATGCCGGCCCTGTTTATTGTGATTATGTCATTGGCACTGGCCGAGCGTCTCGGTGGCGAAGCACATTTCCAACTTCAGGGCTACCTGATACAACAGGCGAGCGGTCCCGACGCCGAAGCCCTGGCTACAAAGCTGACTGACACAACCCATTTATCTCTGCGGCCCGGAGGCGAGAACGACGAGTTGCGCCTGGGCGAGCAGTCTTTTGCGATTCGCCTGTTACCCCATTTTGCCGAAGCGCTTACCACTCCCGGCGCTACCGGCATTGAGGTTACCTTTGCCCCAGAGCTTGGAGCCCGCGAACGCGAACTGGTGATGGCAGCCACCCGCCAGGCCTTTGCCAATGTTCACACCCACCGCATCGCCGAAGAATTGGGTTATGGTGAAGACTACGCCCGCGAGGAACTCTTGCGGGAATCCTTCGTCAAGGCCTCTTCCGAGCGTCAGCGCACACCCAATGCCGTGCAACAGAATGTGCCCGGCTGGCTGATTTTTGCCATGTTTTTTATCGCCATCCCCCTGTCCACCACGGTTATCCAGGAGCGTTCCGAGCGCACTCTGATGCGCCTGCGTACATTGGGGGCCTCTCTGCCGGTCATCTACGCCGCCAAGCTGATACCCTATTTTGTGGTGAATATGCTGCAGTTGGTGCTGATGCTGACACTGGGCGCTGTGCTCTTACCGCTGCTGGGGGCCGCCGGCCTGTCACTGGCAGTCAACCTGCCGGCCCTGGTGTTGATGGGCGTAAGCACCAGCCTGGCAGCGCTGGCACTGGCCAGTCTGGTGGCCACAGTCGCGCGCACGGTGGAACAGGCCACTGTGGCCAGCGGCGGGTTGAATATCCTTCTGGCCGCTCTGGGCGGTATAATGATTCCCGCCTTTGTGATGCCACCCGCCTTGCAAATGCTCACCCGGATATCGCCCATGAACTGGGCACTGTCGGGCTTTCTAGAGGTGCTGGTACGCGAGGGTGGCCTCGCTGAGGTGGCACCCTGGTGTGCCGCCCTGCTGTTACTGGCCGCCGCGCTCTGGGGGCTGGCTGCTGTTTTACTGAAGAAGGAGTAAATCCCATGGCCGATGCCGACGCCGCACTGAAACAGGAGCTCAAAGCTCTGATCATTGAGGAGTGCGACAAGGACGATTTGACCCCCGAGGATATCAGCGACGAACAGGCGCTGGTGGGGGGGGACCTGGAGCTGGATTCGCTGGATGTGCTGCAAATCTGTATGGCGGTCAAAACCCGTTACGGTGTGCGCATCGAAGGGTCCACCGACGCGCGCCGCTGCCTGGCTTCCATCAACGCCCTGGCGCAGACCATTGAGGAAAGACGAGGCTGATGGCGGTTACCATTCGCGCCTATGATGCCCACTGTGCTCTGGGCCAGGATGCCGATACATGTGCAGCATGTCTTCTTGCCGGTGGCGTTAACCCCGTTCACCGGGCCTTCAACCAGTTGCGCGAACCTCTGAGCCTGCCCTGGTTTGCCATGCCCGGTGGCGGGGGTGATATCTACGCCTGCCTCGGCGACCTGACGGAGCGCCTGCTGCAAAAAGCCGGTTTGAGCGACGCCGAGCGCCAGCGCACGGCGGTGCTGCTGGGATCCTCTTCCTTTGATGTGCAAGTGTCGGAAGCGCGCTACCGAGAGGACATAAAACACCGGGGCGATGCGGCTGTCAGTATGCCCATAGTCGGCTACGGTAAGCTCGCCAATCGTCTGGCGGCAGAGCTCCGTCTGAGCGACTGTCACTACACCTACAGCACCGCCTGTACGTCGAGTGCCAACGCGCTGCACTACGGCCGTCGATTGATCGAATCCGGACGGGTGGACCACGCCCTGGTGGTGGGGCTGGAGTGGCGCAATCACACCAGTATTCTGGGCTTTCAGGGGCTGGGCCTGATCAGCCCCTCTGGAGCCATGCACCCGTTTGACAGCAACCGCGACGGACTGATTCTGGGGGAGGGTATCGGCGCCATTGTACTGAGTCGGGCTGGCGCCGACCATCTGCCGCAACTCACGGGTGGCGCCATAGGCACAGATAACCACAGCCTGACCGCCGCCAATGTGGACGGCCTGCAATTGAGCCGGGTCATTGAACGCGCCCTGGGCGACAGCGGCATCACACCCGACCAATTGGTGGCCGTGAAGGCACATGCGACTGCCTCGTTAAAAAACGACGAGGCCGAGGCGGCCGCCCTGCACCGTGTCCTGGGCGAGCCCTTACCACCGGTATTCGCGCTCAAGCCCCTGTGCGGCCACACTCTCGGCGCCTCTGGCGCGCTCGAACTGGCGATCACCCTCGCCTGTCTGGCGGCGGGACACCTGCCAGTCAACCGGGGCGCACGCAACGATGGCGGTATGGGTGTCCAGCTACAGCGCGAGCCTATGCCCGCCCCCGCCGGCCACTACCTGTTCAACTGCTTTGCCTTTGGTGGCAATAACAACGCCCTGGTGATTCACCACCCAGGCGGGGAGGTGCCAGTATGAGCATTGCCATCCTCAATCACTACTCCTTGCTGCACACCATAGAACGCGACAGCAGCACCTTGCCGGATCTCAGACCCGAAATTCAACGCTATCACAGCGAGCGCATCCGTCGGATCGACCGCTATATCCAACTGTGTCTAGCCGGTGGACTCAACTGCGTGGCTGACCGCCAGTTACCTGCAGATACCGGTGTCTATTTGGCCACGCGCGCCGGTGCCATTACCACCTCGGCAGCGGCCATGAGCTACATTGAGCGCGATGGGGAGTTGCCCAAGCCCCTGCATTTTGTCAACACCCTGGGAAACTCCGCAGGCTTTTATCTGACCCAACTGCTGGGTATCGACGGCACCACCCTGGTGGTCTCCGACGAGCATTTATCCTTTGAGGCGGCCCTCAGCCACGCCTGTCTGGATTTGCAGGCGGGGGCCATCAGCACCGCTCTGGTGGGGGGCTTTGACGAGGTCCCCCTGCCGCCGAGCGCCCAACTGGAGCGGCTGGAAGCCTCTGCAGACACTGCCGCTCTGCACGAGGGCAGCCACTGGCTGCTGCTGGCGAAATCGACGGGGGAGAGCGGAGGCGTTCTCACGGCGCCGCATTATCTGCCTCATCGGGAGGCCCTGGCGCACTGGCTGGCCGGGCAGCAAAGCCCACTGCAACTGTGTTTTAGTCCGGATAACGCCGAGCGTTTGTTACTCGATCAATACGCCGCCGGCTACACGGTGGCAGCGCCCAAAGCACAGCCCCATGGGGTTTATTCCGGCGCTGCGTTATTAGCTTTGCTTGCCCGCCCCCGTGCGGCAATTCACCTGGCCCGAGGCAACACTGGCTACGCAGCCGTTATCCTCTCATAACGCGAGCCGAGTTCCTTGTGAACAAACGGATTCACCTGCCTCTAAAGCCGGCAACCATAAAAGAAAATGACAGGCCGCTTTTCTCGAGCGTTTTCCGAATTCGACAATTTAACAAACATGGAATTGATTATGAATAACCCAGACAATGATGCATCGTCCTTATCCGAGTCCCAGCCCGCCTCGTGGATAGGAGATCAGTTTGATATACCCGAGCAAGAGATCGATGCGCAATTCAGCTATAACCCCCAAGAACTGCCACTTCCCTCAACGGCGTTGCGTGGAACCGTCAGCGGTCCAGAGCTTGATCGATTCCTGTATATTGGCTCAGCCTGGGCAACCCTCTGCTCGCATTATTACCCCCAAACCCCCACTATTCGCATTTTAGACATTGGTTGTGGCGTGGGGAAAATGGCCAGGTTCTTTGCACTATTGCCACAGATAGATTACATCGGCTTTGATATTTTCAAGCCTGCCATCGACTGGTGCCAATTTCATTTTGAACGACTGTATGGAAATAGATTGCAGTTTTTTCATTTCGACGGCCATTCCAGCATGTACAATCCTTCGGGAAAGATCCTTACCCAGGATTATTCTTTCCCCTGTGAGCCCAGCACGGTAGACGTCGCAGTCGGTGCATCAATTTTGACCCATCTGTATGAAGAGGATATTCGCCACTATTTGGAACAAACAGCGATTTGTTTGAGAAAGGGGGGTAAAGCCATATTCTCAACCCATACACCCGATGAATTCGAGCAGTTTTTTCCGGGTCGAGACGCAGATTACAGCCAGAAAATTATAGGCAATGAGCAAGTGATGATGATCGACAGCGACTACCTTGCGTCCATGGCAGCTACTTTTGATTTAATACTGGTAGATCGCCCGGGCAGACTCTGCGGCCAGGAAATCTCTGTATTTGAAAAGCGTTGACCCCGTCTCAGCTCGTAAAGACTGGAAAGGCTGCAAAGTTAATTTAGGCAGCCCGCCCATAGCCGGATTAAAACCCCGGCTTCTTACGACTGTTGACACCAGGCCTTGAGGTCCTGCCAGAGGGCATTTTCACGCTCGGCACAGTCACGCAGCTTGTCGGCAATGCGCTGACGGTCTATCGCTTCACCGCGCTTGCACTCTTTCACCGTCAGCAAAGCGAATTCGCGCCAGTGATCGCCCACTGCAGTCATGGCATCAGAGGCTTTTGCCAGTTCGAGGTCGTTGAGCTTTTGCGCCGCTTCCTGCAAAAAGGAGGCATAGATAAAACGGAAGCCGGCACCGCCAGTGCCAATCTCCTCTTGCATACGCACAATGTGGCCCAGATAGAGTCGTTGCTCCTTGGGCGATCCCTTGAGTTTTTCAATCTTGCCGGCCAGATAGCGAATGCCGCGCACGCCAATCACCGGCAAAGGTGCGCCGGTCATGACCTTGACGTTTTTGGCAATGGCCTCGCGGATCACGCGTGGGTAGTCAATCGATTCGGGAACGGATTCGATGGTGTACATAAGGCCCTTGGGCGCCAGCGGGCCACGGACGAAACGCGCCTTTATCAGATCGCGCGGCGCTATTTCCATAGCCTCTTCAAACACCGGGTCACTGATCTGGTAGACCGCTTCGCGCTTGCCGTAGACCAAGAGATTGTGGGCATTGAAATGGAAACGCATTTCCTCGGGGAAGTAGGGTAAATAGTAAACGGAGGTTTGCAGCCCCACCAGTACCCGCTGCATCACCAAATCGTCCAGGGCATTGGCCGCGGTAATCGGGTCCTTGAATTTGTGAAATTTCACCTTTACGCCCAGGCGCTTGCACAGGGTTTTGATAATGGCGCGCGGCGGCAGGCGGTAAGCAATCAGCGGCTGCCCACCCAGCTTGACGATGGGGATATAGGCAAACGCCAGGGCATTGGCCAACCCGAAAGCCATGGGTTCCGACATGGGCAAGCCGTGATGGGTGAGTAGCGCGGAGATTACCCCGCTTTCACAGTGAGCCGACTGTGTGTGTTGAAAGGTCATGAGTGTTTTTCCGGCAGGGTTTTGATGGCATCCACGGACTTGTCCATGGCCATGGCGTAGCGATCCAGCATTGCGTCGCTCAATCGTGCGAAGATACGCGGCTCAAAGTGACGCCGCACCCGCCAGCGCCAGAGGCCCGTCAGTTGACACAACAGCGGCAAGTCCATACGGCAGTCATACATATGAAAATACAGCGGCGATTTGCGCCCGGCTTCCACCTCGGCGCGCGCTTCGGCGGCCCAGTGTTCAAACTGGGCAATGGCATCGCGGGTAGCCTGGGCCTCCACCTCCCAGCCTGTGGACTTTACCCCGGTATACTCGCCGTTGTCCGACTGGGCGTAGAGCAGCTTTTTATGACCACCGTAGGTACTGCTGGTGTCCTGGGGAACGTCCTGGGTCCGCATATGCACCTCCCGTCAAATTATTCTTCTGTGTGTCTGCAGGCCATTTCACAGCCGCTTGTTATACCACTGTCAATAACATATAGGAAACTGAAAAGCGTCCGCTTTCGGGCACATAGCAAAGCAGTTTCTCACCCGTCTTAAGCCGGCCGCTTTTGAACAACTCATCAATCATGATATAGATGGAAGCCGCCCCGGTGTTGCCTTTTTCCGACAAATTGGTAAACCAGCGCGATGGCTCAATACCAAAATCTGCACGGCGCATACACTCGTCCAGACGATCGCGGAAAAAGTATGAGGAAAAATGCGGAATAAAATAATCGATTTGCTCAGGATGAATACCGTATTTCTCACGAATACCCGGCAGCGTCCGGGTCGCAGTGTAAGGCATGATGTGCTCATTGAGCTGTTTCACATCCTGTTTGAGCGACATAAAACTCTCGGCGCTACAGGTCTCGCGATCCACCGCCTGCCAGCCCGTCAAACGACCATCGGGTTCCTTGCGGCCCCCGGCATACATGCAGGTGCTCATTTCGTTGGCATAGGACACCACATCGATCCACTCTACCTTCAGCGCCGGCCCCTGGGGCTTTTGCGCCTGTAACAACACCGCACCGGCGCCGTCCGACAGCATCCAGCGCAAAAAATCCTTTTCAAAGGCAATCTCAGGGTTCTTCTCCAGTGCCGCCACCTTGCTGGCAATTTCCGGTTCGAAATTTTCGGCTTTCATGGAGAGAGACGCGGCCTCGGAACCGGCGGCAACCGCCCGGGAAAACTGCCCCGCCGCCACACTCAGCCAGGCGTATTTAAAGGCGGTCATACCACTGACGCAAACTCCCGCCGTACTGACAATTTCGCAGGGCGGCGAGCCCAGTTCACCGTGTACCATGGAGGCGTGGCCTGGCATAAGCTGGTCGGGGATGCTGGTACCCACCGCCAGACAGGCAATATCCTCCAGGATGAAACCTTCCCCCAGTAAATCGCGCACTGCCGCGGCGCATAGCTGAGCATTGTTGTAGTTGGGTTTGCCCGTGACCGGATCGATGGCGTAGTAGCGAGTTTTGATCTGGTTACTGCGCAGAATGATCTTGCGCGAGCGTGAGGGCCTCTCCCCCACCTGACCGAGAATGGCCTCCATCTGGTCGTTGCCCACCGGGTCGTTGGGCAAAAAGCTGCCCGTGCGGGCGATATAAACAGGTTTAACAGACATTGTGCAGATTCAATCCATCTAAGACGTGGGCTATTCGCCAGAGGGCCAGGCGTAATAGCGTTTTTGTTGGGCAATACGCTGTTTCAACAAGGGAGCAAAAAGTATTTTCAGAATACCGGTTACCGGTACCACCGTGACCAGCATCAAAACCAGAAATACCGCATACAGCATCGCCAGCGGCTTGCGCACGCTCGCCTCGGGGCCACCACAGGCGAGAAACAATTTGCCCCACAGGAAAAAGCTGCGGTTGGCAATTTTCTCGCTGAGAATCAACTTGTCGTTGACCTTCACTGCGCCCATGCCCTGCCACAGGCTCTCGTCCAGCGATTGGTCGCGCTCAAAGCGCCTCAAGATCGCTTCGCCAAAGCGACTGGCATTTTGCAATTCAGATTCATCCACACCCGCCGGGGGCACCAGACCAAACCAGTGAGGCCCCCGACGCCCGGTGAGCACCCACAGAGGCGTGGCGAAGAAACTGGCAATACTGCCAGCTGCATCCACCAGCACCATATTGCCCACCAGCGGCGCACCCAGACGCTTCAAATGGGCCTTGACCCGCTCCTGGGCCTGCAGCCACATATTGCGGCAGGCAATCACCGTCACTACCGGGGTACCCGCTAACAACCGGGTCGCCAGCTGGGACTGTAAAAACGAGGCCACCGGAATGGATGGCGCCAGATACCACACCTGATAGGCCAATACCACCAGGTCGTAGCTGTCCGCCAGATGCTCGGTTTCCAGGGACAGCTCACAGGGAATCTGGTAATTGGACTCCGGAAAGGCATTGATAAAACGCACAAAAGGCCAGGGGAAAGGATAGGGTCGGGCCGGCTGCAGATTGAGAAAATCCACACGCACGCTGCCGCTGCTCTCCAGCGGAGCTACCACAGAGCGCGCCACGCGATCGAGCTGTCCCGTCTGGGAGTAATGTACCACCAGCACGCGTTTGGGTGTCTCTGAAGCCGCCAATTTTCCCCCGGTCAAACGATATTAAGCAGGCCACTGGCCATGGTAAACTGGGCGGCAGTTTACCATAGATTGACAAACGCACGATAACCTTATGCCCAAGTCCATTGTCCGCTTGCTACCCCTACTACTAACCTTGCTCACCAGCGTCACTATGGCCGGGGAAAGGCAGGAGTGGCGCCTGATTATCAGCGACAACGCCCTGCCGGAGAAAACCCTTTACCTGGCCGTTTACGAAGCCGCCGCCGGGGGTTGGGACGGCGAGCCGCTACTGCGTCTCAAGCAGGCTCTGCCCGACTTTGAGGCTTTTGCCCGCCCCCTGGCACTACCACCGGGCCGCTATGCGGTGCGAGCTTTCGTGGACCTGGACAACAATGGTGAATTGACTCTTAACGAACACAAGCGGCCGGCGGAACCCTACGCCAACAGCCAGGGCGACAACCAGCGCCCCAGCCCACTATTCGAGCGCTCGTTGATCACACTCGATGGCAATCAGCCGGAGCTGGAGTTGCGACTGCGCTACCCCCCGGGGACACGCCCCTGATGCGTCAAACGTCGGACGTCTGGCTGATAACATCACCCGCGCCCATGTTCACCTGCGCTTCCAGTACCATGCCCTTTTGGGTGTTCAATACCACCCCCAGCCGGGGCCAACGACTATCGTCCACCGCAATCTCCACCCGCTCCCCAGGCAGTAGAGGGGCGGGAAACTTGGCTTTTTTAATACTCTCAACCGGATGCCCGGGATAAACCGCGGAGAGATACGCATGCACACGCCCCAACAACCAAGCACCGGGCACCACCGGTGCCTCAGCAAAATGGCCCTGTACACACGGGGCATCGGCGGCGACAATAAATGCTTGATTCATAGGGTATTTTCCTCTTGACGACCCGGGACCCACAGACTATGACAGAAACCATCGAAGCGCTACTGCCCCACTCCGGCCCCATGGTGCTGGTGGATTCTATCACCCACTGGGACGCCACTCATATCCGCTGCCGGGCCCAATCCCACTTGCGGGCCGACAACCCCCTGCGACAAGACGGGGAGCTGTCGGTGTTTGCCGGTGTGGAATACGCGGCCCAGGCCATGGCTGCCCACGCTCGCTTGACCACCAGCCAACCACAAGACGGGGCGCCACGCCGGGGGTTTGTCGCCGTAGCCTCGCGGCTGGTGGCCAGTGTGCAGCAACTGGATACCGAGACCCAACCACTGGATATCGAGGTCGCGGTGATCGCCAGCAGTGCTGACTCCTCCCTCTATCAATTCACCTTGCACGCGGGTGAACGCCAGTTATTGAGCGGCCAATTGACCGCCATTCTCGCCGCGGAGGACGCCCCATCGGCCTGACCCAACTCTATCTGGCGCACTGGGACAACCTGAGCGTCTCCAGTGCCCAACAGCAATGGCTGGACGAAGCTGAGATGGCGCGGCTGACGGCACTGCGTCACCCGCGCAGCCGCCAGCGTTTTTTGGCCGGTCGCGTGCTCTTGCGACGCCTGCTGGCGCGGGCATTGGATACCGATCCAGGCCGTATTCCCCTGCGTCTTGCAACCGGTGGCAAACCCTTTGTCGCTGACTCGCCACTGGCCTTCAACCTCAGTCACAGCGGTCCGTGGCTGGCACTGGCCATAGCCCCCTCCGGGACCCTGGGCATTGACATCGAAAATCCGCGTAAAACGCGGAACCTGCTCGCCATCGCCCGCCATTATTTCCACCCGGACGAAACCCAACACCTGCAAAACCTGCCAGACACCGCCCGGCACCAGGCTTTCTATCGCTACTGGACACTCAAGGAGGCCTTTTTCAAAGCGCGCGGGACTGGGATTGCCGAAGGGCTGGGCAAGGTGCTGATTTCTCCAGACGATCCTATTACCCTCACGGCCGATCCCGACCTGGGCGATGATAAGGACTGGCAGCTATACTATTGGCAAAACCCGCTCGCCCTCGGCCCCGAGTGCCATTTGGCGCTGGTGCAAAGCACTGGCGGCGAGGGCGTAGAATTAATCCCCTGGCGGGAGTGAGCCTCCATGATCTGGTCTGCTATTGTGACTGTTCCACTTCGCCGACAATGGCGACGTGCCCGAAGACTAGGCTGCGGTTGGTGGCTAGCCGTACTGTTGCTCCCTCTTCCCAGCAGTGCCAGCGAACCGCTGGTCATTACCTTTCGCGAACCTGAAAGCCGCACCGATCAACGCCTCGATTACGAAACCGAGCTACTGCGTCTGGCGCTGGAAAAAACCCGCGAGGATTTCGGCCCCTACCGACTGCAACCGGGTTCCGCCGTAAACCTGCCGCGCGCTATCAGCATGGCCCGCCAGCAGGAAGTCGCCAACCTGTTTTTCAAAACCAGCTATTCCACTCTACTTAATCGCGAGTTTGCCCACCCCCCTTATCCGGTGGACCGTGGGGTGATGGGTTACCGCATTTGCTTCGTGCACAGCGACAAGGCGGATCGGGTCAGCCGGGCCACCTCCCTCGAGGAGCTCCGACAATTCACCATCGGCCAGGGCCGCGGGTGGCTGGATGTGGACATCCTTCGCCACAATGGCTTTACCGTGGTGGAAGCAGACAACTACGCCAACCTTTTTCCTATGCTGGCGGCGGGCCGTATCGACCTGTTTTGCCGCGGTATGACCGAAGTAGAACCCGAATGGCAGACCAACCAGCATTTACAGGGGCTGAGCCTGGATAACAGCTTTGCGCTCTACTACCCCCTGCCGCGTTTTTTTTGGACCCACCGCGATAATCGCCAGGCCCTGGAGCGTATCACCCGTGGACTGGAACGGGCTCTCGCCGACGGCTCCGCCCACCAACTCTGGGAGCAGTATCACGGGCGCTATCTGGACTTTGTAAAACTCGACAAACGTCGCCTATATACTCTGGAAAACCCCAACCTGGAAGGCATTGATGACGACTATGCACACTATTTTTATAATCCCCTTCCAGACCGGTAAGGGGCTTACGTGAGCACATCCATTCCGCTGGATACTCGCCTGCCCGCCTTTCGCACCCTGGGCCTCACCAAGGTATATGGCAGTGGCCCCAGTGCCGTACATGCACTGCGCGGTGTGGACCTGGAGATTCCCGGTGGTGAACTGGTGGTACTGCTGGGCCCATCGGGCAGTGGCAAGTCCACTCTGCTCAATATTCTCGGCAGCCTGGATACGCCCAGCGCCGGGCAGGTGTTCTTCCACGATCGCGAACTCACCGCCATGAGTGAAGCGCGGCTGACTCGCTACCGCCGCCATCATGTGGGTTTTGTCTTTCAGTTCTATAACCTGATGCCCAGCCTCACCGCCCGGGAAAACGTGGAGCTGGTGACCGAGGTGGCCGACAATCCCATGGACCCCGAGGAGGCACTCGCGCGCGTGGGCCTGGCGGCGCGCGCCGATCACTTTCCCGCCCAACTGTCGGGCGGCGAACAGCAGCGGGTGGCCATTGCCCGCGCCATCGCCAAGCGCCCCACAGTGCTGTTTTGCGACGAACCCACCGGTGCCCTGGACAGTGTCACTGGGCGCGCGGTGCTCAATGTGCTCTATGAAATCAATCGCGACCTTGGCACCACTGTGCTCATTATCACCCACGCGGCCGCCACCGCCGCTCTGGCGCACAGGGTGATTCACTTCGCCGACGGCGGCATCCGCGAAATGGTGTGCAACCGCCAGCGCCTCACCGCCAGCGAGATTGACTGGTAATGGCCGCCGTACTGGATCGCAAGCTCGGCCGCGACCTCTGGCGCGTCAAGGGCCAGGCACTGGCCATAGTGCTGGTGATGGCGGTGGGAGTCATGATGCTGGTGATGATGGACGGCCTGGTGAATTCCCTCAGTGAAACCCAGCGCACTTACTACGAGCGCTACCGCATGCCGCAGCTATTCGCACCTCTCAAGCGCGCGCCAATGCCAGTGTTGACAGAGCTTGCCCGGATTCCCGGCGTCGCCACCGTGGAGGGACGCATTCACGCCGGCGCGCTGATCAATCTGCCCGATCAGGCTCTGCCTATTCGCGCCCGCGCTCTGTCGCTGCCGGATTTTCGCGAGCCGCGACTGGGCGCTGTCTACCTGAGCGCCGGTCGCCCACTCGATCCCTCCCACCGCGATGAAATCCTGTTGCTGGAGGGATTTGCCGAGGCCCACGGGCTGGCACCGGGCGACACTCTGGCGGCCACACTCAACGGCATCCGGCGCCGCTTTACCATTGTCGGTCTCGCCCAGTCCCCCGAGTTTATCTACGCTACCCCGCCGGGAGAGATGATCCCCGACGACAGCCGCTTCGCAGTGCTCTGGCTCAGCGAGACCGCGCTTGCCGCCGCCTATGATCTGGACGGCGCCTTTAACGAGGTGCTGCTCAGCCTCACCCGCGACGCCCATCCCCGCGCGGTTCTGGCATCTCTGGACCGGCAGCTGGAACGCTACGGCGGCACAGGGGCCTATCCCCTGGCGGATCACCTGTCCCACCGTTTCGTCAGCGAGGAAATCAACAGCCTGCGTCTGTCCAGCCGCAGTATCCCGCCGATTTTTCTCGGGGTGGCCGCCTTTCTTCTCTATATTGTTATCTCGCGCATGGTTCAGGCGGAGCGCACCCAGATCGGGCTGCTAAAAGCCTTTGGCCGCACCGACACCGAGGTGGCTCTGCACTATCTCAAGTTCGCCCTCGCCATCGCCACCGCCGGGGCACTGGTGGGCTGCGCCCTCGGTGTACTGTCCGGCCGCGCGCTGGCAAGCTTCTACCAGGTCTACTACAAATTCCCTTTCCTGCTGTTTCGGGTGGATCCCCAGGCCTTCGCCATCAGCGTGCTGGCCAGTATTCTGGCCGCCACCGGGGGCGGGCT
This sequence comes from uncultured Cellvibrionaceae bacterium, assembly GCA_965652265.1. Classification (GTDB taxonomy): domain Bacteria; phylum Pseudomonadota; class Gammaproteobacteria; order Pseudomonadales; family Cellvibrionaceae; genus Gilvimarinus. Next base: position 7,993 of record CBFGUT010000008.1, on the reverse strand, counting down.
GCTGGTGTTGCGCCAGGTGTTCGCACTCGCCCCGGCGGCGGCCATGCGCCCCCCCACGCCCCCGGACTTCAGCCACAGCCTGCGCTTTGGGCCGCGGCTGAAACGCTGGCTGGACCAGCCCAGCCGCATGGTGTTGCGCAACCTCTGGCGGCAGCCGGGGCGCGCCTTGGCCTCGGTGGTGGGTATAGGCACGGGCATGGCGCTGTCGGTGGCCATGCTCAGCGTGATGTCCGCCTTCGACAGCATACTGGAGGATCATTTTACCCTGGTGGATCGCAGCCAGGTTACGGTCACCTTTGTGGAGCCTCTGGGGGAACAGAGTCTTCACGACCTGGCGAGACTCCCCGGGGTACTGCGGGTCGAGCCGTTTCGCAGTGTCCCCGCGCTGCTGCTGAACGGACGCCATCAATACCGCGGCGCGCTGACCGCCCTCGGCGAGAACCCCACGCTCTACCGCGCTCTGGACCGCCACCACCGGGCCATTGCCCCGCGCGACGACGGTGTGATTCTCTCCCGCTCGCTGGCGGCCGAACTGGCGCTGACACCGGGAGACACACTCACCGTGCAGGTGCGGGAAGGACGCCGGCCCACACTGAAGCTGCCAGTCGCAGCGATTGTCGACCCGCTGATGGGCTCACCCGCCTACCTGAGTCTTGAATCACTCGGCCGCTCGCTGAAAGAGCCCGGACGGGTTTCCGGGGCCTATCTCGCCATCGACAGCCGGCGGCAACAGGCGCTCTACCGGCAACTGCGGGAGATGCCCGCCGTGGCCGGCGTCAGCCTGAGCGCCGACAGCCGCGAGGCCTTTGTGGAGATCATGGATTCCGGCGCCGGCGCCATGCGCTATATCATGGCCCTGCTCTCGGCGATTATTACCTTTGGCATCGTTTACAATAGCGCCCGTATCGCCTTCGCCGAGCGCGCCCATGACCTGGCCAGCCTGCGGGTGTTGGGTCTGACACGCGGCGAGACACGCTTTGTGCTGGTGGGCGAGCTGATCATTATCACTCTGTTGTCTCTGCCGCTGGGGGCGCTGGCGGGTTACTATCTCACCCGGGCGGTCTCGGCCGCCTTCAGCACCGACTTGTACCGGGTGCCCGGTGAGTTTGTTCCCGCGGCCTTTGGCACCGCCGCACTCGCGGTGCTGTTGGCCGCTCTGCTGTCCACCTGGCTGGTCAAGCGCGACCTGGATCGCGTGGATATGGTCTCAGCCCTGAAGGTAAGGGAGTAATACGTTATGGCAAAACGACAGTCGCGCACCTGGGCCGGGCTCGCCGCCGCGCTGGCCATCGCCCTGTTGCTGGCCTGGGCCTTCTGGCCCCAGCCCACGCGGGTGGATATGGCTCAGGCCAGTGTGACCCCCATGCAAGTCACACTCAATGAAGAGGCGCGCACCCGGGTGCGCGATGCCTATGTGGTCTCGGCGCCCATTGCCGGACGACTGCTGCGGGTGGACGCTGAGGTGGGCGACCCCGTCACTGGCGGTGACACGGTCATCGCTCGCATGCTGCCCATTCACCCCTCGGCACTGGATGTGCGCAGTCGCGAGCAGGCCCTGGCCGCCGTCAATACCGCCGAGGCAGCGCTGAAAATGGCGCGCGCCGACTTCAACCGCGCCCTGGCGGATCAGGAGCTGGCCAGTCTGGAGGAAGGACGACTACGACGCCTGTATCAAGAGGACATCGCCACCCGCGCCGAGTTGGACAGTGCCATCCGCAACGCCCGGGCCACGGGTGCCGCTCTTGATACCGCCCGCGCCGCCATTGCCATGCGCGAATCGGAGCTGGCCAATGCCCGGGCGCGGTTGATCAGTTTCAACGAGCCCGCCCCGCGGCAGAGCGAACTGCCCGAAGGCAACAATGCCATTCCCCTCACCGCTCCCATCAGCGGACAGGTATTACAGATCCTGCAAAAAAGTGAAACCACACTGGCGGCGGGTACGCCTATTCTGGAAATTGGCGACACAGCCAATGACCTGGAAGTGGTCGTGGAACTGCTCTCCAGCGACGCCGTACAGGTGACTGCCGGCAACCGCGTGGTGATCGCCCACTGGGGAGGCGATCACCTGCTGGAAGGCCGGGTGAAACGTATCGAACCCTGGGGCTATACGAAATATTCGGCGCTGGGCGTGGAAGAGCAGCGGGTGCGCGGGATCATCCGCTTCACCAGCCCGGAGACGGAGCGACGCAAACTCGGTCACGGCTACCGTGTGGAAGTGCGCATTGTGCTCTGGGAATCGGACAGCGCTCTTACGGTCCCCTCCAGTGCACTGTTTCGCCATGGTGAAATCGGTGAGCACAAGGAGAATGGCTGGGCGGTCTTCACCGTGGAAAACTCGCGCGCGCGTCTGCGCCCGGTACAGGTGGCTCATAACAACGGCACCCTCGCGCACATTACCGGCGGGCTGACCGCCGGCGAGACGGTTATCCTCTTCCCCGGCCCCAGCCTCGCCGACGGCCACCGGGTGGCTAGGCGCTAGGGCTCGAGTCATCAGTCATCAAGTCATTAAACGACGAGTCTCTGCCTGCGACATTGCGTCAGACGTCAGACGTCGGACGTCTGAAGCTAAACACTCAACAACCTATCCATGCGATAGAGCTGGGTAATCAGCAGTTCGCTGTTAAGCTGTGGTTGGGGACGAAAGTATTCTTCAGCCATGGGCGCGATATCGCAGTGGGTGGGCAGGGTGGCACGCTCCTCTACCAGCACGTACATGCGCGGAATAAAGATAAACTGCAGCCACTGATGAAAAGCCAGGGTATCCACCGCGAAGGGCTGTTGACTCTCGAGTGCTTCCGCCGGGGGCGATTCGGCTTCCCACAGGGACAGCTCGCGCAGTTCCTTCTCGATATCCATCAGTATATCCGCCACGGCGATATGTTTATCCGTCATTGCTTACCTCATACAGTTATCCGGCCTCATACATCGATCCGGCGGGCAAAAGGCGGCAGGGAATCGAGAATGGCCTTGCCGTAACGCCGGGTTATCAGTCGCCGATCCAACAGGGTAATGGTACCTGTATCGCCCTCGGTGCGCAGCAATCGGCCACAGGCCTGTATCAACTTGAGGGAGGCGTCGGGCACGGCCATTTGCATAAACGCATTGCCGCCGCGCGCCTCTATCCACTCTGCCACCGATGCCTCGATGGGATCGTCGGGCACGGCAAACGGCAGCTTGGCAATAATCACATGATTGCAGTATTGCCCGGGCAGATCCACGCCCTCGGCAAAGCTCGCCAGTCCGAAGATAACACTGCCTTCGCCGCTATCGATGCGCTGGCGATGACTGTCGAGAATTTCCTGACGGGAGCGGTCACCCTGCACCAGGATGCGCTCGCGCAGCAACGCTGGCAGCTGCTCGAACACCTCCAGCATTTGCCGGCGTGAGGAGTAAAGGACCAGCGTGCCCTCGTCGGGTGCGATCAGCTCGGGGAGGTAGGTCACCAGCGAGCAGGTATGCACATCGCTGTGACTGGCGTCCTCGGCAAAGCGCGGTATTTGCAGCAGGGCCCGGGAGAAATCAAAGGGACTGGGTACCGCCTGGTAATTGGCGTCCTCGGGGGTGCCGGCGCGCATACGATAGCGATCGAAGCTGCCCAGAGCGGTGAGCGTGGCGGAAGTCACCACGGCGCCGAAGGCGCGGCTCCAGAGACTGGCGGTCAGAGTGCGTGCCGCCAGGATGGGGCTGGAACAAATCTCGATATCCACACTGCCACCAAACTCCACCAGGGTGAGCCAACGAGCGCGCGGCACAGCATCTTCGCCATCGGCAATAGCATAGGTCTGCCACAAATCGCGGTTGGCCTCGGCGCGGGTTTGCCAGGCCCCCAGCAGCGGGTACTGGGCCTCCAGGTCCACCTTGGGCACCGGGCAGTGCATGTTCTCCATGGCCTCAGCCAACTCGGCGGTGATTTTGGCGAGAATATCGGCGAGCCTATCGAAGAGGCGATACAGCTCAGCGGCGGGTGTGGTGATACCCTCGGGCACCACGCCACCGGCAAATCGATACTGTTGGCGGCGGTCGCGCTCGCCCCTCTCGGCGGAGTGGATTTTCTCTTCCAATAGCGGGTAAATCATATCCAGCTGCTGCTTGGTGTCCATCAGTGCGGCGGGCAACTGCTCCCCCAGGTAATTGACGCGCCCGGCTTCGCCCACAGCACTCAGGACCGCTCCCAGGCCCTTGTTGCACTGCTCCAGCCAGCGACTGGTTGCCAGGACACGACTGTGGCAGGAAAAGTGATTGAGTGCCTTGTCGGGCAGGTGGTGGCCCTCGTCAAACACATAGATGGTGTCTTCCGGCTCGGGCAGAATGGCACCGCCGCCGAGGGCCAGATCGGCCAGTACCAGGTCGTGGTTGGTGACGATACAGTCCACTTTGTGCAGCGAATCGCGGGCCTTGAAAAAGGCACAACTGGAGACATTGGAGCAGCGCCGTCCCGTGCACTGACGATGATCGGTAGTCACCCGCTGCCAGTCTTCCGGTGCCAACTCCACGGGCCAGGTATCGCGCTCGCCATTCCACTGGTTAGCCGCCAGCGCCTCCATCATGGACTCATATAACTTGATGCCCTGGGCGTCCACCTGCGGCAGCTCATCCTCATAGAGTGCGCGGTTGGGATCGGCGGCTGCGGCGAACTCGCCCATCAGGTTGTCGAGCTTGGACAGACACAGATAGCGCCCACGCCCTTTGGCCAGGGCAAAGCTGAAGGCGAGATTGGTATTGCGCTTGAGTTCCGGCAGATCCTTATTGACGATTTGCTCCTGCAGGGCCACTGTGGCCGTGGCCACCACCAGCTTTTTCCCCAGTGCCCTGGCCATGACCAGTGCCGGCAGCAAGTAGGCGACAGTCTTGCCCGTGCCGGTTCCCGCCTCCACCACACAGATATGTCCCCCGCCCTGACGCTCACCATCATCCCCCTGGGCAATATTACCCAGCGTGCGCGCCACCTCGGCAATCATCAGTTTTTGCCCGTAGCGGGCCGTGAGGCCGCGGTTTTGTAAAAACTCGCTGTAGCTCTGCTGTATTTGTTGTTTGTCCGACGCCGATAACATCAGCGGGGCTTGTCCTGAGCAGCCAGCTTATTGATAACGGGATTGGCGTACATTTGGCGTACCCGATCGCGGTGCTCGGCGGGCAGAGCTGCCAGCCGGTGTTCAAAACGCGCGTGAGCCGCCGCATGTTCAGCCGCCCTAAAGAGACGCTGGTCGTGACCTACTCTCAGCGGTACATCTTCCGCGACCATTTGCTGATAGGCAAAACAATGGCTGGGGTGCAACACCTGGTGAGACCATATCTGCCGGTCGATTTCCTCGGCCACGGCGTCGGTATCGTCAAAGTCTCCGTCCAGTACGCTGCCGTAGGCCACATGCACATGCCCCTTTTGCCCGGCAATTCCCATGGCAATACTGCGCACATCCTCCTGATCGCCCTTCTGGTATTGACCCGTAGTCTCCTGCAAGTAGAGTTCCCGCGCCTTGGCGGCGTCACAGGGGTCCCACTCATAGGAAATGGAAACGGGGACAATGGACAGCTCTTTGAGGTAATCGCCAAAGTCCATCTCCTTGGGGCGGTTGAGTGCCAGCATACCAATCACCGCCGGATTAGTTTTATCTTTACCATCTTTGGCGCGACCCTCGCGCTGGGCAATCCAGATATTGGCGCGGTCTGCCGTAATGGAGTGGTGAATATAGGCAGAGAGCTTTTTCGCCGCTTTGAGTTTTTCGCGCGGCGCCTTGGCGGAGCGGTTGACGATAAAGCTCTTGTTGATCCGCATCAAATCGGTGACATAGGGCTTGGTCAACAGATTGTCGCCAATAGCAATGCGCAGGGTATTGAAACCGGCGTGGTAAAGCGTCCAATTGACAAACCCCGGGTCCATGGTGATATCGCGGTGATTACTGATAAACAGATAGGGGCGATTCGCGTCCAGCTTGTCCAGCCCGGAGCAGGTGAGCCCGGTGGTGGTGGTCTCAATCATGCGCCGCATGTACTTCTCTACCACCATCTGGAAATCATGCACGCTGTTGACCGATCCCAGCTGCCGTGCCAGCACTCCGCGTACCAGTGGCCGCAGCGCCCAGCCCAATGAACCACTGCCACGGGGAAAGCGCAGGCGGGTGACGGCATCGATAAACTCGCCATCGCGCAGCAACCGGGCAATGGTGGGTGCCACTTCGCTGTCGTTATAGGGGCGAATATCGTCAAACTCGTTCATGAATCAACCTGTCCTCGCAGCTGGCGCGCTCAAAAAGGCGCACAAGATACCCAAAAGCTGAATGACAGGCCATATTTTAACAGAGGCTTGCGATCAAAGCCGCCTGGGGTGGGTGAGCCAGATGGCCCCGAAGGAGAACAAGCATTGATATTGGCCTTGAAATCCTCGTTTTTCTGTGACACAGAATGCTGTTTTTCGCGCCACAAAGGCGGTACACTGATAGCCTTAAGAAGGAATTTAACAAGGCCACTACCCACCATGAAAATCCTGCTGGTAGAAGACAGCGCCACCCTGCGCCACGCCATGTGTCAGTATATTACCGAGGCTGGCCACACCCCGCTGGTGGCGGACAGTGGCGAGCAGGCACTGCAGTTACTGGAAGACAATCCGGTGGACATGATCATCATGGATGTGGAGATGCCGGGTCTCAATGGCTTTGAAACCACCAGTCTGATTCGCGAGTGGCTGGGCGACCACTGGATCCCCATTATTTTTGTCACCGGCAAAAGCGACGATGAGGATTACCGCAAGGGCATCGAAGCCGGCGGAGACGACTACCTGATCAAGCCCGTGAGTAAAATGATCATTATGGCCAAGATTCGAGCCATGGAGCGCATTGCCGAAATGCGCGACCAGCTCAACCGCCTCAATGCCGAGTTGGAGGCACTGAGCCAGCTGGACGGGCTGACCCAGACTCTCAACCGCCGGGCGTTCACTGACCAGGCGGAGCAACAGTGGCTGCTGGCCCAGCGGCACCAGAGCACCACCACCGCCCTGATGATCGATGTGGATCATTTCAAGCCCTATAATGACCACTACGGACACCCGGCGGGTGACCAGGCACTGCGCCAGGTGAGCGAAGCCATTCGCGGCTGCCTGCACCGCCCCTACGACCTGCTGGGCCGCTATGGCGGTGAGGAGTTTGTGGTACTGTTGCCCGACACGGATATCAACGGTGCCATCCAGGTCAGTGAGTGCATTGGCAAGTCTATCGCCGCGCTGGAAATCCGCCACGATCACTCCCCCACGGCCCGCCATCTGACGGTCAGTATTGGCGGAGCCTGCTGCCACCAAACCGCCGGCTACCGGCTAGAGGATCTGATCAAGGCGGCGGATCGGTCTCTCTACCGCGCCAAGCATGGCGGGCGCAACCAGTTCAAGATTGACGAGATGGCCGCCCACAGCACAGTATTGATAGCCCACAGCGATCCCGATATCCAGCAGGCCATCAGCAGTGCCCTGCTCACCCAGTTCAATATCGTCACCGCCGAGTGCGCCGAGGAAGCTCTGGAGCTGGCAGTGAACATTCGCCCCGAGTTGGTGGTGCTGGAAGCCGGCATGGCCAACGAGCAGGGAGTCTTGCTGTCCGGCCAGTTGCGGCAGGCACCGCGCACCCGCGCCAGCGCGCAAATTCAGGTGGACACTGAGGCACAGGCTGCCGACGCCACTCGACCCAACCACCTGTCCCTGCCCATTGACCCCGACAAACTGATGCGGCTGGCCAAATCATTACTGCAGTAGTAACCCCCTCCCCAGCCACTCGGCCTTGGATCCTGTCTCGGTTCTACCACCTATAACTTGTATAGGCTGCCCGCAATTGGGGCGATTCTTTGACATTCAGAGCTTAACATCCGACGTCCGCCTTCAGACACCCAACCGCCCATATCCGTTATACTCTGCAACCCATCAACTTTATTTACCGACACCGACTAACCTATATGCTCGATAAGCTCGCTCCACATATTCCCATGCTGCGCGACGACATCGTGCGCAATGTCA
>CBFGUT010000007.1:0-30235 GCA_965652265.1 uncultured Cellvibrionaceae bacterium | reverse complement strand
CGGGGCCAGTGCCTCGCTGAGAGCGTACCGCCGCCGGCCCCTGATTGCGAAAGCAGGTGTAGAGCAGTTGCCGGCATTCATTCTCGTCGCTGGGCGCGGCAATCACCATATTGGGAATGCAGCGCAGGTAACTGATATCGAAGCTGCCAGCGTGAGTGGCGCCGTCCTCACCTACCAGGCCGGCCCGGTCGATGGCGAAGGTGACATCCAGCTTCTGCAGGGCCACATCGTGAATCAACTGGTCGTAGGCGCGCTGCAGGAAGGTGGAGTAAATGGCCACCACCGGTTTTTGCCCTTCGCAGGCCAGGCCCGCCGCCAGCGTGAGCGCGTGTTGTTCGGCAATGGCCACATCGTAAAAGCGGTCGGGATATTGTTCGGCAAAAGCCACCATGCCCGAGCCCTCGCGCATGGCGGGGGTAATACCGATCAAACGCGGCTCCACGGCGGCCATGTCACACAGCCACTGGCCGAATATGGCCTGGTACTTGGGCCGCTGGGGCGTGGGCTTTTTTGGGGCCGGTTCCAGTTTATTGAGCGCGTGGTAGCCCACCGGGTCCAGTTCTGCAGGCTCGAAACCCTTGCCTTTCTGGGTGATGATATGCAGGAGTTTGGGGCCTTTCACCTCGCGCAGATTGCGCAGGTAGCGCACCAGTGAGCCCAGGTCGTGGCCGTCGATGGGACCCACGTAGTTGAAGCCCATCTCCTCGAACAGGGTGCCCGGGGAGACAAAGCCCTTGAAGTGCTCTTCGGTGCGGCGGGCGAACTCCCAGGCGGAGGGGATCTTGGTCAGTACCTGCTTGCTGCCCTCGCGCAGGGAGTTGTAGAACTTGCTGCCCCAGATGCGGGATAAATAGGTGGCCAGCCCCCCCACATTGGGTGAAATGGACATATTGTTGTCGTTCAATACCACCAGCATATCGGCGTCGGTGTGAGCCGCGTGGTTGAGCGCTTCAAAGGCCATGCCAGCGGTCATGGCGCCGTCGCCGATAATGGCGGCACACTTTTGGGAGTGCCCCCCGGCGCGAGTGGCCAGGGCCATGCCCAGAGCGGCGCTGATGGAGGTGCTGGAGTGGCCCACGCCAAAAGTGTCGTAATCGCTTTCCTCGCGCTTGGGAAAGCCAGACAAACCGCCGGCTTGACGCATAGTGAGCATTCGCTCACGGCGACCGGTTAGGATTTTGTGGGGATAGGTCTGGTGACCCACGTCCCATACCAGTTTGTCTTCCGGGGTCTGGTAGACATAGTGCAGGGCGATAGTCAGTTCTACCACGCCCAGGCCGGCACCGAAATGTCCCCCGGTCTGCCCCACGCAGTACAACAGAAAGGCCCGCAGCTCTCCGGCGAGCTGGGGCAACTGCTTTTCCTTCAACTCGCGCACGTCCGCCGGCGAGACAATGGTGTCCAGCAGCGGTGTCTCGGGGCGTTGGGTGGGTATTTCGTTCAGCATGGGTACATCAAATCGGTCAAACCCGCATTGTAGGCGCATCGGCGGAGTGTGGCTAGTAGGTTGGTCAAGCGCAGCGCCAGCCGACAACACCAAGGCTGGCATGCCGGTGCCGGGTTGGGATGACCAGCTCTACTGAGATGCGTGCCATGATGAGTAGGCGGCCCCTGCCTATAGTCTGGGCTGCGGAAAATGAATGGTGGTGATCTCAGCTTTAAAAAAGGCGAAATAATCATCCGTGCCAAACATATTGCCCGCGTCTACTTTGAAGGGCAGACGAAATCCCTGCACCTCCCGAAAATCGGAGGGTATGCCGCCAAAGGGTTGAAGCTTATAGGTTTTTTCAGGATTGGCATTACTCCAGCGCATAAAATACACAGACTCAGGTCTGCCCTCACCGTCAACCCTGATATCGACAGTCTGGGACAGTTCGCTGTGGCTGACTGTGACCCGGGCGGTGTTGTCATCGAGCGCTTCCCAAACCACCCCCGGCCCGGGGAGTAGCGCCGCAGGCGTCCAGAAAAGCGCCTCTGCCACACAGCGGCCATAGGCCGCTCGCTGATGGTCAAGATTGCCTCCCAAACGAGCCACCGGTAACAGGCCGAGAATACGAAAGCGCGTCCACAGCCCGGAATCCGAACCGGAAACCGGTACAGCGTCGGGCAGGTGAAGTCTCCAAACGAAGCCCAGCGGGCAGGCGAGAATCTGTTTGGCTTCCATGGATTGATAGCGAGGCTTTTCCCGGGTACCCAAACTGAATTGGCCACCCATCTGGATCTCAGCCACTGTCAGTAAAGGGGTGCCAGGGATAATGGCAAAGTTGAAAAAACGCTGTGCTGGTTCTGGCAGATCGGCGACCATTTCGGGCGTATACCGGGAGGGATCGATGGGTTGCGCAGCGGTTAAGCGCGCCCATTCCACGCGTTCTGCGTGCTCGTCCCACCACCGCAGGGCCAGTAAGGCCAGTAGCAGGCTTGCCAAAATTATTACTAAGGCATATGCAATTATCATAAAGTGGCCCCCACCTGATAACAGTTTCTGCCCCCTCATAAAACTCTGGCAATAATAAATGTAAAAATCCGGGCTCAAAGAACTCGGTTTTGCCAGAGCCTTCTCGAAGAGGGCGTGGTATTTTTTCCAATACCGCCGGGGCCGAATAGTGGACTGTGGGACACAAATCGGCAGGATAGCCGATTTGCACAACGCATGTTGCCCGCAGGGCGAACCACAGGGACGTGGTGAGTGAACCCTTGAACCCATCCCTGGGGGCTCCCATTTGCCATCCATGAGCAAATGAGGGTCCCACACACCACTACCCGACCCCGACTCAGTGCCAATCTCAAGGTGGTACGAACCACCCAAGGTTAAAGAGGTAGGGGCATGGCATCCGGGACCGTGCTCAGCAGGGACGCTGTGCTCGAGCTTACAGGGACGTATTTACAGCGTGTCCCGGAGGTCATGTTCCTACCTCTGCCGTTAACACCCAAACTTGTACGAAACACCATTATTGATCAGGCATAGCCCATTTTCATTACCACGCCCTAAGGGCGCGGCTTAATATTCAGTTAGGCCCAGGCTTTTGGAATGGCATTAGGTTACTTTTATTGTTGCCTGGTGGCCTGGAGCTGTCCACATTTTCATGGCGGAAATTTTCGTCCTGATGATGTTAAGGACTGTAATGGAAGGCTCTGAAATGGCATTTTGCTCCTACGGCCTGCTAGACTGGGGCGGTTCACCGACAGATAACATTTGTGAGAATAAAAAACATGCCGCAGTGAGCCAGCATTGGCTCACCTCTATTAATCCGGCAGTCACAGCAGATAGAGATATTCCATGAGCACAGTCAGTCCATCCGTCGGCCCCGTGCGTCTCGGTATTATCGGGCTCGGTAATATTGGGCAACAGCATATTCAACACGTCCAGACGGCCGTTGCCAATTGCGAAATCACGGCGATCTGTTCTCGACAGCCCAAGGCCATTACCGGCCTTGATCAGGCTCAACATTTTCGTGATTACCGCCAACTGATGGACTCGGGATTGGTGGATGCAGTATTGATTGCCACGCCGACAATGGCGCATTTTGAGCAGGCAAGCTATGCCCTGGACAAGGGTCTGCATCTGTTGGTGGAGAAACCCATTGGGCTCTCTTGTCGGGAAGGTGAACAACTGCTTGCCAGGCATCAGCAAAAGCAACAGGTCTTTGCGCTGATGCTCAATCAGCGCACCGACCCGCTGTTTGTCGCCATGAAGGAGATAGTTGACAGTGGTCGTATTGGCGCCATACAGCGCACCCATTGGACCATGACCAACTGGTTCCGCCCGGAAGTCTACTTTCAGGTGAGCGATTGGCGCGCCACCTGGAAGGGCGAAGGGGGCGGATTGCTGCTGAACCAGTGTATTCACAACCTGGATATTTTTCAGTGGATTTGTGGCTTGCCTGTCTCGGTGCAGGGCTTTTGCAGTTTTGGCAAATACCACGACATTGAAGTAGAGGATGAAGCCACCGCCTACCTGCGCTACAACAATGGCGCCAGCGGTTTGTTTGTCGGCTCCACCGGTGAGGCTCCTGGCATTAATCGCTTTGATATTGTGGGCGATCGCGGGACTCTCAGTTTTGATGGTGACAAACTGCTTTTGATGACCAATAGTGAAGCCACGAGTGTCTTTTCAAAAGACACTCGCGATATGTTTGGTATGCCGGCCACGACGTGTGAGGATATTACGCCGGATCGTCAGGTTAACCAGCACGCACAAGTGATTCAGAATTTTGTCGACGCTATTTGCGAGCAAACACCACTGATTGCTCCTGCTGAAGAAGGACTGCGTTCACTGGCGCTGGCCAACGCCATTTTATTGTCGAGTTGGGAGAATAGGGTCGTTGATCTGCCCCTCAACAGTGCCCATTATCAACAGGCTCTGGATCAACGCATTGCCCAGTCCAGCCTGCGCCAAAAAGCGGATATTGAAGTGTCAATCGACATGACAAAATCCTACCGATAATAATGAAGAGCGGAATCTTATGGCTAACACATCCACAGCATCTGCGCCGCCACATCGACCGGACGAAGACCGGGACCAACTGCACTCCGATATTGCCCAGCGCCCGCTTCTAAAGCGTGCTCTGGCTTATGTTCGTCTAAGCGGTCCCGGCTGGTTGCAGGGGGCGATGACGCTCGGGGGCGGCAGTGCTATCGCCTCGTTGACCATTGGTGGCGTTTATGGCTATGAACTGCTTTGGGTGCAGCCGCTGGCGATGGTGATTGGTTGTATCATGTTATTCGCACTGTCTCACCAAACGTTGAGTACAGGTGAAAGGCCGTTTAAGGCTATGTGCCGTATCCATCCCGCCCTTGCCTGGGGCTGGGCGCTGGCGGCGCTGGCATCCAGTATTATCTGGGGGTTTTCACACTATCCCTTGAGTGCGGGGATGACCGAAGAAGTGGTTGCCGTCACCACCGGTTTTCGGCTTGAGGACGGCGGTGCACGGGAAGTGTATCTATTTGCACTCGCTGTCATCGTCTGGGCCTTCTGTGCCTACACCGCCTGGCACTACGGCAAAGGTGGCAGCATGGTTCGGCTGTTTGAGAACGGTATTAAATGGTTGAGTGTTTTTACGGTACTCGCCTTCGCCTCGGTCGTAGTGACAGCCAGTTGGAACGGGCAAATTGAATGGTTGCGGGTATTGCGGGGTTTTGTGCCCGGAAATCTGCCCACGGATTCGGAAGGCGTTACCACCGTTATGGCCGCCCTGGGAGCTGCCGTGGGCATTAATATGACGTTTGTTTACGGCTACACACTGCTCAATCGCGGTTGGGGTAAAGTGCAACGGGAGCTGTCGCGCTACGATATTATTATGGGACTTGTACTTCCCTATGTATTGGTGACGAGTCTTATTTCCATTGCGGCTGCGGGGGCATTGAGCAGTATCGACACCGATATCAGTGGCAAGCTCAGCCCCGCCATGGCGAGCCAGATTTTTGTGCAGGCCGGGCTCGGGGAGGTTCCGGCCCGGTTGATTTTTTCTCTTGGCATTCTGGGTATGGCGGTGGGTTCACTGGTCATGCATATGCTGACCTGTGGCTTTGCCGCCAGTGAAATGTTCGACTGGCCGACCAATAGCCTGCGCTACCGGCTGGCGCTGTTACTGCCCACCCCGGCGGTACTCGGTGTGTTTGTCTGGAGCACCATGGGAGCCTATGTGGTACTGCCCACCTCGGCGATCTGCGGTGTGCTTTTGCCCATTGCCTATATTGGCTGGCTGATACTGAATAACCGCCGCGACTACCTGGGTGAGGATATGCCGCGCGGTGCTAAGCGCGGCCTCTACAATGCGGCCATGTTGCTGTGCATCCTCACGGTGATTGCCAGTGTTTTCTATACCACTGCCGTCAAACTGGGCTGGTTGTGAGAATGCGCACCACAAAAAATTAACTGAATGTTAAGCCACACCCTTAGGGCGTGGTTGAGATTGGTATTGGGCGGGGGTCGGTAGTTTGTAGGTTGGGTAAGTGCAACGCCACCCGACACTCCAATCGTTTGGTGGCGCTGCACTTACCCAACCTACGCTTCGGCGATCTAGGAAAGAACACCATGCCCTCTTCGAGAGGGCTCTGAAAAAAATCGGGCTCTTTGAACCTGAATTCTTACTGCAGCATGTAAAAAAAGACTCGTTCAATGAAAAAAGACATCAACTATAAAGACGGCGCCAACTATGCACCCTCGGCCGACAGTGTCAAAGTGGTGAAGGAGGGTGAGTTTTACTTTGCCGCTGCCTACCTGGACCACGGTCATATCTATGGTCAAACCAATGGCCTGCTGGATGCCGGTGCCACGCTGAAGGCCGTCTACGATCCGGATCCGGCAAAGGTGTCCGAATTTGTCCAGCGCTACCCCGGCGTAGAGGTCGTCAGCGACTTTCAAACTCTGCTCGATGACCCGAGCATACAGTTGGTGGCTGCGGCGGCGATTCCCAATCGGCGTGCCACTATTGGCATTGAGGTGATGCGCGCCGGCAAGGATTACTTCACCGACAAAAGCCCTTTTACCAGCTTGACGCAATTGGCACAGGCGCGGCAGGTCGCGGCGGAAACCGGCCGGAAATATATGGTTTATTATTCCGAGCGGCTGCACAACGATGCCGCCTGGCGAGCCGGTGAATTGATCGCCGAGGGAGCCATCGGCCGGGTGTTGCAAGTGTTAAACCTGGCACCCCACCGGTTGGCCAAGGCATCGCGGCCCGAGTGGTTTTTCGATAAACAGCAATATGGCGGTATTCTCACTGATATTGGCAGCCATCAGGTTGAACAGTTTCTAACCTATGCAAACTGTCGCGATGCCACCTTGAATTTCGCCCGCGCCTGTAACCTGAATAATCCGGACCGACCCGGCCTTGAGGATTTTGGTGAAATTTCCCTGACCGGTGATAACGGCTGTTCTTTTTACACCCGTGTTGATTGGTTTACACCGGAGGGGTTGAGTAGCTGGGGGGACGGTCGCACGTTTATTGTCGGCACCGAGGGCAGTCTGGAGTTGCGAAAATATCTGGATATTGCGCGGGAGGCGCCCAGTTCAAAATTGTTTCTGGTCAACGCCATCGAGGAGCGTGAGATCGAATGCCTTGATCACACCGGCTTCCCCTTCTTTGGGCAATTGATTATGGATGTCATACACCGCACCGAAAACGCCATGACCCAGGCGCATGCCTTTAAAGCGGCCGAGCTGAGCCTGCGGGCCCAGCATATGGCGGATTCTTCAGGCTTGTAGACCCCGAAATATTAATGATTAATACAGGCACTCTTATGCGTTCTCTTTTTTGTCTGGCCGCCCTGACCGGCCTATTATTGTCCACCCAGGTACTGGCCGAGAAAACCGAGCTTACAGATGATCCCAACCTGTGGATGAATGTGACGTCCTTTGGCGAAGCTCATCGACTGGGCAGCGAGCTGCACTTGCTCTCCACCGGCAACTGGTTTTACCTGACCAAAAAGCGCTATCAGGATTTCGAACTGACGCTTGAAGTCAATGTTCCCAGACTGGAGGAGTATGTCAATTCGGGTGTGATGTTTCGCGGGCAGATTGCCTATCAGGAAGACATTGAAAGCTACTATGCCTACGGTTATCAGGCCGAGGTAGACCCCTCCGACCGGCGCTGGAGTGGCGGCCTCTACGAGCAGGCCACCGAGCGCCAGTGGCTGTTCCCGTTGCACCCGGAGCGCTCCGCACCGGGAGAATATTTCAAACACAACCACTCCCCGGAATGGAGCCAGACGAAAGCCGGGGCGTTTCGGGTGGGCGAATGGAATCACTACCGTATTCGGGCGGTGGGCCCCGAGATCAAAATTTGGGTGAACGATGTACTGACCACGCATGTGACCGATACCCGTTTCAACGAGGGACATATCGGCATACAACACCATGGAAGTCAGGCGTTTGCCGAGCACGGCAGTACCGCTAACACCGTTAAATTCCGCAATATCACTATCGAAGAGTTATAACGCATGAGATTTGTCCGTCGACCACTGAATGCGCTAGTACTGTTCTGTGCTGGCCTCACTGCCGTTGCCTTCGCGGAAGAAGTGCCCGAATCGGGCTTTAAAGGCGATCGCGAAGGGCACGATATGCGCGATGTAATCCCCAAAAGCGAGATTCCGTCGGCGCCCGTGCTTTCCGTCGAGAAGGCGATGCAAAGCTTTCAGCTACAACCGGGCTTTGTCATCGAACCGGTTGCCGCCGAACCCGATGTCTTCAATCCGGTGGCACTGGCTTTTGATGCCCAGGGACGGATCTGGGTAGCGGAGATGACTACCTACATGCCGGACGTACACGGCACCGGCGAAATGCAGCCCGAGGGCAATATTGCCGTGCTGGCCGATACCAATGGTGACGGCGAGTTAGATGAGCGCACCGTGTTTCTCACAGGCATTGTTTTGCCGCGCACCATCGCCATGGTCGAGGGCGGTATTTTCTATGCCGACCAGACGGCCTTGTATTTTGCCGAAGTGCAGATGCGGGAGGGGCGTCTGACGCCGGGGGTTCACGAAGTGGTGGATGCCGAGTACGCTGTGGGTGGTAATGTCGAGCACAAACCCAATACCATGCTCTACAGCCTGGATAACTGGTATTACAACGCCAAGAGCGATAAAAAATATCAGGTATTGGCCCATGACGCGGTGGTACCCGAGGGCGCGGCAGAAATCTACCGCAACGGCTACTGGAAATTGATCAAAGCCAGTACCGACTATCGCGGCCAGTGGGGGCTCAGCATGGATGACTACGGCCGTTTGTACCACAACGGCAACAGCTCACCGGTTCGCGGCGAATATCTGTTGCCCGGCGCACTGCTGCGCAATCCGGGCTTTTGGCCCGAGACGCCGTCCCATGCCATCGGCGGCCACGAGGTTTATCCCGCCCGAATCAATCCCGGCGTTAACAGGGGATATATGGAAGGGACGCTGGTGTCAGAGGGCCCGAACCGGGGCAAACTGGCGAACTTTACCGCCGCCAGTGGCAGTCTGGTCTACCGGGGAGACAACTTTCCCCCAACTTACTACGGCATGGCGCTGACACCAGAGCCGGCTGCCAATCTGATATCGGCCCGACGTATCCTCGAAAAAGAGGGACAGCTCAGCGGCGAATCATTGTTTCCCGGACAAGAGCTGCTGACCTCCACCGATGAGCGTTTCCGTCCGGTGAATTTGTACAATGCACCCGACGGCACCCTCTACTTGGCGGATATGTATCACGGCATTCTGCAGCACCGGGAATTCTTGACCAGCTACCTCGCCTCCCAGATCAAGGACCGGGAGCTGGATAAAAACAATAATACCCTGGGTCGCATCTACCGTCTGCGCTGGCAGGATGCGCCGGCGGGTAAAGTGCCGGATTTGAACAAGCTCTCCCCGCTCCAGTGGGTGTCACTGCTCAGCCACCCCAGTGCCTGGCACCGGGACACCGCCCGGCGATTGCTGGTACAGCAGGGGGCGAGTCCTGACGTCATTCGCGCCGTCAAAAAGGAAATCCGTCGCAGCCAACGCCCCTACGCGATCATCAATGGACTGTGGACTCTGCACGGACTGAATGCCATCGATCTGACGACGGTGAGCCGCTACATTCGCCACGAGCACGATTGGGTGGCCATGACCGCCGCCGCCGTAGGTGAAGCACTGCCCAAGGAAGATCACAAAGCATACCGAGAACAGTTGCTGGCCCTGGCGGAGTCGGGCTATCCCCGCGCCCTGCAGGCTGCGGTGTCCGTATCGGCCATCGACGGCGGTCACGACGTTTCGCGCCATGTACTCAAACACTACCTCACTTTGCCCTATACGCGCGAAGCAGTCATCAGTGGACTGGGGGAGGAAGCCGAGGCTTTTGTGGCCAGCCTGGACGATGGCGAGCTGGATGACAAAACTGCCTATCTGTTGAACAACCTGGGCAAACGCAAACAGGACGAAAGCAATCGGGATCAGCTTTCAATGGAAGGTCAGGCGCTCTATGATTTGGGTAAACAGGTGTTCCACGGCAAGGCTGCCTGTGCCGCCTGCCACGGCAGTGCGGGCAGTGGCCAGCCCGGCGTCGCCCCGACCCTCTGGGCGAGCCAGTGGGTCACCGATTCCGAGCGACTGGTCAAAGTGCTGCTGCACGGCCTCAAGGGGCCGATAACGGTGGGGAATCAGGAGTGGAATACACCCGCCGTGATGCCGGGCTTTGCCGCCCGCCAGGACATCTCTAACCGGGAACTGGCTGCCGTGGCCACCTACATTCGCAACAGTTGGGGTAATGCGGAAGATACCGGTGGTGCGCTAGAGGAGGTCACCGTAAAGGCCATTCGCTCCGCCACCGAAACGCGCTCCGGGCCGTACACGGCACAGGACTTTAAAACGCCGGAGTAAAACCTGGAGCTGTGAGGTTGCTGGCGTTTTCGGCTATATTTATTTGATTATCAATGGCTCTATTGCAGAGTCATTGCCTCCCTGCTGAGGTTGTCAATTCTCTACTGAATGCTTCATTGCACGGCGCATCCCGATTCGGCAACAGCCTGTGTCGGGCAGGCATTATTTTTCTTTTAGCGCCTCTGAAGACAGGGTACAGCTTAACCGGAGCGTTGCGGATTTCAGGTAAGAGGCAGCGTGCATAAAGGCTGTGCAAGAGGCATCGTTGATATTGAATTTTGCCTGGTAAGCCCCCGGCGGGTGGTTGATTTTTTCAAGTGTGTAGCCCAGGGCATTCATACTTGTCAGAATGCCTGACTCGGGTGTCTTTTTTTCCTTTTCGTAGATTTCCAGGGCAATTTGGACCTCTGCCCAATCCTCTGATTTGATCATCCGAATGCTACAGGCTTTTCCTTTTTGATAGGTCTCCAGCTTCAATTTATCCCAATTGGGGCTATTGTTTCGCAAGGCAACCATATGACTGTGTATTGAAACGGGATTGTTGGCGTAATCACTCATCAACAGATACATGGTGTTATTGTCGGGAATTGCCGATAAGCCTTCGCTGACAGAGTCGCAATGGAAAGACTCCAAGAAGGATTTCATGTCTTTGTAAGCATTGCTCAATGACTTTTTAGAAGAGGCTGTAGGCTCAATTAATTCGCCGTCATTGCAAGGCTTTTGCGAGAAGGTAGTGCTGCCATCCGATTCCGTGCACTGATATATTTGCCCGAAAGCGTCAAAGCAAAGAGGAAGTAGAAGCATCAGTAAAAAACGTATTTTTTTCATGACCTTTTCATGTCTTCTGAGGGTGTGTAATAACCGTTACGGGTTTTCAGGGGCTTTCAAAATTTATGGTAATGGGACTTCGTTGTGAACTTTCACAACAATCCCTGCACAACCACAAACACACTGGCGCCAGTGAGAGTAAAAGCAAACAGCGCCAGCAGACCGTCGCGGGCGACCAGCGCCAGGCCGAAGAAGGTGAGCACACCGCCGGCGAGGTTGGCACTGAAGGGGATGACTTCCATCAAGGGCATCACCAGGGCCACCAGCATGCAGGCGAGGGCGGCCAGCCGGGTGGGGATATAGCCTCGAATCAAAAAGGTGAGTCGCGGCTTGACCAGGCGGTCGATAAACCGAGCCGGTTTGCGCGAGTAACCCATGGCTTTTTGCAGTTTGGCGGCGCCGATATTGCGTTTAAGTAACCACTGGGGCAGCCACAGGTGTTCGCGATGCATCAGCAATTGCAGGCATAGCAACAGCACCATCAATGCCACCAGAGTGGGGACGCCGGGGATGTCCCCAATAATGGGAGCGAGCACAATCAGGCCCAGCAATAAGAGTACCGGGCCAAAGGAACGCTGGCCCACGGCGTCGAGTATGTCATCCACGCTGACCCGCTCCCGCTCCTGAGCGGCGGCCAGTACTCTGTCGAGCACTTCTTCCAGGGTGGCTATATGTTCCCCTGTGGACGCTGTCACTACTGCTCTCCTGAACCCACTGGATTAACGGTCTCTTTCTACCACATAGCGTGCCAGTTGTCGCAGCGGCAGTGCACGGCCGTCGAGGGGGGCCAGGGCGTCCTCGGCCTCCTCGCAGAGCTGGCGGGCGCGCCGACGGGCTTCATCCAGTCCCAGCAGGGATACATAAGTGGGTTTGTTGCGCGCGACATCAGCGCCCTGTTGCTTGCCCAGCACCGCGGTCTCGGTAGTGACGTCGAGAATGTCGTCCTGCACCTGAAAGGCGAGGCCGAGGGCGCGACTATAGAGTGCGAACTGGGCTAAATGCTCCGGAGAAGCTTCGGCCAGCAGTCCGCCCATGGCTACACTGGCGTCAATCAATGCGCCGGTCTTGCAGCGGTGCATATGTTCCAGCGAGGCCATGTCTGGCACAGTGGCCACGGCGTTGAGATCTATGGCCTGACCGGCCACCATGCCCCTGGCGCCAGCCGCCCGGGCGAGGGTCGTTACCAGACTCAGACGGGTGGTGTCGGATGTGTCCGGTGCCGTGGCGAGCAATTCAAAAGCGAGGCTCTGCAGGGCATCGCCGGCGAGTATGGCCAGCGCCTCGCCATAGGCGATATGGCAGGTGGGTTGACCGCGGCGCAAGGCGTCATCGTCCATAGCGGGCAGGTCGTCGTGTATCAGGCTGTAGGCATGAATAGCCTCCACCGCCACGGCGGCGGTGTCCAATCCGGCGTGGCGGCTGTGGCCGGCAATGGCCTGAAAGCTGGCGTAGACCAGCAACGGGCGCACCCGTTTGCCACCGTTGATCAAACTGTAGTGCATGGCTTCCTGCAGCCGGCTGCCTCGCGTGGCGGGTAGCGCCTGTTCCAGGGCGAGGCCTACCCGTGTCCGGCAGGCTTCGGCAAATTCCGTCAGTTCCACGGTCAGTTCTCGTTCCCGTCGGCGTCGAAGGGTTCCAGTTGGGGCTCGCCGTCGCGCTCCAGCAGCTGCGTGACCTGTTGTTCGGCCTGGGTCAGACGCTGTTGGCATTCGCGAGTGAGGGCAATGCCCTTCTCAAAGGCTTTGAGGGATTCCTCCAGAGAGAGGTCTCCCGCCTCCATTTGCGCTACTATGGCTTCGAGCTCTGCCAGTGCGGCTTCCAGATCGAGGCTTTTGGATTTTGCGGGCATGGGGGTTATCTCTGGCTTGGGGTGAAAATGGCCTTATGATTTCGACCATTTGGCCGATGAATCCTAAGACAATGTGCGGCATTATAACGCGACAGCGGCCCTGGGCGTAGCGCCAGGCTAAAGGACCGCGTGGTGACTCGGTCGAAGATGAAGGCGCTTACCCTCGCGACTCGCCATATACAGCATAAACAGGCACTCCCCTGGCGCCGGCGTGCCATTGAATGATAAATATATCACCACCCTGCGGGCGGTGTTAGGAGACAAGAGTGGATTTAGCAACCCTGATCGGTATCCTCGGGGCCCTGGGCCTGGTGATCATGTCCATGTTTATGTCCGGCGAGATCGGCATGTTTGTCAATGCCCCTTCGCTGGTGATTGTGGTGGGTGGCAGTGTCTTCGCCGTGATGGCCAAATTCGGGTTGATGCAGTTCCTCGGCTCCCTCAAGGTGGCCAGCAAGAGCTTTTTCAACCGGGTGGATGACCCCTTGGATTTGATCGATGAAGTGGTGGTTCTGGCCGATGCCGCGCGCAAGGGTGGCCTGCTGTCGTTGGAGGGCAAAGAGGTGAGTAATGCCTTCTTACAAAAAGGCATTCAATTATTGGTGGATGGGCATGACCCGGAAGTCGTACGGGCCATGCTCTCCCGCGACCGCTCCCTCGCGGATCGTCGCCATGCGGTGGGCTCCTCCATTTTCGCCTCATTGGGCGATGTGGCGCCAGCCATGGGGATGATCGGTACCCTTATTGGCCTGGTGGCCATGTTGGCCAATATGGACGACCCAAAGGCGATTGGGCCCGCCATGGCGGTAGCACTCCTCACCACCCTCTACGGCGCACTGCTGGCCAATGCGGTTTTCCTCCCCATTGCGGATAAGCTGCGCTTGCGCTCGGAGGAGGAATATATGATCAAGAGCATGATTATCGATGCGCTGCTGGCCATCCAGAACGGGCAGAACCCCCGTATTATCGACTCCATGCTGCGCACTTATTTGCCCGAGGGCAAGCGGGATCCCGCCGGTGCGGCCGATGCCTGAGACACAATAAGGGGATCCCTGCGTGGAAGAAGAACAGAACAGACGCCGAACGGACGCCAAACCGGGCCTGCCAGCCTGGATGGCGACTTTTGCCGATTTGATGGCGCTGTTGATGTGCTTTTTTGTGCTGTTGCTCTCTTTCTCGGAAATGGATGCCATGAAGTTCCGCCGACTGGCGGGGTCGTTGGCCCAGGCCTTCGGCGTGCAGACCGAGCTGGTGGTTCACGAAGTTCCCAAAGGCACCAGCATCATTGCTCAGGAGTTCAGCCCGGGCAAGCCCGAGCCCACACCGGTCAATGAAATTTTCCAACGCACGGAAGATATTACCGAGATGAGTCTGGAGGTGCGTGAAAGCCAGGAGTACGACATTCAGCGGGGGCAGCCCGACGCTGACGGCGGTGCTCGCGAGCGTCTGGAATCGCGCCTGCAGGAGCTGGTGGAGCAGACCCGGCGCGATGCCGCCGATCTCGCCGCCCGTCTGCAAGGGCGTATTGAGAGCGGCCAGTTGGAAATAGAGACCCGCGGCCGGCAGATTATTATCCGCATACGTGAACAGGGCTCCTTCGAGTCCGGCTCGGCGGTGCTGGCGGCGGATTACTACGATGTCATTGACGAAGTGCGAGCCGTTTTAATGCTCAAGCCCGGCCGGGTAGCGGTGGAAGGTCACACGGACAATATTCCCATCAATACCCCCCAGTTTCGCTCCAACTGGGACTTGTCGGCCATGCGCGCCGCCTCGGTGGCTACCCAGCTGATGCGCGGCGGCTATCTGAATCCCCGCCGTTTTGAAGTCTCGGGATTTGCCGATACCCGGCCCCTGGCACCGAACAATTCCCCCGAGAATCGCGCCCGCAACCGGCGAGTGGAAATAGTCGTGCAGCAGGGACTGAGCGAGGACCTGGACGAACAGGAACAGGAAATGTTGCAGGAGGAGGGAGAGGATATCATGCGCAATCTGGATATTGCGCCGGAGTATATGTTTGATTTGGAGCCTGAGGAAATCTTTTAATTTGTAGGATATCTCTTACAAGAGGCGGCGCTTTTTTCCACTAGTCCCGACTTGGCTGGAGGCGGATACTGGTGGAGCCATGGATGGTTCATAGGGATTATGAGGCAGGGAGAGAATGGATTGATGCCGCTACCGAGTCCCGGACTAGACTCCATCCTGTAAGCCCTGTGATAACCCCCCTTATCACAGGGCTTCCTTCTATACGAAACGAAGCCAGTACCTATACACCGCCAGTGCAACAAAGCCAGTGCACCGAAGGGCCGGTTTGTTACAATCGGTTTTTATTTCGGCCCTGGTGTTATGCATTCCTACACGGTCTTGTCCACCCCCGTTCGTTTTTGCCATGAGCAAAAGCGCAGTACCTTCACCGCCTTGCTACAGCCTGTCCAGACCCGGGAGCAGGCTCTGGACGCTGTGGCTGCAATTCGCCGCGAGATGCCAGGTGCACGCCATTACTGCTGGGCCTATCTGCTCGGCGCTGCCGACCAACCTCGGGCCCAGGCGTACAGTGATGACGGTGAGCCGGGCGGCACGGCGGGCAAGCCCATGCTCAATGTCCTGCAACAGCGCGGTGTTGGCGACAGTCTGGCGGTGGTGGTGAGAATCTTTGGAGGGGTGAAACTCGGAGCCGGCGGCTTGATCCGAGCCTATGGTGCCGCCGTCTCCGGGGCCGTGGATCTCGCCAGTTTAACTGAGGTGACACCCCGGGTGAGTGTGGAAATCGCTGTGGACTTTGCCGTGGAGGAGCGACTGCGGCATTTGCTTTCCAGCTTCGATCTTGCCCCCGACGCCGTCAGTTACAGTGATGGCGTGACCCTCGTGGTGTCGGTGCCCGAGGCCGATCTCGCGGCTCTCGCGCAGCAGGCGACGCAGATTACCGCCGGCAATATGATTTGGCGTGAATCACAGTAGCCGCGCATGGAAGAAGTTTACTTTGGCCGATACCTTCCTAAAGCCATAAAAAAACGGTACATTCACACTATAGTCACACAACATCGACACAGTAATAAACACCGCGCTTTAAATTGAATTTTGTTGGCTCTGGAGGTGTCGATGGAAGCGCGAATATTGCGGCTCAATATCGCCGGGCAACCCTTGGAGTGGTTGCACTGGCAGGATGCCGTCTGCCTGTACGCCCGCGACCTGGTGGCCTGGAGCCTCGGGGGGCCAGTGCGTCGGGTACTGGGCGGGCACTCCCGCTTTACCGGTTTGCGTTCGGAGATAACCCTGCCGGCGATTATTGCCTGCGGTGGGGCGCGGCTTCCCAAGCTACGCCAGATACCTCCCCTCACCAACCGGGCACTCTTTGCCCGCGATGATCACTTATGCCTCTACTGTGGTAAACAGTTCCCCAGCCACCTGTTGTCGCGCGATCATGTTCATCCAGTGAGCCGGGGGGGAAGAGATGTGTGGCAGAATGTGGTTTCCGCTTGCAAGCGTTGCAATCAGCACAAGGGCAACGCCCTACTGGACGAAGTGGCCATGGAACTGCTGGCGCTGCCTTTCTGTCCCAATATTGCCGAGTACCTGGCGCTGATCAACAGCGATCGTATTCGCGGCGACCAAATGGAGTTTTTGCGCCCCCAATTCAGCCGCCGGCGCAACTGGCAATAGCGGTGTGGGCTGGTTACAATCCACGGCTCTCCAAAATAGAATAACGAGGTTGACATGCACAACTCATCCCGCCGGCGCTGCTTGCAGGCACTGATGTCGGCTGCGGGGTTGGCCGCACTGGCGCGTCCGCTGGTGATGACCGCCGAAGAGGCGCCCGCCGACTATCACTTTGATATATCTCTGGCGCAGTGGTCGCTGAACAAAGCGCTCTTCAACCAGTCATTAGACCCTCTGGATTTTCCCGCGGTGGCGCGCACCAGTTTCGATATAGGGGCGGTGGAGTATGTGAACCAGTTTTTTATGGATAAGGCCCGGGACAGCCAGTTTTTGAACCAACTCAAGCAGCGCGCGAGTGATCACGGGGTCAAAAACCTGTTGATCATGATCGATGGAGAAGGCGATCTCTCCGCCCATCGCGAGCCGCGCCGCCGCGAAGCGGTACAGAATCACTATAAGTGGATAGAGGCGGCGGCTGAGCTGGAATGTCGCAGTGTGCGTGTCAATTTGCACGGCGGCGGCAGTCTCGCCCAGTGGCATCAGGCTTCGGTGAGCAGCCTGCGCGAACTGTGCGATTTTGCCCGCGATTTCAATATTCAGGTGCTGGTGGAGAATCACGGCAGTTATTCTTCCCACGGCGCCTGGCTGGCTGCCGTGCTCAAAGAAGTGAACGACCCACTCTGTGGCTCCATGCCCGACTTTGGCAACTTTTGCTATCAGCGTGAGGATGGCGGCCTGTGGAATTCCCCCTGCGTCAAACACTATGACCCCTACCAGGGGGTGGCGGAACTGATGCCCTATGCCGGGGCCGTTAGCGCCAAAGCGTTTGATTTTACTGCCAGTGGTGAGGAAACCAGTATCGACTTTCTGGCAATGATGACGCTGGTCAAGGCCGCCGGCTACCGGGGGTACGTGGGCATTGAATACGAGGGCAGCAGCCTGCCGGCCGACGAGGGTATTCGCGCCACCAAGGCACTATTGGAGCGAGTGCGCACCCAGCTGGCTTGACGACATCAGCGCACCACCTGGCCCCGATACATACGCACGGGTTGTGGTCGCTCAGGGGCTGGTTGTTGCGCAGAGCCGGGCGCTTTTTCCGTCAAGCTCGCCCGACCGCGATAGACCTTAAGCTGGCCGCGTGGCTCAGGCGTTTCCGGCTTCTGCAGGCGTGCCTGCCAGGGGTCACCCGCCAGCTGCATTAACTCTTTGATCAGCGCCCGGGTAACCGTATCCTTGCTGTTGGGGTAGTAGTCAGCCAGCTCGTTGAGCACGTCCGGATTGGCCAGTTTGATGCCGGGTTTCATGGCCGAGGGGACCCGGCGGCGTACCTCCATTACCAAATCGATCATGGGTTTGCTGTATTGCATAGTCTGACACCGTCAGGGCATAAACTGCCGCAGTTAACCTGTTGCGACAAATCTTTACGAGGGTTTACCTTGCTTTTTAGCACACTCACGCCAATTACAGGCAAGATAGCGACGCAGTGATACTATCCGGGTATAAGCAAAAAGCCAGCCATTTGCTAAAAGAGTATAAAACCGGTGGTTTATTACCTGGCCGCCAACTGGGTTGCCCCGATTTGAATCGTATGTCCCGGTGCCTGCTGCGTTATGGTGCCGGCAACAACACTCATTCCTTGATTCCTTGCGAATGACCCAACGATGAATGTGATAATTATGAAAAAATCTACCTCGCTTCCTGCCCGCACTTTCCCGCTCGCCTCCCTGGCGCTGGCCATTGCCGTGCTCAGTGGCTGTGACCAGGCCCCACCTCCGGAGGATAACGCGGACCCACAACCCCAGGTGGAAACCAAAGTGCCAGCCGCCAACAGCGTTGCTTCAGCGGAACCGGAAGTGAAAACCCTGAGCGATGCGGACGCGCAAAAACGCGCCGACCGAATCATGCAGCAGGTGACGCTGGAGCTGGCGGAGGGTGTGGATGCCTCCCTGTGGGCGAGTGAGGCGCTACTGGCCGATCCCGTGGCATTGGATATGGATAACCGCGGTCGCGCCTGGGTGACGGTTACCCACCGCAGCAATAACTCGGAATTTGATATTCGTCCCTATCCCAACTGGATCACCGATTCCGTCAGCTTCGAAACGGTGGAGGATCGCCGTAATTTCCTCAAACGGACCTTTGCCACCGATAAAAATCTGACGGAAGAGGATATTCCGGATCGCAACGACGATGGCTCCCACGACTGGCGCGACCTGGCAGTAGAAAAGGAAGAGGTCTGGCTATTAACGGACGAAACCGACAATGGTAGTGCCGATGAGGCCAGCCTGTTTTTGCGCGATTTCAACAGTGAAGTCACCGATGTGCTGGGGGGGATTTATTACCACAACCAGCGCGATGAACTCTTCCTGGCGGTGGCACCTAACGCCTGGCAGGTGAAAGATACCGATGGCGATGGTATGGCCGATAACAAAAAAGCCATTGCCGATGGCTTTGGGGTCCATATAGGTTTCAGTGGCCACGGCATGTCGGGCGTGACCCTGGGCCCGGACGGCATGATCTATTACGGTATTGGCGATATCGGGGCGGATATCATCGATGTGGACGGCAATCACCATCCCAATCCCAACCGCGGGGTGGTGGTGCGCAGTGAGCCGGACGGCAGCCACTTTGAGGTGTTTGCCCACGGGGTGCGCAATACCCACGAGTTCACTTTCGACAAATACGGCAACCTGATTACCGTGGATAACGACGGTGATCACCCTGGCGAGAGTGAGCGACTGGTCTATCTCATTGACGGTTCTGACAGCGGCTGGCGTATCAACTGGCAGTTCGGTAAATACACCGACCCCAAGAACAACGACTACAAGGTGTGGATGGACGAGGGTTATTATAAAACCCGATTCGAGGGGCAGGCATCCCATATCCTGCCGCCCATCGCCCCCTATCACAATGGCCCCACCGGCATGACCTACAATCCGGGCACCGCCCTCAGCGAGCAGTGGCGCGATCACTTCTTTGTAGTGGAATTTATCGGTGCGCCCAGTCGCTCGGGTATCCACGCCTTCACGCTGGAGCCCAAGGGGGCCTCCTTTGAGTTAGCCAGCGACCAGAAATTCATGGGTGGGATACTCAGCACCGGGCTAGATTTTGGCCCCGATGGTGCTCTCTACACTACCGACTGGATTGAGGGCTGGGGCCGCAATGGCAAGGGCCGTATCTGGAAAC
Source organism: uncultured Cellvibrionaceae bacterium (assembly GCA_965652265.1). Lineage (GTDB taxonomy): Bacteria > Pseudomonadota > Gammaproteobacteria > Pseudomonadales > Cellvibrionaceae > Gilvimarinus. The sequence continues at coordinate 10,389 of CBFGUT010000007.1, read as the reverse complement.
TGGATACGCCTGAAGCCAGCGATAGCGAGCTGCGCCGGCAAACCGAAGCTCTGTTGGCTGAGGACTTTACCGCGCTGGCCGTGACGGCGTTGCAAGGCCACCTGGCCCACGATGATATGCGAGTGCGCAGCAAGGCCCAGTTTGAGTTGGTGGGCCGCGGTGAGCAGACCGCACTGGTGGAGACCCTGGCGCATGAGCACCAGTTGGCTCGCATTCATGCCATCTGGGGTTTGGGACAATTGGGGCGCGATCAAGCCAGCGCTGCCGAACCGCTGGTGCCTCTGTTGAGCGATAGCGATGGGGAAATCCGTGCCCAGGCTGCCAAGGTCCTGGGAGATCTGCGCTATGCGCCCGCCGCAGAAGCTTTGCGCGGGCTGCTCGACGATGGAGAGCCTCGGGCCAAATTCTTTGCCGCCCAGGCGCTGGGTCGCATAGGCGATGAAGCCAGTGTCGAGGCGATCACTGCGATGCTGGCGGACAATGCCGACGAGGATGTCTACCTGCAGCAGGTGGGTGCCATTGCACTCTCCCGTATTGGCGATGCCGAGGCCCTGGCAGCACTCACCGGCCACACCAGTGAAGCGGTGCGCATAGCCGCGGTGGTCGCCCTGGGGCGTATGCGCGACCCTGCCATTGCAAATTTCCTGCAGGATGACAGTGAGCAGGTGGTAACGGATGCTGCGCGATTGATCAATGACGACCTGTTTATCCAGGAAGCTCTGCCGGCCCTGGCGGCTCTGCTGGAGACCACAACCTTTACCAATGAGCCTCTGTTGCGCCGGGTGATAAATGCCAACCTCGAAGGTGGCGAGCGCGCCAATGCCGAGCGGCTGGGAAGTTTTGCGGCCCGTGAACAGGCGCCCGCGGCTCTGCGAGCTGAGGCCATTGCCACCCTCGCACACTGGGCCGAACCCTCGGTGTTTGATCGTGTGAGCGGGCGTTACCGGGGCGAGCGACACAACAGTGAGGAAGACGCCAAGGCGGTACTGGGCAATGCCTATCAGACGCTGTTGGCGGATGACAGTGCCGAAGTGCGCGCGGCCACCGTGAGGGCTCTGGGCAATCTTGGCTACCGGGAAGCTATGCCGCTAATGAGCGAGGCCCTTAGCGGAGATGACGCCGGCGAAGTGCGCCTGGCGGCACTGCAGTCCCTGCAGGCGCTGGGTTACGAGAGCATGGGAGAAGTGGTATTTGCCGCTCTTAACGACGAGGCTGTCGAGGTGCGCAGTGCCGCCCTGGCCATGGTGCCTGAACTGGAGCTGCCGGCCGCTCAGGCGGTGGAGATGCATACCCTGTTACTGGGTACCGCCACCATTGCCGAGCAGCAGACAGCCCTGACCACGCTGGCGACTATCAAGGCACCCGAGGCGGAGGCGGCGCTGGCTGAGCAACTGCAGAAACTGATTGATGGCGAGGTGATACCCGAGGTTCAACTGGAGCTGGTCAATGCCGCCAAGGCCTATGACAGCGAAGCCCTGAATAAGCTCTTGGCCAGCTACGAATCCAGTAAGGACGCAAGCAATCCGGTGGATCTGTACCGTGAGTCACTCTACGGTGGTAACGCCCGCAACGGTTGGGGCATGTTTATGTACAGCAATGCCGCCCAGTGCGTGCGCTGCCATGTGGTGGGTGAACGCGGCGGCCCGGTGGGTCCCAATCTCACCGACATTGGCCTCAAGCTCAATCGCGAGCAGTTGCTGGCCTCCATGGTGGCGCCTGGTCAGCGCATCGCCCCTGGATTTGGTCGGGTGAAACTGGTACTCAAGGACGGCACGGAAGTGGAGGGACTGTTTTCCGCGGAGAGCGAGACCCATATGACCATCGGTACGGGTGATGATGCCGTGGAAGTGGCGCGAGCCGATATCGCCTCGCAGGAAAATGGCCCCTCGGCCATGCCGCCCATGGGGCAGATTCTCAACCGCGAACAACTTCGGGACCTGGTGGAGTACTTGAGTCACCTTAAAGGGGAGATTGAGCGGGAGTCCCACTAAAGGGCGTCTCAACATTCAGCAAAAGCCGCCCCAGGGCGGCTTTTTTTCAACCGATTGGGAGGTGGCCAAGAGTGGATGTGATCGCTTTTGTCAAAGTGCTGACTGAGCTGGAAAAGCTCAAATCCGTGGAGCGGTGCACTTACACTGACAGTGGTCGGCGCCTGGAGAATTCAGCGGAGCACTCCTGGCATCTGGCCATGGCGGTGTGGCTGCTGGCCGAGCATCTGGCGCTGCCGGTGGACAAGGAGAAGCTGCTCAAGCTGGCACTGGTACACGATCTGGGGGAAATCGACGGCGGCGATACCCTGCTTTACTCCCCCGAGCGCGACCAGGCCTCGGCCCGGGAGCGGCAGTGCATGACCAGACTGGCGCGCGAGCATTCGCCCTGGTTTGACGAGGTGGCGGCTTTGTGGGAGCAGCAGGAAACCGGAGAGTGCCTCGAAACCCGCCTGTTGCGGGTGGCGGATCGCCTCTTGCCCTTTATGCTGAATCTGGCCACCGAGGGAAGAGCCTGGCGGGACCATGGTATTCGCCGTCACCAGGTGGCAGCCAAACACGCCTTTATTGCCGATGAAATTCCCGCCGTCCATCACTGGATCAGCCAACAGATCGATATCGCGGTGAGCAAGGGCTGGTTGGCGGAGTAGCGCTTGCGTACGCAGGGGCAGCTTGTCACAATCCCGCCCTTTGCTGATCAACAGGAGTGACGCCGTGCAGGCCGACACCTCGGCTTTTTCCAACCTTGGTCCTTACCGGGGTGAGATCGCCGCCGAACACGATTGTCCCGAATTGCGCCGGGCCCTGCAGGCACTCTCCAGCCGACTGGAGGATGCAAGCCTGCCGGTACTCTCTACAGGTGCCGATAAGGTTCTGCTGATGCATCTGCCCCTTGCCGGCGGTACCACCACCGTCGCCGTGAAAATCTTTAAGCGTCAAAGCTGGTTAAAAGACTGGTCGGATCGCGTTCGCAAGAGCAAGGCGGAACGCAGCTGGCGTCTGGCCACACATCTGCAGCAGGCGGGGGTGGGCACACCAAAGGCCATTGCCTGGCTGGATAAATGGCAGCGTGGACGCCTGCTGGAAAGCTACTATATTTGTGAATATATTGAGGCGCCCACGCTCACGGCAGTGCTGGCCGATATACTCCATCGGCAACGCGATAACGCGCCACTCATGCAGGTGTTGCAGAGAGTCGCCCCGGCAGTTCGTAAACTGCACGAAGCGGGTGTGGCTCACGGTGATTTGGGTAATCAGAATATCTTATTGCCACAAGACAATAACCTCCCGGTGCAGTTTATCGATCTCAATCGTGCCCGTATCAGTGCGACTGGTCTCAGCCTCAGGGATCGGGCCAGGGATCTGTGCCGTATTGCCCTCACCGGGCCCTACCGGAAAATTTTCCATCATATGTATTTCGGCGATGGTGAGATCCCACCGGCTTTCCGGCGCTGGGAGAGGCACTACCGTCGAAGGTTTGCCTGGCACAATCGCACCCGCTACTGGCGTCACCCGATACGTTATTTCAGACAGGGCAAATGGTTGGGGCCCTCGCCCTATCCCGCTGCAGAGAATATCTGGTTGTGGGATGAAAAGTCAGCGCAACCCACTATCGCGCTCGACAGTGGGGAGAAGTGGCCGATTCGTTTGCGCCTGCTCTTGCCTTTGTTTCGCGAAACTATCCATGCGCTAATGGCCCTGCCGGCATTGATGCGACGCTACCGCCGGCGCCTGGAAACAAGTTTTACCGAGCCGGTTGATATGGAGGGAAGGATCGGGGTCGCCCTGCATCCACACCCGGATTACCTGGAGCAGGAATTGTCGCTGTGGTCTGCACTGGGCAAACCGCCGGTATTGATACGTTTTTACCATCACCAAGGGCCGGAGGCGTGGCAGCGGGGGATAGAACTGTTGAACAAGGTGACGGCTGCAGCAGGTGAGGTGATGGTCGCACTGGTACAGGATCGCCAGGCGGTGGTGAATTCCGAGCAGTGGCGATGCTTTTTGGAAAACGTGATTCCCGCTATTGCTGGTAAAGTATTGGCGGTACAGGTTGCCCAGGCGCCCAACCGGGTCAAATGGGGGCTGTGGACGGCGCAGGACTATGCGCAACTGCTGGCGCCGGCGCTGGCCATGAGGTCGCGATTTCCCGAGCTTCGTATCACCGGGCCCGCCTGTATCGATTTTGAATACCATCGGGTGATTGCCTGCCTGCAGGCGGTGCCCGCCAGTCAACGGTTGAATGGACTATCACATTTACTCTACGTAGACCGCCGCGGTGCACCCGAGCATAAACAGAATGGCTTTTCCACGCTGGAAAAATGCGCCCTGTTGCGCGCGTTGTCGGAAATTTCTGGCAGTACCGATGCCGGTGTGATTATTTCCGAAACCAATTGGCCGCTTCAGCATACGGGCATCTATTCTCCCGTGGGTAGCCCCTATACCGCGCCCGAATGGTTTACCGCTAACCCCGGTGAATCCGAGAGCGACTACGCCGACTATATGTTGCGTTTTCTTGCCATCAGCCTGTGTTCGGGGCATGTGGAGCAAGTTTTCTGGTGGCGGCTGTCGGCGCACGGATACGGTCTGGTGGATGATCTGGATAACTTCAGGCCACGCCCCGCTTTTAAAGCCCTGCAGTTTTTTTTACAACTGCTGGGCAAAGCGTGCTTTATCAAAGGCCATCTGAACGACGGTGTTTACTGCCTTGAGTTTGAGCGTGACCGGGAAGTCGTTTATATGATATGGGCAGTGGACAAGGAGATAAACTCCGCTCCCGATGTCGAATTTCTCCGCGCGCTCGACAGAGAGGGCGAAACTCTCGATAACCCTCGACTATCGGGGTCGCCAATCTATTTGCTCAAATACTACGATGGGAAAAATAGAGCAGTCTCGGATATTCGATAAGCCATCTTTATTTGTCTTTTCTGATTTCTGTGCCGAAGCTGTAAGCAGACCGTATTGATTGTTGTTATTGTCATTGAGGCTTGCGGGCTGTAATGATGATTTGCTCTCCCCCCAGGTAGCCAAAGGTGTCCGACCAGTAGAATAGGCATTTGACGTCCTGAAAACCCAATGCGCGCAGGTCGTCCAGCAGAGCCCAGCCGAAACAGTGATAACACAGGCAGCCGCCTTCGGGGTTAATGGGGTTGCCATGGTACTCCGGGGGCAATAGATGGTGAATTTTTCCATGCTCGTCGATAGTTGCCCGTCGCACATTTTCCAACGATGTGGGGTTGAAGGGTGCGGTTAGTAACAGGAGGCCACCGGGTTTCAAACAGCGCCATGCTTCATGTAGTGCCTGCTCCTCGTGGGGAATATGCTCCAATACATCAAAGGTTAATATGCTGTCCAATGAGGCGTCCGCAAAACTCAATTGTGTAAAGTCCTCATGGCGGATGTACTTGAGAAAACCTCTTTGATGCAAGCTGCCCGGTGGCTCGCCGGGCGCAATGAATTCACTGCCGAAAGTTTTCGGATACTGCTTTTTAAACCACCGATACAAAGGGGTGACCTGCTCTGTCAGGTAGAGGGCCGCGTGTCTCCCAGTCCTGCTGTAAAGGCTGAAACCGTGTATAACAGCGCGCATACGATTATTCAATCCGCATAGGGGGCAGATCATTCGCTCGCGCCAGTTGGGCCTGTGTGGTTGGGCGGTAGGATCGGCATAGAGGTAATCCACCGAAAATTCCACCTGACGGCCACAGGGGTAACAGTAACCTGGTAGCTTGAAATCTTGAGGGGTCAGTGGCAGCAGGCCTGATTCAATCCGCCTCTGATGTCTGGCCCTTTCGTCCAGAGTGTCTGCTAAATGGCAGTAGTGCTGATGGGATGAAACTTCCAAAAAGGTCAGATCTGTTTTAGGCATTGGATGCCGGCGCCTGGGAAACATCCTGGTGAAAGATAACGGCACGCTAAAGTCCTAGAGAGATGAATAGATATTTACCATAGTGCGCATTTAGCCGGTGCATTGTGAAATTATGATGACACCAGTTGTTGCGGTGCGTAGTCGCGCAACATTATCGCGAAGGGTGCGGGGCCAGGTTGTCTTGGCCCAGCAGTTATTCGCTAATAGTATGATTCATCGCCCGCGACGGATGGGCGCAGTCGGTAGTGCCCACCACTTTTGCGGGCACACCGGCCACGGTGGTACGGGGGGGGACTGACTTTAGTACCACACTACCCGCGCCCACTTTGGCGCAGTGGCCAATTTCGATATTGCCGAGAATCTTGGCCCCGGCGCTGATCAACACCCCACTGCGCACTTTGGGATGGCGGTCGCCACTCTCCTTGCCAGTGCCGCCCAGTGTCACCGCTTGCATAATAGACACCTCGTCTTCCACCACGGCGGTTTCACCGATGACAATACCGGTACCGTGATCGAGCATAATGCCGCGTCCGATCACGGCCGCCGGATGAATATCCACGGAGAAGACCACGGAAATACGGTTCTGTAGAAACAGCGCCAGTGACCGCCGCCCTTTTTTCCACAACCAGTGGGCGACGCGATAGGCCTGCAGGGCATGAAAGCCCTTGAAAAACAGAAACGGGGTGGTGAGCGAGCAGCAGGCGGAGTCGCGTTCGTTGACGGCCTGGATATCGGCACGCACCGCGGCGCCAATACCGGGGTCGTCGGCAAAAGCGGCATCGATGACTTCGCGCACGGAAATGGCGGGCAGGGCGGGGCTGTCCAGCTTGCCCGCCAGGTGGAAGCTCAGCGCATCCTCCAGTGTGTTGTGGTTGAGAATCGTGGCGTAGAGAAAACTGGCCAACATGGGCTCGTCCCCCGCCTGTTCGTAGGCGCGTTGGCGAATTTCCTCCCATACCGGATCGGCGCTGGCGGTGGCAGTTTTGGTGGGCATAGTCTCTCCTCGCTTCAGGGGGCCATTATTCCGCTCTAGCCGACAAATTTCCAGTACCGCTGTCCAACTTTAAATTGTGCATGAATTCTCGTAGATGCTGGACATGATCCAGAGAAGAGTCCCTACACTTATCACATCAGACATCAGACATCAGACATCAGACTCAGTATACCGCCAGTGGTGGTTCGTCCAGTGCCGCGAGCTGTTCGCGCAGCTCCAGAATATGCTCGGCCCAGTAGCGCTCGGTATTGAACCAGGGAAAATTGTGCGGAAATGCCGGGTCACTCCAGCGACGGGCCAGCCAGGCGGCGTAGTGCATCAGGCGCAGGCTGCGCAGGGCTTCGATCAGCCCCAACTCGGCCAAATTGAAATCGGCAAATTCGCGGTAGCCTTCCAGTATTTCCGCTAATTGCAGGCTCTGTTGGTCGCGCTCACCGGATAACAACATCCACATATCCTGGATGGCGGGACCGTTGCGGGCATCGTCGAAGTCCACGAAATGCGGGACAGGATCGCGCCAGAGGATATTGCCAGGGTGCATATCGCCATGCAGACGAATGGACTGAAAATCCACCGTGGCGAAGGCTGTCTGACAGCGCGCCAGCAGGTCGCGGCTCAGGCTCTCGTAGGCGGGGATCAGCGTGTCGGGGATAAACCCCTGGTCGAGCAGGTAGAGTCGGCTGGCCTCGCCAAAGGTCTCAATATTCAGGGTTGGCCGGTGTTCGAAGGGTGTCACCTGACCCAGAGCGTGAATTCGCCCCAGTGCCCGTCCCAGGCTCAGTAACTGGTCGAAGTCGTCCAGATTGGGCGCGTGGCCACCCTGGCGTGGATAAAGGGCAAAGTGATAGCCCTCATAGTGGAATAGAGTCTGGCCCTGAGTGTTCGGCAGTGGGGGTACCACTGACACGCCCAAATCGAACAGTGCCTGGGAAAAGCGGTGTTCCTCCAGTATTTGCTCATCGCTCCAGCGCCGGGGGCGGTAAAACTTGGCGATTAGCGGTGCACTGTCTTCAATGCCCACCTGATAGACGCGATTTTCATAACTGTTGAGAGCGAATACACGGGCGTCGCAGTGATAGCCAAGGCTTTCCACGGCATCCATCACCAGGTCCGGTGTCAGTGCCTGATAGGCGTGGTCGATAGTCGTGGTGTCGGTCATGTCGCCTCCAGAGGGGAGGCATTCTACGCCCTGAGCGTTTAAATGTCAGGATGCGAGTGCCATCCGGGCACTCGCGTCTGTTTATGATGGCCAGTGTCGATAGTTATTGCACTTGGGGCGCCACCCACTCGACAATGTCCCGGCTGAGATCGCGCAGACAACGATGGGTTGCAGAACACACCGTATGGGTTGTGCCCAGGTCCAGCACGTTGCTGGTCGGCGTCAGTTCGTTGAGGTGGGCAATGGCACAGCTGTGTTTGGCGGTGGTAAAGCCCTCCGCGAAGCGATTGCCAATCAGTGCGGCGGTCACTTTGACGCTCGGCAGGTTGCTGCTGGATTCGGTGCCGAAAGTTTGCTCCTTACTACCGAGTGCCAGGGCATCGAAATCTATAGCGATCACAGGGATTTCACCATTGCGGATTTTGTCAGCTGTGCTGACTGCCTCTATCTGCAGCTTGTGGCGACGCCCCCGCTCAATGATCTGTTCGACCAGGACTTTGTCGACTTCACAGGGATACTCGGATTGCGCGTAGTTGTAGCCCTCGACATTGAAGCCCAGGTTCTCGTTGATATACACCTGGGTATCCGCCATAGCGGTACTGGCGCCGGCCGTCAGACCCGCGAAAAGTAAGCCCATAGCAAAGTGGTGATATTTCATGGCAAAGCCCTCATACAAGTTGTCGGGTCAGGGGTTATTCCCCTGTTGTCGAGGTCCATAATAAGACAGGCTGAGAGCTGGCCACTGACCGCTTGGCGAAGCTTTGATTACCTTTTGCTTACCAAAAATTATCTTATTTAAATCAGAGGGTTATGAATTTTGTCAAACTTGGCTGGAGTTGTCGTTTTGCCGCTAATTGCTGCAAAATAATATTACGGTCAGTGACGGGTTGGCCAATATTCGGCAGTGAATAGCGATAGCACTTATCTGCGCTATGCTGAATCTAAAGTACCGGCCCTGGACTCAATCAGTCCCAATATAAGCACAACAAGAGCCGTGTTGCGATGAAAAATCACTCACAGAGTTTTACCCTTGCAGGGGTATTGGTGTCTCCCGCGCGCAATGAGCTGTCGGCGCGGGGTCAGACTGTGCGCCTGCAGCCCAAGGCCATGGCTGTGCTCTGCTATCTGGCTCGTCATTACGATCGTGTTATCGACAATGATGAGCTGATAGAGCATGTCTGGCAGGGGCGCGTGGTCACTTACGGCTCGGTACAGAAAAGCATTAATCTGCTGCGCAAGGGTTTGTCGGAGCTACTGGATGAGCGCGAGGTGGTGGCCCACTACTCTAAGAAGGGCTACCAGTTGCGCATCGAGCCGGTATTTCAGTCGGAACCCGCTGCGGGTGAGCTTGCGGTCCGGCGTTCATCGCTGCGGTTAGCGGCAATGCTCTCGCTGGGGGTATTGGCAATAGGGTTGAGCGCCTGGGTGCTCTTCCCATGGTTGTTGGGGCAGGGTTACAGCTTGTGGCTGGACAAATCCCACCGGGTGGCATTTGATCGGGTGCAGGGCTACACCAACGAAGTGGGACACGAGCGGGAGGCCACCCCTCACCCTACTCAGGAAGTCCTGGCTTATGTCCGTCAGCGGGAGACGGGAGATAGCCAGCTGCTGGTTCGCGATGCCCGCGCTCGCGACTGGATGGTGGCTGAGACCAGGGGTAGCTGGCGGCATCTGGAATGGTCACCGTCGGGAGAGCAACTTGCCGTGGTGGAATTGGTGGAGGGTCGCGATGGTATTTGGCCTATGGAGACCAGCCCGGCGCAGCCACAACTGTACGACATTCATGTTTTCTCGCTGGACGTGGCCGGGGAGCGAGTTCTGGAGAAACACCGCCTCAGTTACTGGCAGGGGCATATCAGTAGCCTTGCCTGGTGGGACGAAAATACCCTGGAACTGGTGGGCCGGCAGGGTATTGCTCCGGTCAATCAGCGCTACCGCTACGCCCTCGACAGCCAGTGGCTGTCGGTGCTGCCCCCGCTGGATGCCGTGCCCAACCCCCTGGCCAGTCGTATCCACCGGCAATTGACCGCCGTGGCCAGCCATCAACACAATGGTGTGCGACTGGACTTCTATACGCCCGATGAGCGCCGTTTCGCCAGCCGGCAGTTTTCCGCCAAGCGGGTACACTTCCACTGGATTCCCGATGGCAGTGGACTGCTGGCTTATCTGCCTGATGCCCGGGAGTGGTTCCTGGTCTATCGCGATGGCAGTGCGGTATCGCTGGAGTTGCCCGCACGTGACAATGGTCTGATTTCGCAACCCCGCTATGGTGCCCACGGCAATGCGATTTACTTTACCGAACAGCGGCCTCGTGCCAATCTCTGGCGAAGGGCAGCCGAGGGCAGTCTATTCCACACTCAGCCTGTATCCAACACCGCGC
>CBFGUT010000006.1:0-31162 GCA_965652265.1 uncultured Cellvibrionaceae bacterium | reverse complement strand
GCCTATTCGCAGTTGCAGCGACGCGATGCCGTGAGCCTGGTGGATGATGCCGAAGCTCTGTTGAGCAATACCCGGATGTTGTTGGAATACCCCGATCAGCGTCGGCAGCAGGGTGGGCGGGCCAGACAATTTTTCCAGCAGCAGCAGGGAGTGACTCAGCGCACACTGGGGGCTATCGAACGTATTTTGGGTCCGGAAGTCAGCCAGTTTCGTCAGTGTTGTTTGGACAGTGGCGTGTATTGGTACCAGACAGACTTTTTCCAGCGCATCACGGAGCATTGCTTTAACCCCGAGTGGTGGCAAGAGCAGAAGGCGGTGCTGGGCAGCGCTGGAGGGCGCAATACAGCCTGGTTTGTGCGTCACCATCAGCACGATATGGTATTGCGCCATTATTACCGTGGCGGTCTGGTGGGTAGATGGGTGACCGATCGTTTTTGGCGCGAGCCGGTGTTGCAGAGTCGTGCCATGCAGGAATTCAGCCTCTTGCAGTGGATGCACCAGCAAGGGTTGCCGGTGCCCCGGCCCTGTGCCGCACGATTTTGCCCAGAGGGGCACTGGTACCGTGCCGATATCCTGGTGGAGCGTATTGCCGATAGTCTCGATCTGGCCCATATACTGCAACAGCGCCCCCTATCGTTGGAGGAGTGGCGAGCGGTAGGTGCGGTGGTGGCACAATTACACACGGCGGGCGTGTATCATGCCGACCTTAACTGCCACAATATTTTGCTGGATACGCGCGGCAGAGTTTGGTTGATCGATTTTGACCGCTGTGGCCGCCGGCCGCCGGGTACCTGGCAGAGAGAGAACCTTAAGCGGCTACTGCGCTCGCTGCGCAAGGAACATACCCGACTGTCACGGTTTTGCTGGCGAGAACAGGATTGGCAGGCGTTAGAAGAAGGCTATCAACGCCAATCCGCACAGTGAAGACCAGTGTAGTGAGCCAGCTATTCAGGCCGGGTTCACATCTTTCACGCCAGACTACACTTTTTAACGACTGCCGGGGGGCGATGGGCTAACCCCTCGGGCGGAAATATGATTCAATAGCCCCGGATTTACAGTAGGAGAAGGACAACAGTGGCGACCACCGGTTCCGATTTGGCTATCGATTTTCAGACAGCGCCCGTGACCACCTTGACGCAACAGGCCCCGGGCAGGGGAGTGCGGCTATTTGTGTCCTGGACTGTGGCGCTTGCCGGTGCCCTCTGCCTGAGTGTGCCCTCGGGCTATTCTTATGGCCCAGCCTTGTTATTTTTGGTGGGTTTGCCATTGCTGGCTATCAAGCGGCCCACAGTGCCCTGGCGGGAAGAGGATAAAGTGTTGTTATGGGCGCTGATGTACACCTTTTTTACGGTGGTCCTACTCAATGTCATTCATGCTCAGCCGCTCAGTGAATACGAACAGGCGAGCCGCTATATCCTCGCTATGCTGGTGTTGACACTGGCACTGGCCTATCCACCCAAGGCCGTATTCTGGTGGTCGGGTCTGGTTTTTGGTGCCATTGCCGGCGGGAGCCTGGCTATTTGGCAAGTGGCCAGTGGCAGTTATGTGCGGGCTGAGGGGTTTATGATTGCCGTGCAGTTCGGCAATTTGAGCCTGCTGCTGGGCTTTTTGTGTCTGGCTGGTATCGGCTGGGCGCTGGGCCAACCCCGCTCTCAGCTGTGGGTAGGAGCGCTGGTGTTGGCGGCCATCCTGGGGTTGGTGGGCTCACTGCTGTCAGGAACGCGGGGAGGGTGGCTGGCCCTGCCGGTGGGCTTGACGATTATCTATCTCGGTTATCGTCGGCATATGCGTCGACGCTATTTGGCCGCGGGTATCGCGATGGCCATGACGCTACTGGCAGCCTTGTACTTGGTGCCGCAGACCGGCGTGCAGGATCGGCTGCATATGGCCAGTGAGGAGGTGGAGCGTTACTTCGAAACACAGCAGGCCTATTCCTCAGTGGGTATTCGATTTGAAATGTGGCGCACAGCGCTGTTGCTGACCCGGGAGTATCCCCTGGTTGGCTGGGGCGAGCGCGAATATATTGAGTCCATGCAGGCACTGGTTAAAGATGGGGAATTGGCGACGGTCATTGGACGTTTCACCCACGTTCACAATGATGCCCTCGATAGCCTGCTCAAGCAGGGAATGGTGGGATTGTCCGGCTTACTGGTAATGTATCTGGCACCCCTGTTGTTGTTTGCGCGTCAACTTTCCGCAAGACGGTACGGTCACCAGCACGAGGTGCGGGCCTTCGCCCTGTCCGGCATTCTTCTGGTAAGCTGTATGATGGTTTTTGGGCTGTCACAGGCCTTCTTTAGCCACAACAGTGGGGTGACTGTCTATCTGTTTTTCCTGGTAATACTCTGGTGCCTGCTGCGTAGCGCCCAGCGCCGTCAAGCGAATCGTCCAGTGATTGCTCGGGCAACTTAATCAGAAGGTTGTTGAAGCGGCAGGGTGTGAAAACCGCCTTGCCGGCGTCAAACCACCTCTTGTCCAGATTATAGTAGAATAGCGGATTTTGCCGGGGCGGGATTTAGTTCCGGCCCGACCAACATCTGGCCCGTTTATGTCCAAGACCCCCGAAGATCCGCCTGCCGTCGCCTCGCCAGCATCGCTGGATGTTTACCTGCGCCTACTGGCCTATCTCAAGCCTCACTGGTTGACCTTTACGGTCAGTGTATTGGGGTTTGTGGTCTATTCCCTGTCACAGCCAGCCATGGCTCAGTACATGGAATATCTGCTGGACTTTATCGAGGCCAGCGAGCGCGGCCCCCTCTGGCAGCCGTCATTGATCATTGTGGCTATTATTGCCGTACGTGGTTTTGGTGGTTTTCTGGGCAATTATTTTTTGGCCAAGGTGTCCTTCCGGGTCGTCGACAAGCTGCGGGTGCAGCTGTTTAACCATATGGTTTATTTGCCGGGGCTATACTTCGATAAAAATGAATCCGGCCGGCTGATGTCCATGGTGACCTACAACGTGAATAACGTCACCACGGCGGCCAGTGATGCCTTGAAGACAATTTTGCGTGAGGGTATGACGATTATCGCATTGCTCTCCTATCTGTTTTACAAGGATTGGCGGCTGACACTCTTGATGCTGGCGGTGGTGCCACTGATTGCTCTGCTGGTGGGCTATGTGGGCAAGCGCCTGCGTCGACTCAGTACCCAAGTGCAGCACAGCATGGGGGAGATTACCCAGGTCTCCTCGGAAATGATCAACGGCTATCGGGTAATGCGGAGTTTCGGCGGAGAGTCCTATGAAAAGCGCCGCTTCGCGGCCGCCAGTTGGCGCAACTACCTACAGAACGTCAAAATTTCCCTCACCGCCACCCTCAACACGCCATTGATCCAGATGTTGATTGCCTTAGCCATGGCTTCCCTGTTGTGGGTGGCCCTCGGTCATATGAGTATTACCGACTCTGGAGCGTTTGTGGCCTATTTCCTGGCCGTGGGCATGGTGTTAAAACCCATGCGCCAGCTCAGTGAAGTTGTACCGGTTATTCAGAAGGGGGTGGCCGCCGCCGACAGTGTATTCCAGGTGCTCGATCAGCCCTGTGAGACAGATGAGGGCCAGTACCAGGTACAACGGGCAAAGGGCAAAATCAGCCTGGAGCAGGTCAGTTTCTGTTATGACGGCGATACTCGCCCGGCACTGAATGGACTGTCGCTGGAGGTATCGCCGGGTGAGGTGGTGGCACTGGTGGGCCGCTCGGGCAGTGGTAAATCCACCCTGGTCAGTTTGCTCGCGCGTTTTTATGGCGATTATACAGGGCGTATCTGCCTCGACGATGTGGAAATTCGCGACTACCGCCTGGATAATTTGCGCGAACAGATCGCTCTGGTGACTCAGAATGTCATCCTTTTCAATGACACGGTTGCGCGCAATATTGCCTACGGTCACCTGGAGCAGGCGAGCGAGGCCGACATCCGTCGCGCAGCCGAGTTGGCTAACGCCGTGGGCTTCATTGACAAGCTGCCAGAGGGTTTTAACACCGTCATTGGCGAGGGCGGCTCGCGCCTTTCCGGGGGACAGCGCCAGCGACTGGCCATTGCTCGCGCCATCCTCAAGGATGCGCCCATTCTGATACTGGACGAGGCGACCTCGGCACTGGACAATGAATCTGAGCGCTTCATCCAGACAGCGCTGGAAACCGTTTGCCGGGGCCGTACTACTTTTGTGGTGGCTCATCGTTTATCCACCATTGAGAAAGCTGATCGTATAGCGGTACTGGACCAGGGGCGAATTGTGGAGCAGGGGACACACACTGAACTGATGGCCCTCAAGGGCCACTATGCACGCCTGCACAGCGCTACCCTTGCCGACACCTTGACCCTCTGACGGAGAGCCCATGGAGACGCCTGAACTGCCAGACTTTACTCGCGCCCGGGTGCTGGTGGTGGGCGATGTCATGCTGGATCGCTATTGGCAGGGTGAAACAGCTCGTATCTCGCCGGAGGCGCCGGTACCGGTTGTCAAGGTGGAGGAGACCGCCGACCGACCCGGTGGCGCGGGCAATGTGGCCATGAATATTGCGGGGCTGGGCGCCAGTGTCTGTCTTATGGGTCTGGTGGGCCGGGACGAGGCTGGCGAGCAGCTGGCACGACAGTGTATAGAGGGGGGCATCGATACTCAGTTCATACACTGCGCCCAGCCCACCATTACCAAATTGCGGGTTATCAGCCGGCACCAGCAGTTGCTGCGCCTGGATTTTGAGCAGCCCTATACTGTGGAGGACAGCCACTCCCTGTTGGAGGCCGCCCGGATACGGCTGGCGGAGGTGGATGTGCTGGTCATCTCCGATTACGCCAAAGGGAGTGTCAGCGATCCACAGCCGTTGATTGCAGCCGCACGGGAGGCGGGCGTTGAGGTTTTAGTGGACCCCAAGGGACAGGATTTTACACGCTATCGCGGGGCTCAGCTGTTGACGCCCAATCTTGGGGAGCTGCGGGCGGTGGTCGGTGCCTGGTCGGGCGAGGCCGACTTACTGGAGCGCGCCCGGGAATTGATGACAGACTTGGCGTTGCCTGCGCTGTTGGTTACCCGCGGCGAGGCCGGCATGACCCTGCTGCGATCCGGTGAACCACCGATTCACTTACCGGCGCATACGCGTGAAGTCTTCGACGTAACGGGCGCCGGCGATACGGTGATCGCGCTGCTGGCCGCCGCTGTGGCCGCCGGTTGTGAGCTGCCTGTGGCTACACGGCTGGCCAATCTGGCGGCGGGACTGGTGGTGGAGAAACTGGGTACCGCCCGCGTCAGCCCTGGGGAGCTGCAACAGCGTCTGCAGGGTGAAGAGACCCGTGGTGAAATAGCGCGCGCGGATCTGCCCGCCCGGCTGGAGCGCGCTCGCGAAGCTGGCGAGCGCATAGTCTTTACCAATGGGTGTTTTGACTTGTTGCACGCCGGTCACGTGAGTTACCTGGCTGCCGCTCGCGCGCTCGGCGACCGGCTGATTGTCGCGGTAAACAGCGATGCCTCGGTGCAAGCCCTCAAGGGACCGGGCCGGCCGGTCAATCCTGTGGAGCAGCGCATGGCAGTGCTGGCCGCACTTGCCTCAGTGGACTGGGTGGTGGCTTTCGACGAGACCACACCCGAAGCTCTGCTGCGGGAGTTGCGACCCGATGTGCTGGTGAAGGGTGGAGACTATTCCCGCGAGCAGGTAGTGGGTCGCGAGTGGGTGGAGAGCTACGGTGGTGTAGTGACAGTCGTGCCCGCTGTGGAGGGCTGCTCCACCACGGCCATGCTGACGCGAATCAATGGGGATTGACGCCGGGCGGTTCGCGTCGGATTTCACTGACATGATAGCGTGGTCGCTGTTTCACTTCCTGATAGAGCTTGCCCAGATACTCGCCGATGACCCCCAGGCTGAGTAGTTGTACACTACCAATAAACAGCAGAGGCAGCAGCATGGAGGCCCAACCGGGCACGGCGTTGTCGGTAAGCAGACGGATGCAGAGTACCCAGACCAGGGTCAACAGCGAAAGTCCGCTGGAGACAATACCCAGCAAGGTGATGGCGCGCAGCGGTGCGGTGGAAAAGCTGGAAATACCGCTCCAGGCAAAGGACAGCATTTTGCGAAAGGGGTATTTGCTGGTGCCCGCCTGGCGGGCCTGACGGTCGTACTCGACGACGGCTTCGTTAAAACCGATTTCGCGCACGATCCCCCGAAGAAACAACTGGCTTTCCCGATACTCCCGCAGCGCCTCCACGGCCCGGCGCGACATAAGCCGGAAGTCGGCATGGTTGAACACCAGGTCCACCCCCATTTTGCGCATCAGGTAGTAATAGCTCTCGGCGGTAAAGCGCTTGAAGCGGGTATCGGCCTCGCGCCGGGCGCGCACGCCGTAAACCACATCGCTGCCATCGTGGAAGGCGTCCACCATGGCATGGTCGACGGCCTGGAAGGCCAGATGGACGTCGTCAATGCTGAGGGTAATGTCCTCCTCGCAGATCATCAGGCCTGCCAGCAGCGCGTTTTGATGCCCCTTGTTGCGCGATAGCTTGATAGCCGCCACGCGACCGGGATACTGCCGGGTGTAGTCACACAGCAGTGGCCAGGTGCGGTCGCGGCTGCCGTCGTCGACAAAGTAGATGAGCGATTGTGCGTTGATTTTGCCCTTTCCCTGTAACAGTGCCAGTTGCGCCAGCAGCTGTTCGACCGTATCGGGCAGCACTTCCTGCTCGTTGTAGCAGGGCACAATAATGGCAAGGCTGGGAGGACTCATGGGCTCGTCTCGGCTTAAAATCCTATGGTAGCACGCGGGCCGGATTTGTCAGTCTGTAACGATCACCGATCACCGATCACCGATCACAGCTTGGACTGTCCATCAGCTTGACCACTTGCGTATCCGGATCGCGGCTGGCGCCGGCCTTGTCCAGTGCTTCCAGGTAGGCATGCCAGTGGCGGTCTTGATGGCGCGCCAGGTCTTCGAGGTAGCCCCAGGTGTAGAGGCCGCTGTTGTGGCCGTCGCTGAACACCAGTTTCAGAGCGTAGTTACCCACAGAGACGACAGAATCGATGCCCACATTTTTTTTGCCCGTCTGTAGCACGGCCTGCCCGTGCCCTCGAACCTCTGCCGAGGGGGAATGGACTCGGAGGTATTCGGCATCCAGCCGGTAGCTGACTTCGCCAAAAACCAGCTCCAGCTGGCGGCTCTGACGGTGCAGGATGATTTTGCTGGGGGCACTCACAGAATATACCGGCTCAGGTCTTCATTCTGGGCTAATTCTCCCAGGTGTTTGTCCACAAAGGCGGCGTCCACCACTACCTCGCCGGTTTCGCCGTAACCGGCGTTAAAAGAGACTTCTTCCAGCAGCCGCTCCAGCAAGGTATGCAGGCGACGGGCGCCAATATTTTCGGTGCGCTCGTTGACTTGCCAGGCGGTTTCGGCAATGCGACGGATGCCATCGGGCTCAAAGCGTACACTCACCCCTTCGGTGGTGAGTAGTGCCTGGTGTTGTTCGGTGAGAGAGGCCGCGGGTTCAGTGAGGATACGTTCGAAATCCTCCGGCGTCAGTGCCTCCAGCTCCACACGAATGGGCAGCCGGCCCTGGAGTTCGGGGATTAGGTCGGAGGGCTTGCTCAGGTGGAAGGCCCCCGAGGAGATAAACAGTATGTGATCGGTCTTGATCATGCCGTGTTTGGTGGTCACGGTGCAGCCCTCAATCAGCGGCAGCAGATCGCGCTGGACCCCCTCCCGCGACACGTCGGCCCCACCACCGCTCTCGGCGCGCTTGGCCACCTTGTCGATTTCGTCGATAAACACAATGCCGTTTTGCTCCGCAGCTTCAATGGCGCTGGCCTTGATTTCCTCATGATTGACCAGTTTCCCCGCTTCCTCCTCCTGCAGGGTTTTCATGGCCTGCTTGACGGTCATTTTCCGCCTTTCGCTGCGACTTGAATTCATGGAGGAGAACATATTCTGCAGCTGGCTGGTCATCTCCTCCATGCCGGGCGGCGCCATAATTTCCACACCCACCGGCGTGTTGGCTACATCCACCTCGATCTCGCGGTCATCGAGGTCACCCTCGCGCAGCTTTTTACGAAATATCTGCCGTGTATTGCCGCTGGACTCGCTGTTGCCCTCGCCGCGTGCGGGGGGCAGAAGGGCATCCAGCACGCGCTCCTCGGCGGCTTCCAGGGCGCGCATCTGTACTTGCTGCATGGCCTCTTCGCGTTTGAGCTTGATAGCGGTTTCCACCAGGTCGCGAATAATGGACTCCACATCCCGACCCACATAGCCCACTTCCGTGAACTTGGTGGCCTCCACCTTGATAAAAGGTGCGCGCGCCAGCTTGGCCAGGCGGCGTGCGATTTCGGTCTTGCCCACCCCGGTGGGGCCGATCATGAGGATATTTTTGGGGGTGATCTCGCTGCGCAATTCACTGGGGACCTGCATGCGCCGCCAGCGGTTGCGCAGGGCGATGGCCACGGCGCGCTTGGCCGCCTGTTGGCCGACAATATGCTTGTCCAGTTCGTGGACAATTTCACGGGGTGTCATGGTGGACATGGTATCTGCTGCTCGCGTTGCGTCTGTGAAAATCAATAGTCGAGAGTTTCGATGGTTTGATTGTGATTGGTGTAGATGCAGATGTCGCCGGCAATGGCCAGACCCTTTTCCACGATCTGGCGGGCGCCCAGCTCGCTATTGTCCAGCAGGGCGCGGGCGGCTGCCTGGGCAAAGGCGCCGCCGGAGCCAATGGCGATAAGATCGTCTTCCGGCTGGATGACGTCGCCGTTGCCGGTAATGATCAGTGAGGCCTCCTTGTCGGCCACAGCCAACAGCGCCTCCAGCCGGCGCAGGGAGCGCTCGGTGCGCCAGTCCTTGGCCAGCTCTACAGCGGCGCGGGTCAGTTGGCCGCCGTAGGCCTCCAGTTTGGCTTCAAAGCGTTCGAACAGAGTAAAGGCGTCAGCGGTACCGCCGGCAAACCCGGCTAGCACCTGGTCTTTATAGAGGCGCCGCACCTTGCGGGCATTGCCTTTCATGATGGTGTTGCCGAGGGATACCTGGCCGTCGCCACCGATGACCACCTGATTGCCCCGGCGCACAGAGAGTATGGTTGTGCCGCGATATTGTTCCACAAAAAATCCTCGGGTTTTGCGGGTTGAATGCTACAGGTGGGGGCGCGAGTCGCTTTTTCAAGCCGCGTCTGGGTTTTGAAAGCGCTATGAACCAGGCGCCGCCTATGCCTGGCGGCCTACACTAGAGTTTGCGCTTGAGTACCAGCGCGTTGTACTGATTGGACACCAGGGTAGAGCGCGCCTTGGCCAGTTTGCTCTGGGTGTCGAAGGGGCCTACCACCACCCGATGCCAGCGCTCGCCGTCGCGGATGGTCACTTCCTCGGTGCGCGCGTCCAGGTTGAGCAAAATCAACTGCGCTCGAAGATTGTCGGCATCGGCGATGCGGCGAAAGGAACCCACCTGCAGGATATACTCGAAGGCCGGGTCGGCGGCGGGATTCGCCTCGGCAGTGGCGGCGGGCTCGGTGGCGGGCACGATAACCTCGCTCTCCTGCAGCAGTTTGTAGAAATCAAAGCGTGGTTTGGGCACACCCTGCTCTTCATTGGCGCCGCCAGCGTCTGGTGTTTCCGTGGCCACCGGGGCAGATGTCAGCGGTGGGTCGGGCTGCTCCACGGTTCCGGGTGCCACGCCGGCAAGATACACCAAAAACATGATAAAAGCCCCCAGCACCGAGCCGGTAAACAGCCACACCCAGGCCGGGACCTGACTTTTGGGGCGCGGCTTGCGCGTACTGCTGGCGCGGGGTTTTTTGGCGTAGTCACGGGTCATGCGCGGGCGCTCTCGGCAAAAGCCGCTATTTTACGGCGGCCGTCACACCGGCCGCAATGGCGCCGGCGAGGTTCAACTCATATCCTGGGGGTCAACATCCACTGACCAACGCAGGTTGTGCTGGGTGGTCTCGCTGTTTAAAGCGCTGATTAAGGCCTGCATAAATTGTCGAAGTGATGGTCGCCATTCGCTTTTGCACTGTAGCAGAAAACGATAGCGTTGCCCGCGCCTCTCCATTAAGGCAGGCAGAGGGCCGAGCAGTTCAATGTCCTCGGTGGCAAGGCCTTGAGCCAGCAATTTGGCACGCTGTAAAAATGCCTCGGCCACTCGCGGGTCAGGGGCATCGGCCCGCACCAGGGCCAGGTGGCTGTAGGGCGGCATCTGCCCCAGTTCGCGCTCCTTGAGCAACAGGTCGGCGAAGGCGCGGTAACCCTGATGAATCAGGGTTTGCAAATAAGGGTGATCCGGGTAGCGGCTCTGCAGAAAGACTTCCCCGGGTTTTTGAGCCCGGCCGGCGCGGCCTGCCACTTGCGTTAGTAATTGTCCCATGCGCTCCGCGGCCCGGAAGTCGGCGCTGAACAGGCCGCTGTCGGCGTCCATCACCACCACCAGGGTCAAGTGGGGAAAGTGGTGTCCCTTGGCCAGCATCTGAGTGCCTACCAGAATGCAGGGTTCACCTCGATGCACCTGTGCCAGTAAGCGGGACATACTTTGCTTGCCGCGGGTGGAATCGCGGTCGATACGGATGATGGGGGTGGCGGGAAAGGCCTGCCCCAGGCTCTCTTCCGTGCGTTCTGTACCCTGGCCCAGCGGCTGCAGGCGCCGGCTGTGGCAGGCCTCGCAGTGCGACGGAGGTCGCCGCCGATAATCGCAATGGTGGCAGCGCAGGTGCGCGGGCTGACGGTGGAGGGTCAGTCGGGCATCACAGTGAGGGCACCCGGCAATCCAGCCGCAGTCGGCGCATTGTAACGTAGGGGCAAACCCGCGGCGGTTGAGAAATACCATCACCTGATTTCCGGCCGCTAAATGCCGTTCGATAGCCGCATGGCTGGTGCCGGCTATACCCTGTTGCTGGGGCTCTCGGGCGAGGTCCACCACCTGAATGGGCGCCTTCAGTTGAGCCCCGGTACGCTGTGACAATAGCAGATGTTGGTAGCGACCCTGCTGGGCGTTGTGCAGGGTTTCCAGGGCCGGAGTGGCCGAGCCCAAAATGACGGGGATGTTCAGTTGGCTGGCTCTTACCAGGGCCAGATCTCGGGCGTTGTAACGCAAGCCCTCCTGCTGTTTGAAGGAGGTATCGTGCTCTTCGTCCACAATAATAATGCCGGGGTGCGCCAAGGGGGTAAAGATTGCCGAGCGAGTACCGATGACAATACGCGCGTCTCCGCGTCGCGCCCGCACCCAGGCGTCGAGACGTTCGCTGTCGCTGAGTCCCGAGTGCAGTCCTACCACCGTATCGCCGAAACGCCTGCGGAAACGGGTCAGCATCTGTGGCGTCAAGGCGATTTCCGGTACCAATACCAGTGCCTGGCTATGGGCTTGGTGAGCCTGAAGGCGAGCGATGGCCTGCAGGTAAACTTCGGTTTTGCCGCTGCCGGTGGCGCCTTCTAGAACACAGGGCTGGAATTTGCCGGGTGTAAGACTGTCGAGAGCCTGACGTTGTTCGTCCAGTAATGACAGTGGCGCTTCGCAGTCCGTCATCCCGGCACTGAGTTCACATTCCTCGATAAGCCCTTTGAGCTTGAGTTGGCGAATAATCCCGCGGCTGAACCCTCGCGCCTGACAGGCTTCCAGACTCAGGGTAGGCTCCGCCTGCAGAGAGGCAATTAACGCTGATTGACGGGGAGCCCGCCCCAAGGCACCCGAGGGCAGCCCCCGGCCTTCGTGAGTCAATTGCACCCCCAGTCGAGCCGGAGCTGGCGGACGCTCCTGAGCCGCTGCCCCCTGGCGCAGCAGGGCGGGCAGTATGTGTAGCAGGGTTTCACCCAGCGGGTGTTGGTAGTACTCCGCTGTCCAGCGGGCCAGCTGCAACAGCTCGGTGTCGATCACCGGCTCCCTGTCCAAAACCTCCTGGATAACCCGGATCTGCCCCGGGGGAAGCTCGCTAGTCTCGCTGAGGGCCAGCCCGATGCCCACCAGACTGCGCTTGCCGAAGGGAACACGCAGGCGAGAGCCCGGCAAGGGGGGCGGTTCATTATCCGCAAGCCGATAGTCGAATAGGCGGGACAGGGGGACGGGCAGGGCGACTTGGATAAACCTGGGTGCGCGCATGGTATCTCGACAGGTGGCTGGCATTCATTGAAGACGCACAGCTTACCCGATTTCTCTCCTCTTGGCCCAACTGGCCCTGGGGCGGGGTTATTGGATATGAGGGGCGATTACCACTTGATTTTGAGCGTTAATCTGGTAGTATCGCCGCTCTTTTGATTTCAGGCTCATTTAGTCAACAGTGACGCCGTGCCCGGCACAGGATCGGGTGGCGGCGTCCAGAACATGAAGGTCACACCCATGAAAGCTGAGATTCATCCCCAATACACCGATGTCACCGCCACCTGCAGTTGTGGCAACACCATCAAAACCCGCTCCACGCTGGGAGAGGACTTCCACATTGATGTGTGCTCCGAGTGTCATCCGTTTTTCACCGGCAAGCAGAAAATGGTAGATTCCGGTGGTCGAATCGATCGCTTCAACAAGCGTTTCGGTGGCCGTATCGGCAAGAAGTAAGGCTCCACGCTTCTGCCAGCACGGCGATGCTGGACCCAATCGTTACGCCGGGTGCGCAAGCCCCGGCGTTTTTTGTGGCCGCTGATACAGCGGGTTATCATGGTAATCTAACGCTATGATTGCCTTGCATCGTATCTGTCAGCTGTTTGCTGCTGTCTTTCTCTTGTTGGCAGTTGGCCCGGTGGGCGCCGACTGTGGCTTCCGGCTGGGTTTGCCGGAAGTGAATATTGCCACTGTTGTCGACGGTGACACCTTCGTGCGCGAAGATGGCGAACGCCTGCGCCTGGCCTCCCTCAATACTCCCGAACTGGCTCGAAAGAACACCCCGGCTCAGCCGCTGGCGCAAGAAGCCAGAGAGCATGTCCGTGAATTTGTCTCTCGAGCTGAACGACTTTACTGGCAGCCTGCACCCGGTGGTACCGATCGCTATGGACGGCTTTTGGGGGAACTTTACAATCAGGCGGGCGAGAGCGTCTCGGTGCAATTGCTGGAGGAGGGGCTGGGTTTCTACATCGCCGTGGCACCGCTTCCCCAGTGGTGGACTTGCCTGCAGAGCGTGGAGAGCCGGGCGCGGCAACATCAGCGGGGTGTGTGGGGGCACAGGTATTTTCGCGCTCTAGCCGCCAGCGAGCTTAAAGCCGCGGATGCCGGCTTTCGGCGCATTCATGGCCAGGTGACCAAACTCGACCAGGCCGGACGGGTGGTGTGGGTCGAGCTGGATGGTCCAGTGGTATTGCGCCTGTCGGCAGAGGCATTCAGTGCCACTGAACTCTCGCCGGGTCAACGTCTTGAGGTGACGGGCTGGCTGGTGGACCGCAATGACAGTCATGCCCATCGGCGTGGTCATAAGCCTTTGGTGATGTCGGTCGATCACGCCTCCGTTATCCGCTTGCAGCCATAGAGGCGCCCTAAAATAATTCCTCGGGCAGAATGTCGGGAGTTTCTCCCCCGGAGCCGTTGCTGTTGTCGGCCTCGGCGGGTGGCTCTTCACCGGCGCGAAATATCTCAAATATGGCATCGGGATCATCGGGTGCGGCCCGTTTGCCGGTTTCGGGGTCAATGCGCACAGTCACTATGCCGTCGGGGCGCTGCCTGGGTTTTTCGGGCTTGTCGGCCAAGGCTTCGCCCATAAAGTCAATCCAGATGGGCAGGGCCGCTGTGCCGCCGTATTCGCGGTTGCCCAAAGGCGTATTCTGATCGAAACCCAGCCAGGCCACTGTGACCACACCCGGTCCATAGCCGGCAAACCAGGCATCCCTGGGGCCATTGGAAGTGCCGGTTTTGCCGGCGATATCGCTGCGCCCAAGCACACGTGCGCGTCGCCCGGTACCGCGGGCAATCACATCTCGCAAAATGGAGTCGATCATATAGGCCGTCTGTGGGTCCAGCACCCGGGGAGCCGCTGGGCGCAAGGGTTGCGCCGGTGGGAATAATTTGTCGAAAGACAGTCCCGGTAATGTGGCCACTTGGGTGGTTATCTTCTGATCCTGCGGGCATTCGGCACAGACGGTAGGCGGTGTGGCCCGATAGACCACCTCTTCGGTGATAGTTTCTATGCGCTCAATGAGGTAGGGCTCGACTTTGTAGCCACCGTTGGCCAGGGTGGCGTAGCCTTCGGCCATTTTCAGGGGCGGGACGCTGTGACTGCCCAGAGCCAGTGACAGGTCGTAGGGCAGGGAGCTTTTATCAAAACCGAATCGCTCCAGGCTCTGGTGGGCGGTGGCCAGCCCCATTGAACGCAGAAGACGTATAGAAACTGAGTTTTGTGAGCGATAGAGTGCTTCGCGCAGTCGCATGGGGCCCAGGAAAATGCCGCCGTCGTTTTCCGGGCGCCAGGTGCCCTCGAGGCTGGCATCTTCGATGACCACCGGGGCATCGTTAATAATGGTAGCGGGTGTAAAGCCATTCTCCAGCGCGGTGGTATAGATAAAGGGCTTGAAGCTGGAGCCCGGTTGCCGCGATGACTGGATGACCCGGTTAAATTTACTTTGGCGGAAATCAAAGCCGCCCACCATGGAGATAATGGCGCCATCGTTGGGGTTCAGGGAGATCAGCGAGGCTTCCGCCACGGGCAATTGTGACAGCTGCCACTGGCCTTCCGCGTCGGCTTCCAAGCGGATAATATCACCGCGAGTGACCACGTCGGCGGCGGTCTCGGGGCGGGGGCCGCGGGCGTTTTCATTGATATAGGGGCGGGCGCTGGACAGCCCTTGCTCCCACTCCAGGGTGATGCTATTCCCGTCGGGCAATAACACGGTGGCGGACTGTTCCAGCACCTCGGTTACCAGGGCGGGCTGGAGTCCGCCATAGGCCGGAATCTCAGCCAGCCGCACCGGCCACTCCTCCGCCGGAAAATCGGCCAGGTTGGCCTCGGGGCCGCGATAGCCTTTGCGGGATTCAAAGGTGAGAATACCGTCGATCACCGCCTGTTGGGCCACCTCTTGTAAGTGAGCATTCACTGTCGTGAAAACTTTATAACCATCGTTATAGGCGTCATTGCCAAATTGTTCTACCGCTTGGGCGCGCGCCATTTCGGCCACATAGGGTGCATAGAGTTCTGGTGACAGCCCGTGACGCCTGGCGGTGACTGGCTCGGCAATGGCGCCATCATGGGTCATCTGGTCAATGTGCCCCAGGGCGAGCATGCGTCCCAGTATCCAATTGCGGCGTATCAGCGCCCGCTCCGGGTTGGCGAGGGGGTTATAGGCCGAAGGCGCTTTGGGCAGCCCGGCAATCATGGCCCACTGGGCCAGGGTCAAATCCCCAATGTCCTTACCGTAGTAGATACGCGCCGCTGCCTGAATGCCGTAGGCGCGGTTGCCAAAATAAATTTTATTGTTGTAAAGGGTGAGAATTTCGTCTTTACTTAGTTCACGTTCTATTTTAAGAGCGAGCAGTATCTCATTGAATTTTCGGGCAAATGTCTGTTTGAAGGTGAGGAAGAAATTACGGGCCAGCTGCATGGTGATGGTGCTGCCACCGGACTGGATCTCTCCGGTTTGCAGGATTTGTGAAGCGGCTCGCAAAAGTCCCCTGATGGAGACGCCATTGTGGTCGTAGAATTGGGCGTCCTCGGCGGACAGCAGGGCCTTGATATAAAGCGGCGGAATTTGCTGGTAGGTGATGGGATCGCGACGCTGTTCACCAAATTCACCAATAAGCTTGTGGTCGCTTGAATAAATACGCAGCGGTGTCTGTAATTTAACTTCTCGAAGGCTCTGTACGTCGGGCAATTTGGGGTTCAAATACAGGTACAAACCGGCAAATGTGACGCTCGTCACACCCGCCGCAGCGAGTGATAACCAAAAAAACAGCTTGAGCAGAGAATAGTTTTTAAGCATTTTTTCTAGAGTAATTAGTAAGTTAGCGCAAAAAGCCGGCGAATATGGGCATTATACGGGGTTTTTGCTTGTTTACATATGCATGTTCTTGTTGCAGGCTTAACTTAAAGTGCTATAACATGAACAACGTCTAAGTTACGGATATAGATAGAAAAATGGGCATTTTCGGATTATTAGAAAAAAAAGCCGTGCCGGTGCTTGGGCTGGATATCAGCTCCACCTCGGTCAAGCTGCTGGAATTGAGCCGCAGCGGCAACCGCTATCGGGTTGAAACATACGCCGTCCGCGCCCTGCCGCCCAACGCCGTGGTGGAGAAGAATATCAACGACGAGGCAGCGGTGGCCGAGGTCATCAGGGCACTGGTGAAACAATCGAAAACCAAGCTGAAGCACGCTGCCGTGGCGGTGGCGGGTTCGGCGGTCATTACCAAGGTGATCGAAATGCCCGCCGGTCTCGCCGACGACGAGCTGGAAAACCGCATCTATATCGAAGCTGACCAATATATTCCTTTTCCCATTGACGAAGTGTCCATCGATTTTGAAGTACAGGGTGAGTCCCAATCCGACCCTGACCAAGTGGAAGTCTTATTGGCCGCCTGCCGTACAGAGAATATTGATGCTCGCGTCTCCAGCCTTCAATTGGCAGGTTTGACAGAGCAAATCGTGGATGTGGAGGCCTACGCCGTAGAGCGGGCTTTCGACTTGATTCTGGAACAGTTGGAAGACCAGGAGAATCAGGTGTCGGCCATCATTGACGTGGGCGCCACCATGACCACCTTGAGTGTGTTGGTGGACGGCAGGACCATTTATACCCGCGAACAGCTGTTTGGTGGCCGGCAATTGACCGAGGAAATCCAGCGCCGCTACGGGCTGTCGGCCGAGGAGGCGGGCCTTGCCAAGAAACAGGGCGGCCTGCCCGACGACTATCAGAGTGAAGTGCTGGAACCTTTTAAAGAGGCGGTAGTACAACAGGTTACCCGCTCCCTGCAGTTTTTCTTCTCCGCCAGTGAATACAATGATGTGGATTATCTGATTCTCGCTGGCGGTGTCGCCTCCATGGAGGGGCTGGCGGACTTAATCGAGGAAAAGCTGGGTACCCAGACCCTTGTGGCCAATCCCTTTGCCAATATGTCGGTGGCCTCGCGCGTGAATGCCGCCGCTTTGGCAAATGATGCCCCTTCATTGATGGTGGCAACAGGACTTGCGATGAGGAGTTTTGACTGATGGCAAAGATTAACCTCCTCCCCTGGCGGGTCAAGTACCGCGAAGAGAAGAAAAAAGAGTTTATCGGTGTTATGGCTGGTGTGGCTATTGTGGCTGTGGGTATCGCCTTCTTGTGGGTCTCCCACATGAACAGCAAGGTGGATTATCAACAACAGCGCAATCAGATGCTGCAGCAGGAGATTGCCGAGTTGGACAAGCAAGTGGCGGAGATATCCGCACTGCAGGAGCAACGCGAGGAACTCTTGTCGTTGATGGAACTGATTCGTAACCTGGAGGGTACCCGCTCGGTCATCGTGCACCACTTTGACGAACTGGTGCGAGCTCTGCCCGATGGTGTCTATCTGACATCGGTGAGCCGTGAAAATGACACAATGAGTATTTCCGGGTTTGCCGAGTCCAACAATCGTGTCTCCAGCTTTATGCGCAATCTCGATGCCTCCGAATGGTATGACGCTCCCAATTTGTCCTCAGTGGAAGCGGCACCCGAAGAGGGTGAGCAGGCCAATGCCTTCCAGATGCGGGTTAAAACCGTCGTCTCCAAGGCCCAGATTGAGCTGCAAAAAGAGCAGGAGGGGCAATAATGTCTTTGCAAGAGTCATTTGAAAAGCTCCGCGAGTTTGATTACCAGGATCCCAATAAGCTGGGGGTGTGGCCACTGCCGGCCAAGGTTATTGCCTGTGCTTTTATCGCGTTGGTGATCTTGGCGGGCATCTACTACTTCAAAATCAGCGACATCAACAACACCCTGACTCGGGTCAAACTCGAGGAAAAAAACCTGCGTACTTCTTTTGAAACCAAAGCGGCCCAAGCGGCCAACCTTGATGCTTATCGGGCACAGATGGAAGAGATGCAGGCGTCATTCGAATCTCTACTATCCCGGTTGCCGTCGGATACGGAGGTGCCAGGCTTGTTGGAAGATATCGATGCCCGCAGTGTGGAGAGTGGTTCCAGCATTCAGAATATTGAGCTTGGCGATGAAGTGGACCAGGAATACTATGTAGAGTTGCCTATCACCATTAACTTGTTGGGCGGGTACCATGACTTCGGCAATTTTGTCAGTGGCATCGCAGGTATGCCGCGGATTGTGACACTTCACGACTTTGATATAGCCAAGCACGAAGACAGTGGTGATTTGACCATGGAAATCATGGCGAGAACCTACCATTATCGCCAGCCCGGCGAAGGCAGTGACCAGGAGGGTGGAAATGAATAAGGTTTTCGCCCGGTCAATGATATTTGTTGCCGCCCTACTGATGGCGGGCTGCGGCAATAGTGGTAATTTCGCCGATTTGCGTGATTATATTGAAGATACCAAGCGCCGTCCCGGTAAACAAATCGAGCCGCTACCGGTATTTCGACCGCTGCCGCCTTTTTCCTATACTGCCATGACCTATCGCAGCCCCTTCGAGCGCCCCGTGCGTGAGTTGGCGAGTGTACAAGGCGGGCGCAGTGTCGAACCTGATTTTACGCGTCCCAAGGAATTCCTGGAAAATTTCAGTATTGCCAATATGCGCATGGTGGGTACCGTGGTGGATAATGGCACTCTATGGGCCTTGATTGACACCGGGCAGGGCAGTGTTGAGCCGGTCACAGTGGGTAACTATATGGGCCGTAATCACGGCCGGATAATCACTGCCAACCCCAACCAGATCGAAGTCATGGAAATCGTCTCGGATGGTGATGACGGTTGGGTCGAGCGTCCGCGAGTTATTAAATTAGATGAAAAGGAATAGGCAGTCATGCGTGCTTTATTCTGTATGGGGTGGAAGATGAGAACGACAATAGCCTTGTTACTAACCTGCCTGGTTGCGCCAGTGTGGTCCGCCACGCTGAACGATATCCGATTCGCCGAGCTTCCCAACCAGCGGTTTGAAGTGCGAATGACCTTCGATGAATCACCCCCTGAGCCCCAGGGATATACCATAGAGTCGCCGGCACGTATTGTGCTGGATTTCCCGGGTGTGGTGAGTGACTTGGAAGAACGCCGATTTCCCTTGGCTTTTGATAATGGCGAAAGCGCCATGGTGTTGACTTCCGACGATCGCACCCGTCTGATACTGAATCTGGGGCAGCTTTCCCAGTACGCTACCCGGGTTGATGGCAATGCCTACGTCATAGAAGTGGGCGCCAAGGGCCCGCAGACACAGGTGGCGGTAGCCAATACCACTGTTTCGGAAGCCATCGCCAGAGAAACTCAAACTCGCTCAGTCGATAGCGGCGAAACCCGTATTACTGCTATCGATTTCCGTCGGGGTGACCAGGGCGAGGGGCGAATCATTATTGACTTGTCCGATGAGCGTGTCAGTGCAAATATGCTTGATACCGCAGACGGACTGCGCGTCACTTTCGATAACGTATTTTTGCCCAATGAACTGCTTCGTCGACTGGATGTACTCGACTTCGCGACCCCGGTATCCATGATTGCCGCCACCCGCCAAGATGGCGCCGCCGTGCTCAATATCAGTGCCAGTGGTGACTATGACTATATGGCCTATCAGACAGATAAGCGCTATGTGGTCAGTGTAAAGCCGCTGACAGAAGCGGAGCAGGCCGAGCAGGAGCGTCTGTTTGAATTTACGGGCAAGCGCTTGTCGTTTAATTTCCAGGATATTGAGGTGCGGGCGGTATTGCAAATCATTGCCGACTTCACTGATCTCAACTTAGTGGCCTCTGATACGGTGCAGGGGCGCATTACCCTACGTCTGGATAATGTGCCTTGGGATCAGGCGCTGGACATGGTGTTGAAAACCAAAAGCCTGGACAAACGTCAGGTGGGCAATGTACTGATGGTGGCCCCGGCGGCGGAAATTGCCGAGCGCGAGCGCCAGGAATTGTCAACGCGACGCCAACTGGAAGAGCTGGCACCGCTGCGCACCGAGTATATTCGGGTGCGCTACGCCAGTGCCAAGGATATTTTCACCCTTTTCAGTGGGGAGAGCCGGCCCGGGGGCAATGATGGCCCGGGTAGTCAAACTACGGGCACGGTACTGTCCGAACGCGGCCACGCAATTGTGGACGAGCGCACCAACTCTATTATTGTGACCGATACCGCCGAGCGCATTGAGGCCTTCAAACGTCTGGTGAATGAGATCGATATTCCCATCCGTCAGGTGCTGATTGAAGCCCGGCTGGTAATCGCCAATAAGGACTTCCGCCGCGAAATGGGCGTGCGCTGGGGCGGCGTAGGTGCCAGTCTGGGATCCGATGCCTTGGTTGAAGTGGGTGGCTCTACCGCTGGTTTGGATTCTTTCCCAGGCAGTCCCGCTGACTTTATTTATGGCGGCAGCAGCATTGATCTCAATGAAAATATGATGGTGGATATGGGTATTCAGAACCCGGTAGGCAGTCTGGCACTAGGACTGTTGACGGATAATGTCTTCCTGGATCTGGAGCTCTCGGCGTTGGAATACAACGGCCACGCGGAAGTCGTCTCCCAACCGAAGGTGATTACCGGCGATAAACAGCGCGCCACCATTGCCACGGGTAGTGAAATCCCCTACCAGGAAGCCTCCGCCAGTGGCGCCACCGCAGCGTCATTTAAGGAGGTGGTATTGGAGTTGGATGTGACCCCCCAAATCACGCCGGATAACAATATCATTATGGACCTGGCGATTAAAAAAGACTTGTTGGCGGAATTCAACCAGCAATTTGGGGTGCCCATTATCGATATTACCCGCATCAACACCAAAGTGCTGGTGGGCGATGGTCAGACGATTGTATTGGGTGGTATTTTTGAAATGGAGCAACTCTCCGGTACGGACAAAGTCCCCTTCCTGGGTGATATTCCTTTCCTGGGGCGTATGTTCCGCCGCGATATTATTAACTCGGAAAAAAGTGAGCTGTTGATCTTTATTACTCCCAGGATCATGGCGGAAGAGTTTACCCAGTAATTCATGCCGGCCCACATCTTCCTGGTCGGCCCCATGGGGGTCGGTAAGTCCACTATCGGTCGCCTGCTGGCGGCCGATTTGGCTCTGCCTTTCCATGATACCGACAGAGTCATCGAAGAGCGCACTGGCGCGGATATTCCCTGGATATTCGATATGGAGGGCGAAGAGGGATTCCGACAGCGCGAAAGTGCCGTTTTGGCGGATTTGGTCACAGCCCCCTATGCTGTTATTGCCACTGGTGGTGGCATCGTTATTCGCGAGACGAACCGTCGCTTGATGCGTGATAATGGCAAGGTGTTTTATCTCACCGCCTCCACGGATCAACTTGTTGAGCGCACGGCCAGGGATAAGAAACGACCCCTGTTGCAGGTGGATAATCCGCGAGAAAAGATCTTGGAGCTCTTAAAAGAGCGCGACACTCTCTACCGAACCCTGGCAGACCACATTATCAATACCGACAGCTTCTCGGCTAAGGCCGCCGCTGCCGATATTGCTGCCCATCTCTAGAGAATCTCGGGACTCAACCATTTCCTCACCGTTTCGGTTAGAATACAGTGCCTGTATTCTACAATCGTGATGTGAGTACCATGCCATGGAAACATTAACAGTCGCGCTGGATGAGCGCAGCTATCCGATCTATATTGGCGAAGCGCTGCTGGGGCGTCGTGACTTGTTAGACCCTCATATTCGTGGGCGTCAAGTCTGCATTGTCACTAACGACACTATAGCGGCGCTCTACCTCGAGTCTCTCCAGCAGTTGCTGAGTGGGTATGACTTGACATCTGTGGTGCTACCCGATGGCGAGTCATTTAAAAACCTGGAGACGCTTTCAGCCATATTCGATGAACTCCTGCGTGCTCGTCATAATCGCAATACCACGCTGATCGCCCTGGGGGGCGGGGTGGTGGGGGATATGGCGGGGTTTGCTGCTGCTTGTTACCAGCGTGGTGTCAATTTCATTCAGGTGCCCACCACTCTCTTATCTATGGTGGACTCTTCTGTTGGAGGGAAAACGGGCGTCAACCATCCATTGGGCAAAAACATGATAGGGGCCTTCTACCAGCCTCAGGCGGTAATCGCTGATGTCGCTGTATTGCAGACGCTGCCGCCAAGGGAGTTGTCAGCGGGTCTCGCGGAGGTCATTAAATACGGTCTCATCAGTGATGCCGACTTTTTTGTCTGGTTAGAAGCCCATATGGACGAACTATTGGCCATGGAGGTCAAGGCGCTTACCTATGCGGTGCGCCGCTCCTGCGAAAACAAAGCGCGGGTAGTGGCGGCGGATGAACGCGAGGGTGGCATTAGAGCCATACTGAATTTGGGGCACACCTTTGGACATGCAATAGAGACAGCGCAGGGCTACGGTAACTGGCTGCATGGTGAAGCGGTGGCGGCGGGTATGATGATGGCGCTCGATCTCTCTTGCCGTATGCGGTTGATCGACCACACTTTGGTGGAGCGAGCGGCCGCTCTATTGAGTCAGGCACGGTTACCGTTGAAGGCTCCTGAGGATATGGACGAAGAACAATTTCTGCAGTTGATGGGGGTTGATAAAAAAGTGCTCGACGGCAAGCTGCGGCTGATTTTGGTAAGGTCGCTGGGTGAAGCCTTTGTGAGTGCAGACTTTGATCATCAACAATTGCGGGAAACGATAAGACACTGCCGTTAACCATCTCACCGGAGGTGCTGTGATAGACGATTACCGCGAGCGCTTTGCGCTGAGCGCAGACCCTTTCGCCGAGGGCATGTTTTATCCTGCTCCCACCCACATGGCAGTGTTGGAAGCGCTATTGCACGACCTGCAGTTTGGGATCCAGGCAGTGGTACTGACTGGAGCTCCGGGAACGGGGAAAAGCACTCTGTTAGGGGCGGCCCAGCGCCGCCTGCCGCAGGAGGTGTATCGGCTGGAGGGTGGGGATTTCAGCAGCAGCGAACAATTGTTACTTTCCTTGGCCGAAGAGTTGCTCCTGCCGGTGAGTGAAGACATGCAGCACACCGCTTTGGAGGGCCTTATTGCCAGCTTGGCGTTAGAGCAGGACCCCAGCGCCGCTCCGGTGATATTGGTAGACGATGCCGAAAATCTTCCCCAGGGAGCCATGCTCTCACTATTGAAATTGGCGGAGCCGGTAAAAAGCCGGCGGGCGTTGCGCCTGGTGCTGGTTTGCCCCCCGGGGCTGGCCACGCAAATGCCGGTACAGCTGCAGCAGATGCCATTTCTGCCACTGGCCGAGGCCTGCGAGTTGCTCAACTACCGTATGACATCGGTGGGCTATACGGGGCCGGTACTGTTTGAGGCATCGCGAGTGGAGCCCTGGTGGCAAAAGGCCGATGGTAATATCGCTCGGTTGCAGGCACAGGCTCAACAATGGTTACTGACCGAAGCCCCTCAAATCCTGGCGGAGATACCGTCTCAATCGCAGCAGGGCCGCTTTCCCGAGGCCAAAACTGCCACCTCGCCTCTGCCACTGGTGCATATGATCAGTGCGGCCGCCCTTATCGGTGCTCTCGCATTTTTTTATCTCTATCGCAGCGGTGACGAAAATGTGGAGCCCAAGGTGGAATCCTTAAGCCAGCCGGTGGAAATTCCCACCATTGCGCCTGTTGTCGAGTCCTCTTCCGCAATTACCACCCCGGATGAGACGCCGTTGCCAGAGGAGGCTACCAGTGAGCCCTCAAAGGAAGAACTTCCGAACACTGATGTCTCAGATATGGATGCGCTAGATGGCGTAGAGAGCTCTTCTATATCTTCCAGTATATCGTCCCTTTCATCTGCAGCCTCTGCCTCATCGGTCAGTGATGGTGCTAATGCCATGCAAGAAGCAGATGAGGCGTCTTCAGCAGGCTCTCTGCGCCCCCCGGAGAGCCGCTTTAGCGCCGATGAGCAACGACTTCTGTCGTGGCCGGCCGATGAATATACGCTTCAGGTCTTGGCGGTCAGCCGTCGAGAGTCGGCCACTGCCTACCAGGCGCAATTCCCGGAGCTGCCGCTGCTGATTGTGGAAACCCGCCGTCAGGGAAAACCCTGGTTTGTGGTGGTTGTCGGCCGTTACACGTCTACCGACAACGCCCGCCAGCACAGCCGGCAGTTGCCCCCGGCCCTGCGCGAAGCCAGGCCCTGGCCGCGGCATGTGGGAGAGCTGCAGCGGGCGTTGCAGGCCCACGCCACTCCCTGAATTTTTTCGATTCTCTTTAGCTTGGTGGTGGGACCGACAGCCTGCCACAAAAAAGCCCCGATGGACCGGGGCTTTTTTACAGTGGTTGATTAAAGAGCTTTATTCCTCTTCCGGGAAACCCGCACCCTGGATGGGAATCAGGATGGTCCAAGTGGTTCCCTCAATGGTGATATCCACACCAGCGGCACCTCTCGGTGGATCGGTGTCGCCGGCGCTGATAAAGACAGTGACATGTCCATACTCTTGTGATGATGGCCAGTTACCATCGGGAGAAACCACGACTTCTGCATCAAAGGCCAGCTCATCGTTGGCGGTGGTTTCCGAGCCGCCGGGTATGCCATTGCCGTTACAGTCAGCCAGTAGCATGGTGATTCCAACGGTTTCGTTGGGACCGAGAGTGACAGGCTGGGTGGGCTGGCCAGGCAGTCTACCATCAGGAGTGAACAGCGGTCTGTTGCAGGACATCACCAGAGTCATGTCGCCTCTTGTCAGCACTGGCTCGCGAGAACATAGACCGGCATCGGCATCGGCTTGGCGACAAAGAATGCCATTGTAGAGGCCGTTGCCGCTGTGATACTGAGTTTCAGTCTCGTCATTGATCGTGGCAATTTCTTCATTGGCGTCGTAGCGACCATTGAAATTCCTGTCGACATAGGGAGAGCCCAAGTCATCGCAACCAAATGCTTCGGAGATACTACCCGAGGTTTGGTGTGAGGCCGACCCCGAAATAGGCTCATTGGCGCGGCAGTTTAGAGCGCGAGCGACTGTATTGCCCTCGGGACTGTCCGCGGTATAAAAAACATCGCTACCTGGATCGAATAGACCGTTGCCATTACTATCGATAAAGGATTCGTTCCCTAAAGTAGTGGCCACAATTTTTAAACGTCCATCGCGGCATTCCGCCACGCCCGGTGGGCAGTCAATGGTCAATGCCTGCTCATTGATAATAAAGTTCACATCAGATAATGGGCGGGGGTCCTGGCTGGTCCAGGTGACGCTGCAGGAGCCGCTGCTTCGATCAGGGTTCTCTGGGTCCGCCGTTACCAAACAGTCTCCACCGATGGAGCCACCACTGGTCGTGAAGTATATAGGTGTACCGATGGGGGCGGGGTTGTTAAAGGCATCGGCGGCACGCACCGTGAGTACAGACTCGATGCCGTCAGTATTCCAACTGGGCGGGGCGATATCGGAGGCTGAGAGGCTAAAACTGTTCTGGTCAGGCAGGCCACTTGAGAGTACCAATCCTATGGACTGGGTGGATATTCCACCTTCGGTGGTGGCGGTCACCTGCACGGGGCCGGGTACGGTGCCAGCTTGTACGGTGGTGAAGACATAGCCGTCCACGCCAGAAGTATCGCTATCGTTTACCAACTGTAGCCCGCCGCTGGTGCGGCTAAGGTTGAAATTGACGTCAACATCCTTGACCGGTGCACCTGTGCTACCACGGACTTGAAAGCGCAGGGTGGACGTCTCTGTGCCGCCGGAGCCTTTCAGGGTAATCAAATTGGGACTGGCATCGATAAAACTGAGGCTGGTAACCGTATCGGCGGCAATTTCCAATGTGGTTTCGGCGCTGATAACGGAGCCACCATAAGTGGTGGTGGCTTTAATATCGTCCGTGCCGATACAGCCATTGGCTATGTATCGGATGGTGGCTTGGCCATTGGTGGTCTGAACCTGATTGCTGGCACTGTCATCGTCGCTGCTGCCACCCGCTTGGGGCTCTAGTATGGCCTCGCCGGAGGCAAAGCAGGGTGAGTTGAAAGATACTGTCACAGAGTCGGTAATGAGTGCTCCGTCGTCAACCACAGTTACAGACAGCAGCGTGCTACCACCCGCCGAGAGCATATTATCTTGGATGCCCACGCCGATAACGCCGGGCTGGAAATTGTCTCCTGTGCCCGTGCCGATTTGGGCCACTGCGTTGCCGGTGCCACCACCACCACCGCCGCCATTGTTGCCGACATTATCTAAGGCTGTGCCCTCACTGCCGCCACAGGCGGTGAGCAGGGCCCCGAGGGCGAGAATCGAGGTGAGTTGGGTCAGATGCCTGAAAGTTTGTTTCCGCATGGTATTGTCCTGATTGCCGGCATTTTTCATTTTGTAAGGGTTCGCCTTGCATAATTGCGCGGGCCTGTCAGTCGGCCGTGTGCTGGTGCAAATAGGTCGGACCACTCCCCGTCAGCCTAAATTAGCCTATATTGCGGGCTGGATAAAGGCCTTGTCGCCTGAAATTGGGTAATAGTTACAATTTTTAGTAAATTTCTTTTGTTTTCAGGCTTTTGTTAGCCATATTGAGTGTAGATTCTTAACTCATTGTTGGTCAATCTGTCAACAATTTATTGCTTTTCTTGTCTTTGGCAGCCTTTCTGTGAGAGGCTCTACAAGCTCGGTACTGAGCATCCATTTGACGCATCTTTCTCCTTTTTGCCCAACTTGCCTAATTCTTGCTGAGCGGGTAATATTCTGCGCCCATTTGCCCAGCCCCTCTGTTCAGGGGCTTTTTTGTCTGGTGCCCCCTGACGCTGAGAGTATTCCAGGTACAGAGGGGCACTCCTGTTGAATTTGATGAGAGACAGCGTATGACCACTGGCCTCTATAGGTTGGACGAGTTCAAGGATAACTGTGGCTTTGGCCTGATTGCCCACTTGAAAGGCAAGGCCAGCCATCGCCTGCTCGAAACAGCCATTGAATCCCTCACCTGTATGACCCACCGGGGCGGTATTGCCGCCGATGGCAAAACGGGTGATGGTTGTGGTCTGCTGTTGCAAAAGCCCGACAGTTTTCTTCGCGCTGTGGCCAGAGAGGATTGCGGTATTGAATTGGGCACGCACTATGGCGTGGGCGCCATTATGCTCAGCCGCGATACCGAGCGTGCCGATAAAGCCCGCCAGACACTGGCCCGCTGCCTGAGCGAGCAGGGGCTGGAGGCTGCCGGCTGGCGCGAGGTGCCGGTGGATGCCACCTGTCTCGGGCCTATCGCTTTGGAATCCCTGCCGGTTTTCAATCACTTGTTTGTCACCGCTCCCGACAATTTGAGCGATGCCGAGATCAGTGCTCGCCTGTTTATGGCGCGTCGCCATGCGGAGTTGGCTTTAGCTGACGACCCGGCATTTTACGTGGCCAGCCTCAGCACCCGGGTGCTCTCCTATAAAGGCCTGATGATGCCGGTAGATTTACCGCGCTTTTTCGCCGATCTGGCCGATGCGCGCCTGGAAACGGCTATCTGTGTGTTTCACCAGCGCTTCTCCACCAACACTATGCCCCAGTGGCCTTTGGCTCAGCCTTTCCGCATGTTGGCTCACAATGGCGAAATCAACACGGTAATGGGTAACCGCAACTGGTCGGTGGCGCGCACCGCCAAGTTCAGCACCCCTCTGCTGCCCAACTTGCAAGATGTGGCGCCTCTGGTTAATCGCACGGGCTCCGATTCCTCCAGCCTCGATAATATGCTGGAGGTGTTGTTGCTAGGTGGGATGGAGTTGCACCGCGCCATCCGTATGCTGGTGCCGCCGGCCTGGCAGAATGTGGAGCATATGGATGCTGATCTGCGCGCCTTCTATGAATACAACTCCATGCACGTGGAGCCCTGGGATGGTCCGGCGGGACTTGTCATCACCGATGGCCGCTACGCTGTGTGTACCTTGGATCGCAACGGTCTGCGTCCCTCGCGCTGGGTGATTACCCGCGACGATATGATCACCGTGGCCTCGGAAGTCGGAGTCCACGGCTACAAACCCGAGGACGTGGTGGCCAAGGGCCGTTTGGGGCCGGGTCAGATTCTTTCGGTGGATACCGAGACCGGGGAGCTGTTCCACACCCGGGACATTGACGAGCAGCTCAAACAGAGCCAGCCCTACAAGCGCTGGCTGAAAGAGAATGCCATGCGCATGGAGGCCACGCTGGAGTCGGATGTGGCTGAAAACGGTCTCAGCGCCGCGGAAGTGAAGGCGCGCATGAAGCTCTATCAGGTGACGTTTGAAGAGCGCGACCAGGTGTTGCGTCCGCTGGCTGAAGGCGGTCAGGAAGCCGTGGGTTCCATGGGCGACGATACCCCCATGGCCGTACTTTCCGGTAAACAGCGCTCCCTCTACGACTATTTCCGTCAGCAGTTTGCCCAGGTGACCAATCCGCCCATTGATCCTCTGCGCGAAGCTATTGTGATGTCGCTGGAGACCTGTCTCGGGCGCGAACTGTCCGTCTACGAGGAAACCGAAGCACATGCGCGGCGCATTATTCTCGCCTCGCCGGTACTGTCGCCCGCCAAATTCCAGGCATTGATGCAACTCGATTTACCGCGCTATCGTCCGCAGCGCTTCTCACTGGCCTATAACCCCGAGAAACACAATTTGCGTGAGGCCATTGCCCATCTCTGTGACACAGTGGTGAAGGCGGTACGCGATGATGGTGTGGTACTGGTGGTCCTGAGCGACCTCGCCGTGGAGCAGGGGCAATTACCCATTCACGCCCTGCTGGCCACGGGTGCCGTGCACCATACCCTGATTCGGCAGGGGTTGCGCTGTGATGCCAATATTATTGTGGAGACCGG
This sequence comes from uncultured Cellvibrionaceae bacterium, assembly GCA_965652265.1. Lineage (GTDB taxonomy): Bacteria > Pseudomonadota > Gammaproteobacteria > Pseudomonadales > Cellvibrionaceae > Gilvimarinus. The sequence continues at coordinate 2,488 of CBFGUT010000006.1, read as the reverse complement.
TACTGCCCGCGACTCACATCAAGTGGCTGCGCTGATTGGCTATGGCGCTACTGCGGTCTACCCCTACCTCAGCTACTACGTGATGAATGATTTGTTGGCCAAGGGCGAACTGCTCACCGATGTGGATCACGCCTACAAAAACTATCGCAAGGGGCTGGACAAGGGGCTGCTGAAAATTCTCTCCAAAATGGGGATTTCCACCATCACCTCCTACCGCGGAGCCCAATTGTTCGAAGCCGTGGGTCTGGCCAATGAGGTGGTGGACACCTGCTTTGCCGGCACACCGTCGCGTATCCAGGGGGCCACCTTTGCCGATCTGGAAACCGACCAGCATGCACTGGCAGCCACTGCCTGGAAAGACCGCAAGCCGTTGGTGCAGGGTGGTTTGCTTAAATATGTGCACGGGCAGGAGTACCACGCTTTTAACCCGGATGTGGTCAAGGCCCTGCAGGCTGCGGTGCAATCCGGCGACTACGCCCAGTGGCGTACCTACGCGGAACTGGTTAACCAGCGACCAGTAGCGACTCTGCGCGATCTGCTGGCGGTCAGTGAAAGCGGAGCCACGCCCATCCCTCTGGAGGAAGTGGAGCCGGTGGAGGCCATCGTGCAGCGCTTTGATTCGGCGGGCATGTCTCTCGGCGCGCTTTCGCCTGAGGCTCATGAGGCGCTGGCTGAGGCCATGAACAGTCTGGGTGGACGCTCCAACAGTGGCGAGGGCGGTGAAGACCCGGCCCGCTATGGCACCGCCAAGATGTCCAAGATCAAGCAGGTCGCCTCCGGCCGCTTTGGGGTAACACCTGCCTACCTGGTCAATGCCGAGGTGCTGCAGATCAAGGTGGCCCAGGGCGCCAAGCCCGGTGAGGGCGGCCAGTTGCCCGGCGGTAAGGTGAATGAACTGATTGCCCGCCTGCGCTACTCGGTGCCCGGTGTGACCCTGATTTCTCCGCCGCCGCACCACGATATTTATTCCATCGAGGATCTGGCGCAGCTGATCTTCGACCTCAAGCAGGTCAACCCGGATGCCCTGGTTTCAGTGAAACTGGTATCGCGCCCTGGTGTGGGGACTATCGCCGCGGGTGTGGCCAAGGCCTATGCCGATTTGATTACCATTTCCGGCTACGATGGCGGCACAGCGGCCAGCCCGCTCACGTCTATCCGCTATGCCGGCTCTCCCTGGGAGTTGGGTCTCAGCGAGACCCATCAGACCCTGCGCGCCAACGATCTGCGCGATAAGGTCCGCGTGCAGACCGATGGCGGCCTGAAAACCGGCCTGGATGTGATTAAAGCGGCCATGCTGGGTGCGGAAAGCTTCGGCTTCGGGACCGCGCCAATGGTGGCGTTAGGCTGTAAATACCTGCGCATCTGCCACCTCAACAACTGTGCCACGGGTGTCGCTACCCAGAACGACAAGTTGCGCCGTGATCACTATATTGGCACCGTGGATATGGCGCGCAACTTCTTCCTGTTTGTGGCCCGTGAGACCCGCGAGTGGCTGGCCCGTCTGGGTGTTCGCAGTCTGGCCGAACTGGTGGGTCGCGTGGACCTGCTGGAACGCATCGAGGGTGTGACCAGCAAACAGAAACAGTTGGATTTAAGCCCCATCGTACACACCGACGACTACCTGGCCAGCAAGCCGCAACGGTGTGCCGTCAAACGCAACACTCCCTTCGACAAGGGGGAATTGGCCGAAGCCATGGTACGCGAGGTGTTACCCGCCATTGAAGCCAAATCCGGTGGTGAGTTCAGTTTCCGTGTCACCAACTGCGACCGCTCTATCGGTGCGCGCATCAGTGGTGAAATCGCCAAGCGCCACGGCAACGAGGGTATGTGCGATGCCCCCATTCGCCTTAACCTGACGGGTGTCGCCGGGCAGAGCTTCGGGGTCTGGAATGCCGGCGGTCTGGAGATGTACCTGGAAGGCGACGCCAACGACTACGTGGGCAAGGGTATGGCCGGTGGCAAGTTGGTCATTCGTCCCCCCAAGGGATCCACTTTTGCTTCCCATAAAACCAGCATTATGGGCAATACCTGCCTCTACGGTGCCACCGGAGGCAAGTTGTTCGCGGCGGGCACAGCCGGTGAACGCTGCGGTGTGCGTAACTCCGGCGCCCAGGTGGTGGTGGAAGGTGCGGGCGATCACTGTTGCGAATATATGACCGGCGGGGTCGTGACCGTATTGGGTGACACAGGTGTCAACTTCGGTGCGGGCATGACTGGCGGTTTTGCCTATGTGTTGGATATCAATAACACTTTTGTGGATCGCTACAACCACGAACTGGTGGAAATCCACCGGGTGGATACCGAGTCACTGGAAGCGCACCGCAACCATCTGCGCGGTATCGTGGACGAGTTTACCCGTGAAACCGAAAGCGCCTGGGGGCGTGAATTGTTGGATAACTTTGACGACTACGTGGGCAAGTTCTGGTTGATTAAGCCCAAGGCGGCCTCGCTGGCCGGTCTATTGAACAGTGTCAAAAATCGCGGCGAG
>CBFGUT010000005.1:0-39485 GCA_965652265.1 uncultured Cellvibrionaceae bacterium | reverse complement strand
ACAGACAATAACTACCTTAATTACGGCTCACGCTGGTCTGCGAATGCCAGGCAACTGGCCTATGTTTCCGTACGAAACCACCAGCATCAGATATGGTTATTGGGCCCGGAGGGTGAAAAGCAGGTGTCCCAGCAGGCCCTGAAGGGGACAGTGCGGCTGCTCTGGGCAGGGTCGGATGAGGGGCTGCTTTACGCCGCAGGTGAGGGCATTTACTACTATGATCCGCCCACGGAAGTGGAATCTTTGCTGTGGCGTGGAGCGGGCGATCTTATTCCCCTGGCGCTGGATCGCGAGCGGCAGGTGTTGCTGGTGCTGAGGGCGGAAGGAGAAGTCGCCAACCTCTGGCAATTGCACTACGGCACGGGGGTGGCAAAACAACTGACCTTTGGTGCCGTGGCCACCGCGCTGGCGCATAACATGGCGATCTATTTTCAGTACGCGGGGCAGGCGGGGCTCTGGCGCTGGCATCCCGATAATGGTGAACTGGAATTACTCAATAGTGCCCAGGAAAGCCACAGTCGGTTGATCGAGGTGACGGATGAGGGGGTTTACTATGTCATCGGGGGCGAATGCCAGGAGAGTGATATTTTCTTTCGTGAGTTTTCCGGAGGGGACAGACGTTTGATGTTGGCCCGGGACCAGGAGCAGAAACGTGTAGTCACTACCGATTATCACCCCCAGCGCGGAGCCCTCTACAGCCCCTGTCATCTGCCGGAGGCGGACATCATGCGCTGGCAGTAGGTTGTCAATCGGGGGTGCGGGCCAGCGCCCAGATATGCACCTCAACCGCTCCCGCCGCCAGCAGTACGCGAGCAATCTCGCGCACAGTGGTGGCGGTAGTGACCACATCATCCACCAGCGCCACACGCTTTCCGGACAGTCGAGCCCGTCCCCGCCTGGTGACTGCAAAGGCACCTTTGACATTGACGCCCCGATGCCGGCGCGAGAGTGCTTGCTGGGGGCGGGTGGCGCGCGTGCGCTTGAGCAACCCCCGTGGGCAGTCCAGGCCCAGAGTGTGCGCCGCCCGGCGCGCCAGGTATTCACTTTGGTTGAAACCCCGGCTCAGTTGACGGCGCCAGTGGAGTGGCGTCGCCACCACTAACTGTGGCAGTGGCCGTTGATGGTAAAAGTTCCGCAGGTGCTCGCCCAACAGGCTGCTGAGTAAACGTGCGCTGGCGCTGCAGCCACCGTATTTGAAGCGGGTGATCAGGTGATCCAGCGGGTAGTAATAGCAAAAGGGGGTCGCGCACAGGCTGAAGGCGGGTGGCAGGCGCAGGCAGTGTCCGCACAGCGCTGTGGCGCTGTTCAGCGGCAGGGCACAGTGACTGCAGGCCGGCTCCGTCAGCCGCAGGGTCTGGAGAGTCTCTAGGCAGCCATTGCACAGACCGCTCTCGGTGGCAGTATCGCGGCACAGCAGACACAGGCCCGACGGGAAAGGCATCCTCATTGTTAACCTCAAATCCTTTTTAGGTTGACAGGATATGTCGTCCCTTTATGATAGCTGATTTAAAGCCTAACAGCCGCAATACGCCAGCGCCAGAGGAAACCCGTCATGACCCCATCGATCCCCGCCCCGCGCCACGACTGGACGCGCGCCGAGATTCTCGCCCTGTTCGCGCAGCCCTTCAACGATCTGATGTTTCAGGCGCAGACGGTGCACCGGGCGCGCTTCGATGCCAACGAGGTGCAGGTGAGCACCCTCTGCTCCATCAAGACCGGCGCCTGCCCGGAGGATTGCGCCTACTGCCCCCAGAGTGCGCGCTACGATACGGGCCTGGAGCGGGAGAAGCTGATGGCGGTGGAAAAAGTCGTCGAGGAGGCGCGCGCCGCCAAAGCCAGCGGTGCCACCCGCTTCTGCATGGGCGCCGCCTGGCGCTCCCCCAAAGGCAAGGATATGCCCTATGTCACCGACATGGTCAAGCAGGTAAAGGCCCTGGGTCTGGAAACCTGCATGACTCTGGGCATGCTCGATGCCGGGCAGGCCAAATCCCTGGCCGAGGCCGGGCTCGATTACTACAATCACAATCTGGATACCTCGCCGGAATACTACGGTGAGATCATCACCACCCGTACCTACCAGGATCGTCTGGAAACCCTGGACAATGTGCGCGCCGCAGGCATGAAGGTGTGCTGTGGCGGTATTGTGGGCATGGGCGAGGAAGCCGGCGACCGTGCCGGCCTGCTGCAACAGCTGGCCAATATGCCCGAGCATCCGGAGTCCGTACCCATCAATATGCTGGTCCGTGTGGAGGGCACGCCGCTGGCCGAGGAGGCCGACCTTGATCCCTTCGATTTTATTCGCACCGTGGCCGTGGCCCGCATCCTCATGCCGCGCTCGCATGTGCGCCTCTCCGCCGGCCGCGAGGAGATGAACGACCAGATGCAGGCGCTGGCCTTCCTCGCCGGCGCCAACTCCATTTTCTACGGCGAGAAACTGCTCACCACGGCCAACCCCGAGACCAACAAGGATATGCAGCTGTTCGCCCGCCTGGGTATCAGGCCCGAATCGCGCGAGGTGGAGCAAACCGATGACGAGGCCGAGGCCGAGCTGGTGGCTTCCCTGGAGGCGGCGCACAACGACCGGTTCTTTTACGACGCCGCGCGCTGACCACTGTGGGCCCCTTTGAAAACCATTTACAGTCGGTGCTCGCCGAGCGCCGCCAGCGGCACCGCTATCGCCGGCGCCGCGAGTTGACCACCGCTCAGGGGCCCGAGGTCACGGTGGCCGGGCGCCGCTATATCAACTTCTGCAGCAATGACTACCTGGGCCTGGCCGCTCACCCCGAGGTGTCCGGTGCCCTGAGCGAGGCCGCCCGCCAGTGGGGGCTGGGCAGTGGCGCTTCCCACCTGGTGTGCGGGCATTCGGAGGAGCATCACGCGTTGGAGTCTGAGCTGGCCGCGTTTTTGGGTCGCGAGCGCGCGCTGTTGTTTTCCACCGGTTATATGGCCAACCTGGGCACGGTCAGTGCCTTGGTGGGGCGGGGTGATACGGTCCTGCAGGATCGCCTCAATCATGCTTCGCTGCTGGATGCGGGGCAGTTGTCGGGCGCGCGCTTCAGCCGCTTTTCCCACGGTGATGTGGACAGTCTGCGCAGCAAACTGGCCGCCGCCCGTGGACGTACCCTGGTGGTCGTGGATGGCGTCTTCAGTATGGATGGCGACCTGGCACCCCTGCCGGCACTGGCGGCGGCCACTTGCGAGGCGGGCGCCTGGCTGATGGTGGATGACGCCCACGGCCTGGGCTGCCTGGGAAGAACCGGGGCGGGCAGTGTGGAACACTTTGCGCTCGGGCAGGACGAGGTACCGGTACTGATGGGTACCCTGGGCAAGGCCCTGGGCGGTTTTGGCGCTTTTGTCGCCGGCTCGGAGGCCTTGATTGAGGGGTTGATTCAGCTGGCGCGACCCTATATCTACACCACGGCTCTGCCTCCCGCCGTCGCCGCGGCCATGCGCGTCAGCTTGCGGCTGGTCCAGCGGGAGCCTTGGCGCCGTGCGCATTTGCAGACGCTTATCGAGCGTTTTCGCACCGGCGTGGGTGGGCTTGGCTATCGCCTGATGGACTCGTCCACAGCCATACAGCCGTTGGTGACGGGCAGCGACCACAGCGCCCTGGCCCTGGCGCAGGCGCTACAGGAAGAGGGTTTCCTGATTGGCGCCATACGTCCACCCACTGTTCCCGAGGGCAGTGCCCGTTTGCGTATTACGCTCACGGCCGCGCACACGCCAGAGCAGGTGGATGCGCTCCTGTCGGCCCTCTCGCGGGTCAGATCCATACTGGCGGAGGACGCGGTATGAGCCTCTGCATTCAGCGGCACAGTTATCTTGGGGAGTCATACGGCGCCAGCATGAAATTCCCTCGGCCCGAATCGCACTGGAGTGTGACGCCAGTGGTGCTCCTGCACGGCTGGGGCATGACGTCCACCTCCATGCAGCCGTTACTGGCCCCGCTGCAAGAATTGACAGAGGTCTGGTGCGTGGATATCCCCGGCTTTGGCGGCTCAGACACGCCCGCTGATTTCACGGAAGCGGGGGTGCTCGCCAGCCTCGCCGAGGCTCTGCCCGAGCGCGTCCTGCTGATGGGGTGGTCGCTGGGCGGTATGCTGGCGACGGCCTACGCCGCCGCCTATCCCGAGCGGGTGACGGGGCTGGTCACCCTGGCGGCCAATGCCTGCTTTGTGGCTCGCGCAGATTGGCCGACGGCGATGGAGCCGGCGGTCAATGCGCGCTTCAACGAGGCTTTCGCGCGCGATCCCGAGGCGACCCTGGGAAGATTTTGTGGTCTGGTGGCTGAGGGCAGCCCCGAGGGGCGTCAGCGGCTGCGCCAGTTGCGAAACATGGCCGACACTCCGCGGCCCCTCTGGGGGCAGGCGCTGGAGTATCTGGCGGCGGCTGATCACCGCAGAGCGCTGCGCCAAGTCTCCGTGCCGGCCCTGCATCTGTATGGTGAACGCGATGTACTGGTGCCGACGGGCTGTGCCAAACCCATGGAGGCGCTCAATCCGGCCCACAAAAGCCGGGTCATTGCCGGCGCGAGTCACGCCCTGCACTGGGACAGCCCGAAGGCGGTGATAGAGGCAATTCAGGCCTTTATTCAGGACTTGCCGGTACGCCAGCGTCAGCAACGCAAGCAGTTGGTGGCGCGCTCCTTTAGTCGCGCCGCGACCAGCTATGAAGCGGCCGCTCGCCTGCAGCGCGAGGTGGGCGACGGCCTGCTGGAAGATGTCACCGGGGGTGCGGATACGGTAGTGGACCTGGGGTCCGGCACGGGGTATTTCAGTGCCGAACTCAGACGGCGCACGGCGGCCCGCCAGTTGGTGGCGGTGGATATTGCCGAGGGCATGCTGCATTACGCCCGTGAACACCACCCCAGTGGTGTGGACGCCTGGGTCGGTGGCGATGCCGAGGCGCTGCCGCTGCGTGACCAGAGTGTGGATCTCGTTTTCTCCAGTCTCGCTATTCAGTGGTGCGAGGATACCGAGCGGTTATTTGGTGAATTGGCCCGTATACTCAAGCCCGGCGGTCGCCTTCACCTGGCGACTCTGGGGCCGGACACGCTAAGCGAACTGAAGCAGGCCTGGCGGCAGGTGGATGCACGGGTGCATGTGAACCGCTTTTTGCCGGCATCCACCCTGCAGGGTGCCATGGCAGTTTACGGTTTTGAGGAAATCCGCTGTCGTGAGTACCAGCGGACTTTCTACAGCGATTCGGTGCGCCAACTCAGCAGTGAACTCAAGGAACTGGGGGCGCATAACGTCAACAGTGGGCGCCCGCACGGGCTGACGGGGCGCCGGCAACTGCAAGAGCTGGAGCGGGCTTACGAGGATTTTCGGACTCCCCGGGGGTTACCTGTGAGCTATCAGGTGGTGTACCTCTCGGCGCGCCGGGGTGAGCGGCCATGAACCACTATTTTGTGACCGGCACCGATACCGACGTGGGCAAAACACAGGTGGCGGCGGCGCTGCTGTGGCTGGCGCGCCAGCAGGGGCTGAGCACCGCTGCCCTCAAACCGGTCGCCGCCGGTTGTGAACTCACGGCTCTGGGATGGCGCAATGCCGACGCGCTGGCCTTGCAGCGCGAGAGCGATCCTTCGCTGGCCTATGAAGCTGTCAACCCCGTGGCTTTGGCCCCCGCTATTGCCCCGCACATCGCTGCGGAGGAAGAGGGTGTGGTCTTGCGGGCGGAAGTACTGGCCCGGCACTGCCGACAGGTGCTGGCAGGACAGGCGGACTTTGCCGTGGTGGAGGGGGCGGGGGGCTGGCACGTGCCGCTCAACGACAGCGAAACCCTGGCCGACCTGGCACGCATACTGGCGCTGCCGGTGGTACTGGTGGTGGGTATCCGGTTGGGGTGTATCAATCACGCGCTGCTCACGGCCGAGGCCATTGCCGCCGATGGGTTGACGCTGGCCGGCTGGGTGGCCAACAGCATCGACCCGTCAATGGCCCGGTGCCAGGAGAATATTCGCGCTATCGCTGACCGGCTGACAGCCCCCTGTTTGGGTATCGTGCCTTATCTGGAAAACCCCGATCCCGCCACTATTGCTTCCCATCTCTCATTGCCCGCTATATAGCCAGATAGAGAGATTGGCCGCTTTTTAACAAAAAACCATTCTTAGAAAGAGGAATCAGGCGACCTGAATCGGTTGTTTATTGACCGGAAAAGCGGCTAAACTTGAGATGAGAGAAACTGTTTCCAGGGGAGGCGCCAATGGACGTCGGATCTGTAATCAACCAGGGGTTGATCGGCATGCAGCAGTCGCGCAGCGAGATTGTGCGCTCTGCCGAGCAAATTACCCAGGTTGCCCAGGGCGATCAGACTCAGGATGTGGTTGAGCCGATCGTCAATATGACCATTCAGCAGCAGGTGTTTGACAGTTCCGCCCGGGTGGTGGAAGTCGGGGATGAAACCCTGGGGACGCTGCTGGATATGGAAGTCTGAGGCACAGGCGAAGATTCTATGGTTATCTCCTCCCTCCCCTCCAACTACGCCAATGCGGTGGCGCCATTTGCGCCACTGGGGCGGCAGCCTGTGAGTGAGGAAGATGCCGAGCTAAAAAACACCAGTTTCAAGCCCCTGGAGGAAAGCGCCGCCTCTGCGCGGGGAGAGAATCGCCGCTCTCCCGAGGAAAAGCCGGGCGAGGTGGACGAGCGCGAGCGCACACGTCAGGCGGTATCGCAGGAAGTGGAAAAGCGCGCCGAGGAGCGCCGCGAGCAGGAAGAGCTGGAACTGGTACAGGAGTTGGCGGCGCGCGACCGTGAGGTGAGGGCCCACGAGCGCGCCCACGCCGCGGTGGGTGGTCAATACGCCGGCGCGCCGCGCTATGAGTACACGCGGGGTCCCGACGGCGTCAATTACGCCACCTCCGGTGAAGTGAGTATCGACACCGGTAAGGTACCCGGCAACCCCGAGGCCACCCTGGAGAAAGCCCAACTGATACGTCGCGCCGCGCTGGCGCCCGCCGAGCCGTCACCCCAGGATCGTCGTGTGGCCGCCGAAGCCCTGCGCCTGGAAGCCGAAGCCAAGGCCGAATTGCTGGCCCAGCGGCGCGAAGAGTTACAGACTGAAGGCACCGAAGAAGAGGAAGCTCCACAGAGTTCCGGCGAGCGTGTGGAAGCCGAGGCCAGGGCCGAACGCGATGAAGCCGAGCGCGAGCGTCGTGCGCGGCGGGAGCGGGCCGAGGAGTTTGCTGAAATCGGTGCCCGCAACATCGACATCAATCGCCGCCTGATCGAAATCGGATTGATTGAACCCCCGGTGGCCAGCGGTCAGCTGCTCAGTCGCCGCGTCTGACAGTGCCCTCTCGGAGGGCAAACTTCCCACTACCATTGTATGATGCACATTTTTGAGTGCAGGAGTTTGACCATGCCGAATAAATTGTCCCCGGAGGATCAGGCTCGGGTGGATAAGGTGACCCACACCGGGGTTAACAGTGTTGAGCGGAAGCCTTTCCGGCCATTTCTACTGTTGTCGATTATTGTGGGCGTGCTGACGCTGATGAGCGTTCTTAGCTACTTTATCGCCTGGCAGCAGGGTGTGGTGTAAGCCGTACAGCGGCCATGACCGGAGCTTGATGTCGATATACCAGGCCCCGGGGCAGGGCCATGCTGTACAGACTGCACACACAGCAGTGAGAGCGATTGGAAATAGCGGGGCATAATTCACCCCCGTGTTTGAACTTATAGCGGGTATTGATCCTCGGTTAAAGGTTCACGGCATCTGCCTGTCACTGACAGTGTGGCCATCGCACAATATCCGGGCTTGACCCCCGCCTCTCACATACCTATAATGCGCGGCCTCGGTAGGAAGCTTCTGCCGAGTGACGGTGCGGGGTGGAGCAGCCTGGTAGCTCGTCGGGCTCATAACCCGAAGGTCGTTGGTTCGAATCCAGCCCCCGCTACCAATATTTGCGCGTGGTGCGCTGTAGAACGAAGGCCGTTAATTCGTTTCAGTACCCACTGCCAGTTGCAGGTATACCAGGATCTGCAATGTGTTAGACGGTTGAATGCTCCAGTGAAGGAGATTCCTCCGCAGCCCACAGGGGCGTTTATTGTAGCCTGTCGCGAGGCAGGCTCAGTGCGAGATAACCGCACGACCCGAAGGCCCCTGTATGGGGCTTTTTTGTATCTGTTTTCATGCCATGCCTGGTGCTGGCGTGGAATGTCGAGGATGGGCCGCTGGCCCATTTTTTGTTTCTGTGGCCGGTGGCGGCCAGCTAATTGTCACTGAGGTGGATTGCCTGGTTATGGCCTCGAAGGAAGAACAGTTAAAAGCCCTGCTCGCGCCCGTGGTCGAGTCCCTCGGGTGTGAGTTCTGGGGGCTGGAGTATATTGTTGGCGGGCCGCGCAAAACCCTCCGGGTGTACATCGATAAAGCCGATGGTGTGGCGCTGGAGGATTGCGAAGCTGTCAGCCGCCAGGTGAGCAGTGTGCTGGACGTGGAAGATCCGGTGTCCGGAGAGTACACACTGGAAGTATCCTCGCCGGGTATGGACAGGCCGCTCTACACGCTGGCGCAGTATTCGCGCTTTGCCGGTGAGACAGTATCTTTGCGATTGCGTGCCCCTTTTGAAGGGCGTCGAAAATTTAAAGGCCTTTTACAGGGAGTGGAAGGCGATGAAGTAGTGTTGGTGGTGGACGACGAAGAGTTGTTGCTGCCGATTGAATCAATTGAGAAAGCAAATATAGTCCCCCGCTTCTAGGGCCGTTTGCGCTACGGGTGTAAACAGGCGTTAGTCAGGAGTTGAACGAGGCAAGCTCATGAACAAAGAAATTTTGCTGGTCGCCGACGCTGTATCCAATGAGAAAGGCGTTGATAAGGAAGTGATCTTCGAAGCCATAGAAAGTGCGCTGGCGATGGCCACGAAAAAGCGCTTTGACGAAGACTCCACGATTGAAGTCAGGATTGACCGGGCGACCGGTGATTACGAAACGCACCGCAGTTGGGAAGTGGTGGCCGACGACGTGCTGGCAGAGCTGGGTACACAACTGACGACGCAGGAGGCCGCGGAAATTGATTCCTCGTTGCAAGTGGGCGACATTCATCGGGAAAAAATTGAAAATGTGGAGTTTGGTCGCATCGCCGCCCAGATTGCCAAGCAGGTCATTGTGCAAAAGGTTCGCGAAGCTGAACGCGCACAAACCGTGGATGAATATCGCGATCGCGTGGGCGAACTGGTCCACGGTACGGTAAAAAAAGTCACGCGCGACAGTATTATTGTGGATTTGGGCAATAACGCGGAAGCACTGCTGCCACGTGAAGAATTGGTGGGCCGGGAAATTTTTCGCATGGGTGATCGGGTGCGTGCCCTGCTGCAGGATGTCCGCTCGGAAACGCGGGGACCGCAGTTGTTCCTCAGCCGTTCCTGTCCGGAGATGCTGATAGAATTGTTCAAGATTGAAGTGCCCGAGATTTCCGAAGGTATTATCGAAATTAAGGGTGCCGCACGCGATCCCGGCTTGCGGGCCAAGATTGCCGTCAACACCAATGATGGCCGTATTGACCCCGTCGGTGCCTGCGTGGGCATGCGTGGCTCGCGCGTGCAGGCGGTGTCTAATGAATTGGGCAACGAGCGTGTGGATATTGTACTCTGGGATGATAACCCGGCGCAGTTTGTCATTAATGCCATGTCTCCCGCCGAAATCGAATCCATTGTTGTGGACGAGGATGCGGGTTCCATGGATGTAGCGGTGGCTGAAGATAATCTGGCAATGGCGATTGGTCGCGGTGGCCAGAATGTGCGGCTGGCCTGCGAGCTGACCGGTTGGGATATTAACGTGATGAGCGTTGAGGAATGGGAATCCAAACAGCAGGCAGAAGCGGGCGGTTATATTCAGGTGTTTATGAATGCGCTGGATGTTGATGAAGATGTTGCCGGCGTACTGGTGGAAGAGGGCTTTACCACGATTGAAGAAGTGGCCTATGTGCCGCTTGAGGAAATTATTTCCATTGAGGGCTTTGATGAGGATATCGCCGAGGAGCTGCGGGCGCGCGCCAAAGATGCGCTGTTGACGCAGGCGCTGGCATCGGAAGAGAAGCTCGATGGCGCAGCACCTGCCGACGATTTGTTGGCCATGGAAGGTATGGACCAGGATTTGGCAATGACCCTGGCTGGTCGCGGCATTATCACCATGGAGGATCTGGCGGAGCAATCGGTGGATGAATTGCTGGATATTGATAATATGGACGAAGAGCGTGCAGCGGCCCTTATTATGAAAGCCAGAGAGCCCTGGTTTGCCTGATTTGATCGAGAAATATCACAGGCAGAAATTAAAACTCGAGGAAAAGTAATGGCAGAAGTAAAAGTAAGCGAACTCGCCAAGTCAGTGGGTACTCCCGTTGAGCGACTGCTTAAGCAAATGCAGGAAGCCGGGCTGAGTCATACCGCTGAAGATGCGCTGGTCTCCGATGAAGAGAAGCAGACACTGCTGGCCTATTTGAAAAGTTCACACGGCGAAGCTGCCTCTGAGCCGCGCAAGATTACCTTAAAGCGTAAAACCACCACCACCTTGAAAACGGGTAGCGGCAGCGCGCGTAAAACGGTGAACGTGGAAGTGCGTAAAAAGCGCACCTACGTCAAACGCGACCCCCAGGAGCAAGTGCCGGAGGTGGATGAAACCCAGGCGGCGCCTACCAGTGAGCCCGTGCAGCCGGAGGCGCCTGCCCCGCAAGTGGCAGAGGAAACACCAGCGGTTGAGCCCGTTGCTGAGGAAAAAACCGAGGAGGCCGCCGAAGCGCCGGCCCCTGCGGCAGGTGATTCCCGTTCGTTTGTCGACGATATTGAAGAGAAGCGTCGGGCGGCTCAGGAACGCCGCCGGGCGGAAGAGGCAGAGCGCGAGGCACAACTGCGCGCCAAAGAGGAAGCCGTCAAGGCCGAAAAGGCTGCCAAGGCAGAGGAAAAGCCGGCTCCTCAGAATTTTGCCGCCGAGCCGGATGTCAACAAGGCCAAACCCGAGAGCAAACACGCGCGCAAGAAGGAGCGCCGTGAGGACTTTGATGACGATGATGCGCCGCGTGCCAAACGGGCGGGCAAGGCGGGTAAAAAAGCCCTGTCGCCCAAGAAAGCACCCCGCGTGGAGCTCTATACCCTGGAGGACGAAGAGGATAACGAGGCCTTTATGCAGCGCCGTAAGCTGGGTAGAGCAGCCCACAAGGCCTCCAATAAGCACGGCTTCAAAAAGCCCACCACCAAAGTGGTGCGCGAAGTGGAAGTGCCCGAAACCATTATCGTCTCCGATCTCGCCCAGCGTATGAGTGTTAAATCCGGCGATGTCATCAAGCAATTGATGAAGCTGGGGGTGATGGCCACCATTAACCAGGCGCTTGACCAGGAAACCTCGCAACTGGTCGTCGAGGAGATGGGTCACAAAGCCAAATTGGTGAGCGAAAACGATATCGAAATCAGTCTGGAAGAAGATATTAAAGTCGAGGGTGAAGAGCACGCTCGCGCGCCCATTGTCACGGTTATGGGCCATGTGGATCACGGCAAGACTTCACTGTTGGACTATATACGGGAAAGTAAGGTGGCCGCCGGTGAAGCGGGCGGGATCACCCAGCATATCGGTGCCTACCGGGTCAAAACCAGCCAGGGCGAAATCGCCTTTCTGGATACTCCCGGCCACGCCGCCTTTACCGCCATGCGCGCCCGTGGTGCCCAGTGTACCGATGTGGTGATTCTGGTGGTGGCCGCCGATGATGGGGTGATGCCGCAAACGGAAGAGGCGATCAATCACGCCCGTGCAGCGGGTGTACCTTTGGTGGTGGCTATTAACAAGTGCGATAAGGAGGCCGCTGATCCGGATCGGGTGAAAAACGAGCTGGTGGCCAAGGAAGTGATTCCCGAGGAATGGGGGGGCGATACGCAATTTGTAGAAGTGTCCGCCCATACCGGCGCCGGCATCGACAGCTTGCTGGAAGCGGTCTCCCTGCAGGCGGAATTACTGGAATTGAAGGCGGTGGTCGATGGCCCGGCGCGCGGCGTAGTGGTGGAATCGCGCGTGGACAAGGGTCGCGGTGTGGTGGCCACCCTGCTGGTGCAGCAGGGTACCCTTAACCACGGCGACCTGGTGCTGGCGGGCCAGAGCTATGGCCGTACCCGCGCCATGATGAACGAATTGGGCCAACAGGTTAAATCCGTGGGCCCCTCCTCGCCTGTGGAAATTCTGGGCCTGGATACCGCGCCCAGCGCGGGTGATGAATTTGTGGTGCTGAGCGATGAGCGCAAGGCGCGCGAAGTGGCGGAATTCCGTGCCGACAAGGAGCGCAAGGATCGCATGCAGCGCCAGCAGGCCGCCAAGCTGGAGAATATGTTCTCCGGTATGGACGGCGGTCAGAAGAAAATCCTGCCGGTGGTGGTCAAGGCCGATGTGCGCGGTTCCCTGGAGGCCATCCAGTCAGCTCTGGCGGAAATTGGCAACGAAGAAGTTGAAGTGCAACTGGTGTCCTCGGGTGTCGGTGGTATCACCGAAAACGATATCAACCTGGCGCTGACGGCGGGGGCCATTGTCTTTGGTTTCAATGTTCGTGCCGATGCCAATACCCGCCGTCTGGCGGAAGCAGAAAATGTGGAAATACGCTACTACAGCATCATTTACCAGTTGCTGGATGAAGTGAAAGGTGCCCTGTCGGGCATGCTCGAGCCCGAGCGCGTGGAAGAGATTGTCGGTATCGCCGATGTGCGTGAGGTTTTCAGCTCACCCAAGTTTGGCCAGGTGGCCGGCTGTATGGTGACCGAGGGGACTGTCTATCGCAATAAGCCCATCCGCGTGTTGCGTGACAATGTGGTGATCTTTGAAGGGGAACTGGAATCCCTGCGCCGCTACAAGGACGATGTCAACGAAGTGCGCAATGGCATGGAGTGCGGTATCGGCGTGAAGAACTACGACGTCAAGGTGGGCGACCAGATTGAAGTCTTCGACGTCAAGGAAGTGGCCAGACAGTTGTAACAGCCTCCGTCCCGGTACCTGACCGTGCCGGGACGGCCATGTTATCACCGACTATTGTAGACTCAACGGCAGACAAGCAGGTGTGGCCATGCCCAGAGAATTTTCCCGGTCCGACCGGGTGGCCGATGCAATACAGCGCTATCTGGCCAACATGATTCAGCACGAAGTGCGCGACCCCCGGGTGGGACTGGTCAATATTAATGACGTGACCGTCTCGCGCGATATGGCCTATGCCAAGGTCTATGTGACCCAGGTGGGTGGCGACCAGGATGCCAGCCGCAAAAGTGTCGAGGCTCTCAACAATGCCGCCGGCTTTTTGCGCACCTTGCTGGCGCGCGAGTTGGATATGCGCACGGTGCCCAAGTTGCAGTTTTACTACGACCACACCAGTGTTCGTGGGCAGGAATTATCTTCGCTGATCGACCGGGCGGTGGCCAGTGACCGCGCCCGCGCCTCCGACCGCGACGACGCCGGGGAGGACTGATGGGGCGACGGCGTAAAGGGCGCCCCGTTAACGGTGTGTTGGTCTTGAACAAACCGGCGGGAGTGACCTCCAATCAGGCCCTGCAGCGCGCCAAACGCTTGTTGTTTGCCGCCAAGGCAGGGCACACGGGCAGCCTGGACCCTCTGGCGACAGGGGTATTGCCCTTGTGTTTTGGCGAGGCCACCAAGTTTTCCCAGTTTCTGCTGGATGCGGACAAGCGTTACGAGAGTACCTTTTGCCTGGGCGTAAAAACCAGCACGGGTGATGCCGAGGGCGAAATATTGGCAGAGCAATCGGCGGCGACCCTGGACCGAGAGCAGGTAGAGGCAGCGCTGGCGACCTTTATGGGGGACATCATGCAGATGCCTCCCATGTATTCGGCTCTCAAACAGCAGGGACAACCGCTCTACCGCCTGGCGCGGCAGGGGGTGGAGGTGGAGCGCGAAGCGCGCCCAGTGACGTTTTACGCGCTGACGCTGCTGGATTTCCGCCCGGGCGAACACGCTGAAGTGGATGTCGAGGTGCACTGCAGCAAGGGCACCTATATCCGCTCGCTGGCCGAAGACCTGGGTGAAAAGCTGGGCTGCGGCGGGCACGTGACCCGGTTGCACCGCACGGCTGCGGGCCCCTATACCGAGGCGGCCAGTGTGACCCTGGAGGCGCTCGAAGCCGAGCGCGGCGAAGGCCTGGCGGAGCAACTGGATCATCACCTGTTGCCGGTGGATTCACCCGTGGCCTCGCTGGCACCGCTGACATTGCCGGAAACGAGTAGTCACTACTTCCGTCAGGGCAATCCGGTGATGGACGCCGGGGTCTATCGCGCGGGACGAGAAGGTGATATGGTGCGAGTCTTTTGTGAAAATGGCCAATTTTTAGGCTTGGGGGCGTTGGAAGAGGGCTGTGTGGCCCCCAAACGCCTCATCGCCAACCCGCAATAGCGGGACGAATTTTGCCGGCAAGCCTGCTTGTCGGCAAAAGCTCCCCAGGGAGCACTAATCCCGGAGGCTTTCTCCGGTAGCCTGCCTGTAAATATGCACGGGTATGGCTGAAATTTATGCATATTACGAGAGGAAAAGACTATGGCACTGAGTGCTGCTGAGAAATCTGACATTGTAAAAGAGTATCAACAAGCTGAAGGTGACACCGGATCCCCCGAGGTGCAAGTGGCGCTGTTGACCCACAACATCAACAAGCTGCAAAACCACTTTGCCGGGCACAAGCAAGATCACCACTCCCGTCGCGGATTGATCCGCATGGTTAACCAGCGTCGCAAGCTTCTGGACTACCTCAAGGGTAAAGATACCAATCGCTATGCTGCATTGATTCAAAAACTGGGTCTGCGCCGCTAATTGCCGAGTGCCCGCTGCTGCGGGCACTTTTTTGTTGTAACCGAAGATTTGACAGACAAGCTGCGTAGAGAAAACAACGCAAAAAAGGATAGAAGAGTGAATCCGATTATCAAAAAATTTCAGTACGGTGACCAGACTGTAACCCTGGAGACCGGGCGTATTGCACGCCAGGCGACGGGCGCGGTGATGGTGACCATGGGCGAGACCTCGGTACTGTGTACCGTGGTGGGCGCCAAAGAGGCCGTTGCCGGCCAGCCCTTTTTCCCGCTGTCGGTGCACTACCAGGAGCGCGCCTATGCCGCCGGCAAAATCCCCGGTGGTTTCTTCAAGCGTGAGGGACGCCCCTCCGAGAAGGAAACCCTGACTTCCCGCCTGATCGACCGCCCCATTCGCCCGCTGTTCCCCAACGGCTTTATGAATGAAGTGCAGGTGGTATGCACGGTGATGTCCACCTGTAAAACCGTGGATCCGGATATTCCGGCTATGATCGGTACTTCAGCAGCATTGGCGGTTTCCGGTATTCCCTTTAACGGACCCATTGGCGCTGCACGTGTTGGTTATACCGAATCACAGGGCTATCTGCTGAACCCCAGCTACGAGGCTCTCAAGGGCTCCGAGCTGGATATGGTGGTGGCGGGTACCGCCGACGCCGTATTGATGGTGGAATCCGAGGCGAAAGAGCTGCCGGAAGATATTATGCTGGGTGCGGTGTTGTTCGCGCACCAGGAAATGCAGGCTGTAATACAGGCCTGTGGTGAGTTGGCCCGCGATGCCGGCAAGCCTCGCTGGGACTGGCAGGCACCTGCCGAGAACACCGAACTGCGCAATGCCATTGAGCGCGGCTTTTCCGACTCCATCGGTGTCGCCTACCGTATTACCGACAAGACCAAGCGCTATGACCGTTTGTCGGAACTGCGCGGCCAGGCCGTAGAAGAGTTGGTGAATGAAGAAGCCGGCGTGACTGCCGAGGAAGTGAAGGCTCTGTTCGGCAAGGTGGAAAAAGCGATTGTGCGCTCCCGTATTGTGGCCGGAGAGCCGCGTATTGATGGTCGCGATGGCAAAACCGTGCGCGCTATCGATGTGGAAGTGGGTGTATTGAACAAGGCTCACGGTTCGGCGCTGTTCACCCGCGGTGAAACCCAGGCGCTGGTTGTGGCCACGCTGGGCAACGCTCGCGATGCACAAATTATCGATGCCCTCGAAGGTGAGCACAAAGACGCCTTTATGCTGCACTACAATTTCCCGCCCTATTCCGTGGGCGAGTGCGGTCGTATGGGTGGCACTGGCCGTCGCGAAGTGGGTCACGGCCGTCTGGCGCGCCGCGGTATCGCCGCTGTGCTGCCGTCGCTGGAGAGTTTCCCCTATACCATGCGTGTGGTGAGCGAGATTACCGAGTCCAACGGCTCCAGTTCCATGGCTTCCGTGTGCGGTGCCTCGCTGGCGTTGATGGACGCCGGTGTACCGCTTAAGGCGCCGGTGGCGGGTATCGCCATGGGTCTGGTAAAAGAAGACAGTGGCTTTGCCGTATTGACGGATATTCTCGGCGATGAAGATCACCTGGGCGACATGGACTTTAAAGTGGCCGGTACATCTAGCGGTATCACTGCTCTGCAGATGGATATCAAGATCGAGGGTATCACCGAAGAGATCATGGAAACGGCTCTCGGCCAGGCACTGCAGGCGCGCCTGCATATCCTCAGCGAAATGAACAAGGTGATTGCCGAATCGCGTGCCAATGTCAGTGAAAATGCACCGCGCTTCGAAACCCTCAAAGTTCATCCCGACAAGATTCGCGATATTATCGGCAAGGGCGGAGCCACCATTCGGGCCATTACCGAAGAGACCGGCGCCTCCATCGATATTGAGGATGATGGCACGGTTAAAATCTATGCCACCGACAACAAGGCGCTGCAGGCTGCGGTTGACCGGGTAGCCGGTATTACCGCAGAAGCCGAGATCGGCGAAATCTACGAAGGCACAGTGGTGCGAATCGTCGACTTCGGTGCTTTTGTCAACTTCCTGCCGGGCAAGGATGGTTTGGTGCACATTTCGCAGATCGCCGAGGAGCGCGTTAACGACGTCAACGACTATCTGAAAGAAGGTCAAGTGGTCAAGGTCAAGTGCCTGGACGTGGATCAGCGCGGTCGTATTAAACTGTCCATCAAGGAAGCACTGGCGGAAGAGTCGAATGACGAAGCCTCCGGCGATGGTGAGTCTGAAAGCTCCAACCGCGAGCCGGCAGAAAATAGCTAGCGTTAAGGATAAAAACGCGATGAACGACGAAAAACCCGGTTTCCCCAACCGGGTTTTTTATTTCCGGCAATGGCTTTTAGAGGTGTCCTTTAGGCGCTATAGCTAACGTGCTATATTCGGCTACTTTTACTGGAGGCGGGTTTTTTTAAATGCGAATTGCTGAGGTAGAGTCGATAACAGTTGATGAGTTTCACCAGCAAGTGATACCCGCGGCCAGACCGCTGGTTATCCGCAAGCTGGTGACTGATTGGCCGTTGGTTAATGCCCATCGTGAGAGCAACGAGGCAGTTAGCCGTTTTTTACTGGGCTATGATCGCGGTGTGCCACTGACGGCCATGCAGGGGCCGGCCTCCAACCGGGGCAGGATTTTTTACAATCAGGACCTCACAGGTCTCAACTGCCGTGCCGCCCAGGTGAATCTGGCCCAGGCTTTGGAGTTTATTCTTTCCCACGCTGGTGAAGACAGTCCGCCCACGCTGGCGATTCAGTCTATTATCGTGCCCGATGTGCTCCCCGGTCTGGAAAAGGTGAACGTCATGCCGCTGTTGGCCCCCGCCGTATCTCCAAGAATATGGATAGGCGGTAAAGCGATTGTGGCGGCACATTATGACCCAATGGAAAATATTGCCTGCTGTGTGGCGGGACGGCGGCGCTTTACGCTGTTTCCGCCCGAACAGGTCAGCAACCTCTATCCCGGCCCCTTTGAGCTGACACCGGCGGGAGCCACCATCAGTATGGTGGACTTCGACAACCCCGACTATAACGCTTTCCCGGGGTTCAGAGAGGCAGAGCAGGAGGCCATGACCGCCGATCTGGAGCCGGGAGATGCACTCTATATCCCCTACTTGTGGTGGCACCATGTGCGCGCACTGGACGACCTGAATGTCCTGGTCAATTATTGGTGGGGCGCCCCAGAACAGGGCATGGGTGATCCCCGCAACGCCATGTTCTATGCCATGATGGCGATGCAGTCATTGCCCCCGGACTACCGGCAAGCTTGGCAGGCCCACTTTGATCATTATGTATTCCATAAACACGGCGATCCGGCGGCGCACTTACCCAAGGAGAAGCGGGGTATTATTGGTGGCTCCACGGCCCCTGTGGCAAAACAGCTGAAGCAGGCGCTGATAAAATCCCTCAATCGACCCTGACTGACTCCAGTCACGAGGAAGGCCCGCAAATTGTCAGGTAACGCATTGCCGATACACCGGTGAAGACAATGCCAATAGCGACGGCAATTTGCCGTGCCTGCGCTGGTGAATATCAGCAACGCAGATTGTCACCGGGTGATGCACCCAGCTTCTCAAGAATCCTCTGATATTGCCGCACCCGACTATCCACCTGGTTGGGATTGCCACCCCCGCACTCCAGGCGGCCGTTGATACTGCGGATAGTTTCTCCAAAACCGTGGCCATCCAGCATGGCGCGGTGGGCGGTCATGGTGCCGGGGCCGCGCCGGGTCAGCCAGTACCAGAGCGCGGTCTGCCAGGCAACGGCGGGGTCTTCGGCCACGCGTTCCGGATTGGCCCAGAGGTCGATACCCAGCGCCAGTCCCGCCGCGCAGTAGTTGCCGTTCCAGCTTAGCTGTATGGGCCCGCGGCCAAAATATTGCTTGCCTTCAGCGCAAATGCCACAGAGGGTGGTGCTGTCTGAGCAGTAATCGCCTTTGTGAATCTCTTCCACATAGACAAGGTTACCGGTTTCGTGGGCGAAGTTGGCCAGCGCCGCGGCCAATTCCCGCAGCCGTGTTTCCCTGTCTCCATGGCCGGCGAAGGCGGGGAATTGCCGGCTGGCCGCCAGCAGACCTTCATAGCTATAGAAAGGGTTGCGCTGGGGAAAGAGCGCGTCGAATTGTTCGCGCGAAAGCAATTCAGCCACCGGGGCTGTGGCTGTAGCCGTAGGGGACTCCAGTTCAAACATCTCGATGGCCCCGCGCGCTTGCAGGGTGACAAACGCGCGCGGTTGCCGGCCAAAGTCGAGCGCGATATTGGTGGGATAGCGTCCCTTGAGTGGCACGGTCTTGATCAGCTTTCCCGCCGGCGACAAGACTGCTATTTCCCCGGCGCCATAGCGGGCGATATACAACTTGCCCTCGGGATCGGTAGCCATACCGTCCAGGCCATAATCGTCAAACTGATAGAACAGGCGTTTGTCGCTCAGCTCGCCCGTGGCGGAGACGCGATATACCCACACCCGTCGCTGCACACTTTCATTCACATACAACCGCTGTTCATCCGGGCTGAGTTCAATACCGTTGGTGGTGCCCATATCGGTTTCCAGCAGCGTAAAAGTGCCATCCGGGTCCATCCGCCACAGCTGCCCCCGGTTGTTGGCCCAATCCGGATCCGAGGCGAAGATGGCGCCCCAGCGAGTGATGGCGATGTCGTTGGGTTGGTGCATGCGCGGTTGATGATGTCTGGCCAGAATCCTGCCGCTGCGCGGGTCGATCTGCAGCAGGTTGTGTTCGGTATAGTCCGCTGCCCAGAGCAGGCCGTTACTGTCAAAGCGCAGGCTGTTGGCGATGCTGCCCTCGGGCAGGTTAATCCACAGTTCGCCACGGCCCTGGCCGGTCACTTTGCCGAGACTGCCCTGCCGGGCAAAGTTCACCGCATAGAGGGCGCCGTCTGGACCCACGACCGGTCCCTCGATACCGCTGGTAAAACTGCCGTCCGGCATCCAGTCGATAGTGGTCGGGGGTTCGGGGATGGCCTCCAGCAGTTCTTCTATCGGGTAGGCGGCGGCCACCACAATTTCATCGACAATCATCTGAGTCTCGCGCAAGCGCTCCCTGGCCGTTGCCCGGCTGGCGACGTCGAGTGAGCGGTGCTGGCGCCACAGGGGCAGCAGCTGTAAACCCCAGTCTGTCAGGATTTGCACACGCTGCGCCTGGCGGTGGAGTTCCGCCGTTTGTCCCTCAGGTTTCAGCTTTGCCTGGAGGGTGCGAGCGCTATTGCGCCAGTTCTTCAGTCTTGTCTCGATGGCGCTTGCCAGTGCTTCGTCCCGGGGATTGGCCAGTAGCTGTTCGATCTGTTGTGTCAAAGTGCGGGTGGCCAGGCTCTCAGCAGACAGACTGTCTGCCAGGCGGTCCAGGGGGTCGCGGCGGGAGTATGTCTCGTGCACGGATTTTTCATGGTGACGGTGGTAGTACTGGGCGGGCTCCAGAGCCTCCACCAGTGTCTGGGCGTGAATCAAAAGCTCCTCGCCCACCAGCCGCCGCAGCGCCAGGCGGGACTGTTCTCTATGTCGCAGTCCCACTGATTGGTCTGCCCAAACCGATATGCGGGGCAAGCGCTGATAAAGCGAAACCTCGTCCTGCCGCTGGGCGGGGGACCACAAGCGTTCGGCCACGGCAAAAGCGCGCGGCCAAAGGCGCAGGTCGATACTGCGTTCGTCTATCAATTCAGACCAGAGGGCAATTTCCCCACCCAGAATATTCGCCTGTTGCGCGTCGGTAAGCACCGGGCTGGCGAGTGCGGTGGGCGGCTGTGCTACCGCTTCCCCCGACAGGGGGTAAGCCGCGTTGCCCACGATCATCTCGCCGTTGAGCGCGGTATCCGTGCGCCGCAAGCGGGCGCGCACCGGCCCCATCCAGGTGTCCAGCGCGAAGCGAATGCGATCGCCGTCCAGGCGCAATGAGTGCACGGGCTGGCGGGACTTGCCAGCGAAGTCGATAAATCCACGGGGACGGTTGGCCGCGCCTTCGATGAGGGTAAAGTGCCCTGTCACCGGTGCCCCGCGCTTGCGCGGCAGGGTAAAGGACCAGGTGGATTGTTGTTCGTTGGCGCCGGCGGGTTGTGTGGTGCCGTTTTCCGGAAAAAACCGGGTGCGGTAGTGGTAAGCCGCCGGCTGCGGCTGATCCAGATAAAACCCGGTGGACAGGATTGCCGGGTGGCCGCGCTGCGCCGCCTGGCCCAGAGCGTCGGGGCCCCGCCAGGATTGCACTGCGGTGGTGGGTGTCAGCGCCGGGTGCAGCACTTCGTCCCAGCCAATCATTTTGCGGTCCAGACGGGACAGTATGGCGGACAACCGCTGGTTAAAATAGGCATGCAGCGCCTCGGGATCGTCCAGTTTTTCCCGCGCCATGAAGGCGCGAATATCCGGGTTGTTCAGCCAGTGTTCGGGATCCACTTCGTCGCCGCCGATATGCACATAGTCGAAGGGAAAGAGTTCAGTCACTTCGCGGAAGATGGCCTCGGCAAAAACATAGACAGCCTCGTCGGCGGGGTTGAGCAGCGGCTTGTGCACCCCCCAGCGATCTTCGGGTTGATAGGGGCCGGGCGCCGACATCAACTGTGGATAAGCCACGGCGATGGCGCTGCTGTGTCCGGGCATATCAATTTCCGGCAGTACCTGGATGCCGCGCTCGGCCGCGTAGGCGACCACTTCCCTCACTTGCTCGCGGGTGTAGTACTGGCCGTTGGAGGCCAGTTCATGGAGTTTGGGGTATGACCGTGATTCCAGCCGCCAGCCCTGGTCGTCGGTCAGATGCCAGTGAAAGATATTGAGTTTGGCCGCGGTCATACCGTCGAGCTGGCGTTTAATCGTTTCCACGGAAAAAAAGTGTCGCACCGAATCCAGCATCAATCCGCGCCAGCCAAAACGCGGCTGATCATCGATACGCAGCGAGGGCAGGCGGCTGTCACCGTCGGCCAGCAGTTGCAGCAGGGTTTGCAGTCCGTGCTGCACACCCAGATGGGTGGCGGCGCGCAGGTGGATGCCGTCACTTGTCACCTGTAACCGGTAGCTTTCCAGTTGTGGGTCCAGCTGCGAGGAGGTACGCAGTTGCGGCAGAGGCTTATCGATATGAATGTGGAAAGCTGTCGCGTCGGGAGGATCGTCGAGTCGCAGTGTTTGACCCGTCTGCTGCTTCAGCTGTTGATCGAAGCGGGACAGCGTGCCCGGCGGCAGTGACTCGGTGGCGCCTGACAGCACCAGCGCCCACTCGTTCTGCAGCTGCAGCTCACCCGGGTGGTATTCCACGTCGGCCGGATAGGGCATCAGCGGCAACTCAATCGGTTTAGGTTCCGGCGTGGCAGCGGCACTAAGTGATAGCAGCCCGGCACAGAGCAGACACGCTATTTTGTGGGGAGTGATCATAGGGGGTCTCGCTCTGGGCCTGGGGGTTAAAAAGGTTAAAAGTCGGTGGCCACCCGCCGCAGCAGGTTGTATTGATCGTCGATAACCAGAAGATGGCGCCACTTGTCAAAGGTCAGACAGGGGTGTGAGGTGGTCAGGGCGAGGATATCTCCCACGCGCACATCCGCGCCTTCGGGGAAGCGCAGCCGGCTGTGATGGTCCATGATATGGTCCAGCGTCCAACTCGCGTTCACGGCCCGCGGGGCCTGCTCTCCCGGGCGGTAATGCAGCACCGGCTGGGGCAGGCCGGCGTCGAAGGCCACCTCGCGCTTGCCCAACGTGAGAATGGCCACACCGGGTTCGGGCCGCGACTGCACATAGGCCCAGACCTCCAGGCTGGATTGCAGGTCACCCCCCGGCTGGCAGGCACGCGGCAGGCGCGCCATGATCCGGGACTGTGCCTCCCAGTAAATACCTTGATCGTGAATCAGATAGCAGCCCGGGCGCAATACCGGTAGGATTGGCTGGTCTGCGTCCGCCTCGCGCACGGGGGCAAAAACCTCCATCACCAGGTCGTACCAGGCGGAACCGGCGCCGGAGAGGATGACCGTTTCAGTCTGAAAGTGCCCCTGGCGTTGCAGGGTGAGGCAGATATCGCGCACGTCGGCCAGGTGCTGGCGCACCTTGTGCTCGGCATTGTCGCCGTGAATAACGCCTTCGTAAGTCTCCACACCGGCCAACTGCAGCGCCGGCGCCTCGGCCAGGGCTTCCAGCACCGCCGCTATCTGTTCGGTTGTGCGACAGCCGCAGCGCCCGCCCGCCACGCCGATCTCCAGCAATACCCTGAGGGTCTGCTTTCGCGCCTGGAAGAACCGGTTGAGCGCCCGCACATTGTCGGCGGAATCCACCAGGCAATAGTAACCGAGGCCGTCTTCCAGCAACTCGCTGATCATGGCCATATTGGCGGCGCCTACCAGTTGGTTGGCCATCAAAATGCGCCCCACGCCGGCTTCCGCGGCCGCCCGTACCTGGGGAGGGGTAGCCAGGGTCAACCCCCAGGCGCCGGCGTCCAATTGTCGCTGAAAGAAGTCGGGGGTCATGGTGGTCTTGCCGTGAGGGCAGAGGGCCACGCCATTGTGTTCAGCAAAGCGCTGCATCCAGTGCAGGTTATTGTCGAGCCGTGACTGGTAGACCACCGCCGCTGGCAGCGGCAGACTCTCGTTCAGAAGATTGGGAGCCGGTGTCGTCATCTTTACCCCTTTGGCGGCGGGAAGGTAGAGCTGGTGTAAGGTTTAATGGCTCATACTGGCGCTCGCCGCCTTTCTGTTAGAAAATACCAATTTTAAACTAAAATTATTGAAAATAACAAACACGGTATCTATACTGGCCCCAGTTTCGTATGATCGAGCGGGGGCTCCAGGCCAATACCGCCGGGGGTGATACTGGATACACCAAATAGGACATCACCCTGTGAGTCACGAGCCGGATATTATTTCGCGAATTAACGCACTTTATAGCCATTTGCGCGACGCCGAGCAAAAAATCGCCCGCGTGGTGCTGGATGACATGCATTTTGCCGCTCAGGCCAGCATAACCGAATTGGCTGAGCGCGCGGGGGTGAGCGAAGCGACGATTACCCGTTTCGCCAAGGCCATCGAGTGTCGCAACGTGCGGGATCTGAAAATGCGCCTGGCCCAGGCCGAGGCCGTGGGCCAGCGGTTTTTTACCGAAGTGCGACCGGAGCCAGGTGGGCTCTATGGCGTCTACGAGACTATCAAATCCACCCTGGATCACAACGCCCAACTGGTCACCGAGGCGGTGGTCAAGCCGGTGGTGGAACACTTGTCCCGGGCGCGGCAGATTCTGATATTCGGCGTGGGAGGTGGCTCGACGGTGATGGCCCAGGAGTGTCAGCACCGATTTTTTCGGCTGGGTTTTGCCGCCACTGCCTATTCCGACCCCATGCTGATGCGCATGGCGGCCTCGGCCATCGACAGCAGTGACGTGGTGCTGTGTTTATCGCTGGGGGGCTACAGCCCGGACGTGCAGGACGCGGCGGGTATTGCCCGCGAATACGGCGCCACCACCCTGGCCATTACCGTGGCGGATTCGCCGCTGGCCAAGGCGGTGGACTACCTGGTGCCCATGCAGCCCCTGGAGACGGACTATATTTTCAAGCCCAGCGCCTCCCGCTATGTGATGCTGGCGGCGATCGATGTGCTGGCCACGGAGCTGGCCGCCAAACACAAGCGTAAGAGCCGTGAGGCCCTGCGCCGTATAAAACACACGCTGGACGCCCACAAGCGCGGTCACGACCGCCTGCCACTGGGAGACTGATCCGGCCTCAGGCAACAGGCGCTGTTATATGGTTGATACCCTGATTCGCGGTGCGCAACTGGTGGACGGCACCGGAGCACCAGCCTTCCGCGCCGATGTGGCCATTGCCAATGAACGGGTGGTGCACATTGCCGGGCATATCGAGGCGATGGCGACGGAGGTGATCGACGCCGAGGGACTGGTGCTGGCTCCGGGGTTTATCGACGTACACACCCACGACGATCTGGAAGTCATTCAGCGTCCCGGCATGCGGGCCAAACTCAGTCAGGGTGTGACCAGCGTGATTGTGGGCAATTGCGGTATCAGCGCCAGCCCCCTGCAACTTGACCGCGAGCCGCCCGATCCACTCAACCTGCTGGGTGAGCGCGCCGATTTTCAATACCCTAACTTTGCCGACTATGCCCGGGCGGTGGACGCGGCGCAGCCGGGGGTCAATGTGGGGGCGTTGGTGGGCCACACATCGCTGCGTATTCAGCACCTGGACGATTGGCAGTGTCCCGCCAATGCGTCGCAGCGGGAAGCCATGTGTGGACAGTTGCGAGCCGCCCTGCAACAGGGGGCGCTGGGCATGAGTTCGGGGCTCGCCTACCATAATGCCCGGCAGTCCGACTTTACCGAGGTAGTGGCACTGGTGCGTGAACTGGCGGCTTTCGGCGGTCTCTATACCACCCACCTGCGCACCGAATTCGACGCCATTATCGACGCCATGAATGAAGCTTTCGACACCGCGAGAGCGGGGCGGGTACCACTGGTGATATCGCACCTTAAGTGTGCAGGCAAGGGCAATTGGGGACGCAGTGACGAAGTATTGCAACACCTGACAAGCGCCACCCGGCGGCAGAAAGTGGCCTGCGACTGTTACCCCTATACCGCCAGCTCCAGCACCCTGGACCTGGCACAGGTGACTGACGACAACGATATCTTTATTACCTGGTCGCGACCCTTTCCCGAGCAGGGGGGGCGGCCACTGGCGGATATTGCCCGCGAATGGCAACTGTCTCCGGCACAAGTGGCGGCGCGACTGCAACCGGCGGGTGCCGTCTACCACTGTATGGCGGTGGAGGATGTGGAAAACATCCTGCGCCATCCGCTCACCATGATTGGCTCCGATGGTCTGCCGCGCGATCCTCACCCGCACCCGCGCCTGTGGGGGGCCTTTCCGCGTGTGCTGGCACACTACTGCCGCGAGCGCCGGCTGTTTGATCTGCCCCAGGCCATTCACAAAATGACGGGTTTATCGGCGACTGAGTTTGGTCTGCGCGATCGCGGTGTTATTCGCGAGGGCGCCTTTGCTGATCTGGTACTCTTCGACTTCGAGCGCCTGGAGTCCACGGCCACCTTCGAGCAACCCCAGCAGGCGGCGCGGGGAATTTGCAGCGTCTGGGTTAACGGCGCACTCAGCTACCGGCCAGGTGTGGAAGGGCTGGCGCGACGCGGTCGCATGCTGCGGCGGCACAGCGACAACCCCTGAACGACTGACTGAACGTTAAGCCACGTCCTTTGGGCGTGGTAATGAAGATGGGCTTTGCCAGGGCGGGTCGTACTACTTTGGGATTGACACGGAGCCGGAGGCGGGCAGTTTGCAGGCTGGGAAAGCTCCGCGCCATCCAAGGGTTGGGGGGTTGGGTGGTGTTGCACTTACTCAGCCTACACCTCGGCGATCTGGGAAAGAACACCACGCCTCTCTTCGAGAGGGCTCTGACAAAACCGGGTTCCTTGAGCTCGAATTTTTTACTTAGAAGCGCAGGAGTGTAAGTGAGTATTCAACGTTATGGTACGGAAGGTGGTGTGGGCACGGGCGGGCAGGCGCTGCCTTTTGCCAGGGCCGTCGGTGCAGCGGGTTGGTTGTATGTCTCCGGGCAAACCCCCATGCGCGATGGCGAGGTGGTGGAAGGGGGAATTGTCGAGCAGTCACAACTGGCCATCGACAACTGTTTTGCCATCATGCGTGAGGCCGGCTACGGTCCCGAGCATGTGGTGCACGTGACGGTGATTCTCACCGACGCCCGCTACTTTCAGTCTTTTAACAAAGTGTTTAAACAGAACTTCGGCGATCATCCGCCGGCGCGTATCTGTTCCGTGTGCGACCTGGTGGTGGACTGCAAGGTGGAAGTGGGTTTGGTGTGTTATAAGCCGGACACGCCATGAACACGGGTTTGTTCCTCGGCGGCTTTGCCGCCTATATTGTCTCGCTGATTCTACTCAGTGTGTGGATAACCCGTCGTCATCGGGGTGGGGATGATTTTCTGCTGGCCGGGCGCAGCCTGCCGGTCTTCCTCACCATCGGCACCACCGTGGCCACCATGGTGGGTACCGGCTCCTCCATGGGGGCGGTGGGTTTCGGTTACGCCAATGGTTGGGCCGGTGCGCTCTACGGCCTGGGGGGTGCCCTGGGTATTTTACTCTTGGCCCTGTGGTTCGCGCCGGCGCGGGCGCAGCGGTTTATGACCATGAGCGAGGAACTGAGCTGGTATGTGGGGGCCAGTCGGCTGGTGAAAAATCTGGTGGCGGTGTTGATACTCCTCGCCTGTATCGGTTGGTTGGGCGCCCACATTCTCGGCGGCGGCTTGTATCTGGCGTGGATTGCCGGCCTGGATTTGCACTGGGCCCGGGCCATAGTCGCACTGGGTTTTGCCGTCTATGTGATTGTTGGGGGTTACCGCGCCGTGGTCTGGGCGGATACCCTGCAGGCGTTGATTCTGTTTGCCGGTTTTTTGCTGATGGCGGCGCTGGCGGTGGACGCCGTGGGTGGCTGGCAAGCACTGCTGGCCGCGCAGCCGGAGCCCAATGTTGACCTCTTGTCGCGCCAGGGCATGGGGCTGCTGCCAGCGGTGTCGCTGGTGCTGGTCATCGCCGTGGGGGTGCTCGCCACGCCCTCTTTTCGTCAGCGTATTTACTCGGCGCGCAGTGTGAGTTCGGTGCGTCGCTCCTTTGTGGCCTCGGGCAGTCTCTACCTGTTTTTTTCCCTGGTCCCGGCCATTATCGGCATGGCGGCCTATGCTCTCAATCCCGCGCTGGATAATCGCAACTTCGCGTTTCCCTTTCTGGCGGTAGAGGTGTTGCCGCTGTGGGTGGGGATGGTGGTACTGATCGCCGGGCTCTCGGCCACCATGTCCAGCGCCAGTTCCGACGCTATGGCGGGTGTGGCGGTGCTGATGCGCGATATCTATAGCCTTGTCACCGGCCGCATGCCACCTCGCGACAGGGTGGTGCGCGACGCGCGCCTGGGCCTGGTATTGGTAATTGACAGCGCCTGGCTGATGGCCTCACTGTCGGATGATCTGATTGGCTATATCACCGGTATGATCGCCACCCTGATGGCGGGGTTGTTCGTATGCGGTTTATTGGGCCGCTTCTGGCCGCGTTACAACTGGCAGGGCGCCGTGGCTTCCCTGACGGCCGGGGCTATTGCCTCCGCGGTGGTACTGCAATGGTATGTCGCCACTTGGGGCAATCCTATTATTCCCGCGGTACTGGCGGCGCTGGGGGCCGGATTTGTGGTGAGCCTGCTGACGCCGCCCCAGCGTTTGACGCCGGTACAGGCGCTGTCGCAACTGGAAGCGGAGCGCCGGCAAATGGAAGGAGTTATTTCAAAAATGGATTGAGTAGCCGGTACAGGGGCCCCACAAAGCGGATGGGGGCATCCAGCACGGTCAGGCAGATACAGTCCTCATTTTGCAGGGCCGTGGGAGAATGCTGGTGGCTGCCGTCGCGGGCGATAAAGTCGCCGGCATGGTAGACACCCAGTTCATCCGAAAAGCCCCCGCTGAGAATCACGGTTATCTCTTCGCCACGGTGAGTGTGGGTTGGCACGCGAGCACCGGCCCTGATTTTCTGCAGTACCACCTGAAAACCCTTCACACGAAGCTGTTTGGTCAGGTCATACTTGGCGATTTCGCGGGTCTGCTTTTGCCAGCCGAGCTTTTCCAGGGAATCCGGTAAATACCGCAACAAGGGGTTCTGTCGGGCGCGCGGCGCCGGCTGGCTTACCTCGCTCGGGGTTTGCTCAATGTGCGCCATGAGTTCATCAAAGCCCGCCACCTGAGTATTGGCGGCAGTGTGCTCCAGCATGGCGCCGCCCAATTGGTTGAGGCGGTTTACCTGCTGACGACAGCGTTGGCACAGGAACAAGTGGGTGGCCACCGCCAGTGACGGTGCCATGGCCAGGTTGCCGGCGGCATAGTCCAACAACATGATGTCATCGGGGTGGTGCATGCTCATACTTCATGGGCCTCTAACATGACACGCAGTTTTTGCAGGGACAACCGCAGTCTCCCCTTTAGCGTGCCCAGGGGAATCTGCAGCTCTTCGGCCACCTCCTGGTGAGTTTTTCCCTCGTAATAGACCTTGCGTACCGCGATCATCTGCTCCTCGGGTAACTGCTGAATGGATTCGCGCATAGAGCGCGCTGCCGCAATGGTTTGAATGGAGTGGACTACATCGTCCTCGCCGGGAATCTGCCACAGATCCTCGGTCTCCACCGCGATCTCAGCCTGGCTGCGCCCGGCCTTGCGCAGCAGGTCAATGCGCTGGTTGCGGGTGATGGTAAATATCCAGGTGGATACCGAAGCCAGAGTGTCGGTATAGCGGGCGGCGCTACGCCATACACTGGTCATCACTTCCTGCACCAGTTCATCGGCCTGCTGGCTTATGCCTTGGTTGAGGGCATAAGCTTTAATACGTGGCCCAAAGTGCTCGTAGAGCTCCCTGAAGGCTAACCTGTCCCCGTCGGCAATACGCTTTACACACTGCGCCCAGTGCTGGGCGTTCTTGTCTACTGAGCTGTCTAGGCTCATTAACCTTACCTTTGAAGAATGCTTTGCCGTTGCCATGGGGTGCTTCCAGGTTAAAGACGTTGTGTCCTATATACGGAAGGCACTACCAAGTGGATCACTGGAGCTTAGCACGAATGGCGATACGAAGTTAAAGGATAGGCAATTGGGGAATACGGGAGGCGAGATAATATCGATCAATAAAATCGATGATTAGACCGCAAAAATTCGTTCCATGGCCCTTCTGTTGATCCCCGAACATCGACGAGGCGTACTTTCAGGGCGAGTGTCACCCCGAACATCTAACACAATCAGGAGCTGTGGTTATGAAACTTTCTCTGAAATTCTTACCGGTTCTCGCGTTATCCCTGGGTCTGGCAGCCTGTGGTTCTGACAGTGACGATCCACCGCCGCCACCCCCGCCACCGGCGGAGCCCAACACCATCGTCGATGTCGCTGTAGACAATGGTAACTTTACCACTCTGGTCGCCGCTCTTGAAGCCACCGGACTGGACGCCACGCTGGACGATGAAAATGCTACCTTTACGGTTTTTGCTCCTACCGATGATGCCTTTGCCCTGCTGGGCGAAGAAACCATCAATAGTCTCTTGGCCGATACCGACACCCTGAGTGATATTCTCCTCTATCATGTCATTGCCGATGCCGAAGTTGATGCCTCCGGGGCGGTGGCCAGAGCCGGTACCACCGTGGAAATGGCCAACGGTAAAAGCACGGGTCTTTCCCTGTCTGGTGACTCACTGTTGGTGAACCTGTCTACCGTGACCATGACGGATATCCAGGCGGATAACGGCGTGATTCATGTGATCGACGCCGTGCTGATGCCACCGGTGGACCGCGGTGAACCCTCCATGAACATTGTGGAAACCGCCGTGGCCAACGGTAACTTCACCACCCTGGTGGCGGCACTGCAGGCGGCGGATTTGGACACTGTCTTGGCCGATGAGAGTGAAACCTTTACCGTGTTTGCGCCCACCGATGCGGCTTTCGAGATGGTGGGTGAGGAAGTGCTCAACCTGTTGCTGGCCGATACCGAAGCTCTCTCCGCGGTACTCTTGCAACATGTTATCAGCGGTGCTGAAGTGAACTCCATCAATGCCTATGCCGCCAACGGTACCTCGGTCACCACGGCAAGTGGTGCGCAAATTCCGGTGAGCATTATGGATGGCAAGCTGCGCATCGGCGGTGCCGAAGTGGTAATGACGGATATCTATACCACCAATGGTGTTATCCATGTGATCGATACAGTCATTGTGGGCGATTTGGAATTGCCGTCTCCGCCTCAATCCATCGTTGATGTCGCTGTGGAAGCGGGAAGCTTTACTACCCTGGTAGCGGCTTTGGAAGCCACAGGTCTGGATACGGTGTTGGCGGATATGGAGGGTAGCTTTACCGTGTTTGCCCCCACAGATGCAGCCTTTGCCGAACTGGGTGAGGACACCATCAACAACCTGCTGGCGGATACCGATACCCTGAGCGATATTCTGCTCTACCACGTTATTAGTGGTAGCGAGATACTGGCCGATGCCGCCGTCAGTGTAGCGGCGGGTGAGGATTCACTGGTGGAGATGGCCAATGGTGTTAACGCCGGCCTGTCTCTGAGTGGGGAGCAGTTGTATATCAACCTCTCGCAAGTCACCTCAGCCAATGTGATGGCCAGCAATGGCGTGATTCATGTGGTGGATAAAGTGATGATGCCGCCCGCGGAGATGGGTACGCCCACGGATAATATCGTGGAAACCGCCATTGCCGCCGGCAACTTCACCACTCTGGTTTCCGCCCTGCAGGCCGCCGGGCTGGACGCCACACTGGCAGATGAAGGTGAGACGTTTACCGTGTTTGCCCCTACCGATGCGGCCTTCGATAAAATCGATGAAGCGGTACTCAACGATTTGATCGCCGATGTGCCCACACTGACGGAAGTGCTGTTGCAGCACGTGGTTTCCGGTGCTGCCGTGAACTCTACCACGGCCTTTACCCTTAACGGCAGCATGGTGGAAACTGCCGGTGGCGACAATGTCAGTATTGAAATTGTCGACGGTATGCTGCAGATCAATGGCTCGACCGTGACCATGTATGACATCTACACCACCAATGGTGTAATTCATGTGATTGATACGGTGATTACCACCGCGCTTGAGTAGTCTTGACCAGGCGTTGGTTATAAAAATGGGAGGCCTTGCCTCCCATTTTTTATGGGTAATAATAAGGTTGAAAAGCCCGGCGCAATAGCCGCCGGGTTGCATGGAATAAATAGAAAGTTGTTTAACTCGCCAGAGAGTGAGTAAGTACGGCTGATTTGCGGGTATAGGCTTTGTGAGCCAGCACGATAAAAAATACCAGTGTCCAGGTAACGGCGACAGTGATCGTATAGCCGGTCTCGCGAGCGGCTTGAGACATCTCGGGAAAAAACATGCCGTTAATGCTGCCTGCCGCGTTCCACCCCAGATGCAACAGAATCGCCATCAACACACTGCCGTTCGTATGATTATGCACCCAGGTGTAGATAAAGCTGGTACCGGTAACACCCGCGAGAAACAGCCCTACTGACGTCAGAGTAACCGGCAAGCCACTGACGGCTGTGCCCGAGGCCGCCCAGAACAGCGGTGCATGCCAAAAGGTCCATATCACCCCAATGATGAGACTGCTCTGAATAAACTGTCTTTTGCTGTCCAATTGGCGCAGCGCAAAACCCCGCCAGCCCAGTTCCTCGCCCAGAGGGCCGAAGGGCAGTGAGGCGATAAATACAACGGGTATCCAGGGGATCAAGCCTTTATTGAGAGGCCCTAATTCTCCACCCGCGAGTAGATAGCCGATAGTGGCGGTGGCGAATATGGCCGGCCCCGTCAGCATTACCACGGCCCACCATTTAACACCGGTTCGACCCATAATCATGCGTTTGAACAAGGCTTTTACTTCGGTTTTTCCGCCGGTGACTGCACTCATAATCACTGCCGCAATACTGGGGCCATAGCCTCCCAACAACAACAGCCCCACCGTGTTGACCCCTGAGGCAAACAGCTCTGTCTGAATGTTGT
The DNA here is from genome assembly GCA_965652265.1 of uncultured Cellvibrionaceae bacterium. Taxonomy (GTDB): domain Bacteria; phylum Pseudomonadota; class Gammaproteobacteria; order Pseudomonadales; family Cellvibrionaceae; genus Gilvimarinus. The sequence continues at coordinate 7,217 of CBFGUT010000005.1, read as the reverse complement.
TGAGAATGGGCAGCCAGCAGGCCCATGAGAATGCGTAGGCGAGTAGTGTGAATGCCATTAACGGGTGCTGCTTGACCAATGCTTTCATGGATGTCTCCTTGGGAATATTGTCATTCTTCCCATAAGACGTCAGCGGGTAGGTTTTTGGATGCAAGTTTTCAGGGGAGTGGCATTCGAGTGGAGTAAAAAGGGCCACCCCCGAAGCTTATTTAACTTGGGGGGCAAAAAATTGGTCAGCCTCTATGCGTCCTTGTAATTGCTAGCGGTGCGGAAAGAACAAGAGCGTTTATCACCTTCTTCTTACAATAAGTGCTGTAGATGTTGGGTAAAGAAGTTGGCGCTGGTAGCCGCGCTTTTGAGTGGCGTGTGAGTATAGTTACCACCTTGTTCCAGGTAGAAATATTCAAGGCCGGACGCGTCGGGATCGGGCAGTATGCTGGTGTAATCTATCGACCCATTGCCCAGCTCGGTGTAATCGCGGGTGTTTTTGTCCATATCCTTAATGTGCCACATCACGTAGCGTCCCGGCTGCTCCGCCACCAGTTGGCGGGGGGACTTAGAGGTTGAATGGACCACCCAATACATATCCAGCTGTAGTTTGACCAGATCGGGATCTGTGCGATTCAGTATAATGTCAAAGCCGTTTTCGCCCTTGTGGTCTTCAAATTCAAAGCCGTGATTGTGGTAGGCAAACCCCAGTCCGGCGGCCTTGACTTGCTCACCTATGCGGTTGAGTTTATCCGCCAGCAATTTGTAATGCTCCACAGTGCGCTGTTCCGGGGCCAGCCATGGCCAGGTGATATATTTTGACCCCAGGGCGCTGGCACCCGGGATGCATTGGTCTACCGCTCTTTCCAGTTCACTGTCGGGTTTATCCAGGTAGGGGAATAGCCAAAAGTGTCCACTGGTGCTGGTTACTTGAAGTTCGTCTAAAAGCCCTTTGAACCTTGCCGGTTTAAGCCCATAGAAAGTGCCCGCCTTATCGTCAAACCCCGCGGTTTCAAAATCCCGGTAGCCCATGGCCACCAGCGCCGCCAGGGTGCCAGCGGGGTTGTCTTTCATATCCTGGTTGACGGAGTAGAGCTGGAGCCCCAGTTTATAGCGGGATTGAGTGGCGCTGGCGCCAGTGGGTAACAAGGCGGCGGCGCTCAGCGCGCCCATTGCCTGAATAAAAGTGCGTCTGTCCATGGTTTTATTCTCTGTTATTGAGGAAAACGAGCCTCAACTATATGGACGCGAAAGACACTGTACTAGCGGTTTAACGAAAGTTCACGTTTCTTTGTCAAACAGCCAGCGCATGCCCCGGGTAAAGCCAATGGGGAAGGTAGTTTCGTGGAGAGCCTCGCTAATGACCTCGTGCTTGATAATCAGTCCCGGATACTGACGGGATTTGAGTCTGGCCGCAAACGCCTCCTGGTCGCCCACCATATCGTTGCGGGTATTGCGATGTTCAAGACTCTCGTACTCGCCCACCGCAAAGTAGACCCTGGCCTTGAGATCCTTGTGCTGTTCGGCGTAGCGCTGCTCAAAGTCGAGAATATTGTGATCGTGAAACCACAAAGATGGACTGGTCAGAATATAACTTTCAAACAACTCGGGGCGTGTCAGCAGCACCCAGGCACCAAAAGAGCCGCCGAGAGACTGGCCAGCCAGGGTCCGTCGTGCGGGGTCCGTGCGATAGTGTTGCTCCACAAAAGGGAAAACCTCTTTTTCCATAAACGCCAGATACGCCGGACCGCCCCCTGTCTTATACCGGCTCCACTCCTTATCTTCGGTGGGTGTCAGGTCGCGTACCCGGCTGTCCATGCCATTTTCTCCGTGAGCAAAAGAAATGCCCACCAGTAATGCCTGTTCAAGTTTGCCCACGTTCATGGGCAGATGCGTTGCGCCGGCGGCAACCTGAAAGGTATAGGGGCCGTCGTTAAGATAAATTACGGGGTAGTGTTTTGTGGCAGCCGCTTTGGAATCATAATCGGCTGGGGTTTTGACAAAAATATCGTAGGTCCTGCCGAGGATTTTCGATTCGATGGTATGGACCGCAGAGTTGGGAATTTGAAAAGGGGGTGCTATTGGTTTGGTCTCTGCAAGAGAAAGGGCCGAAAAGCTTGCCAGGAGGAACAAAAATGCCCAGGAATAAAATTTCACGGCCTATTTATCTCATAGTAATTTTTCTGCACCTTACAATAACGTTCTGAGCAGGTGCTGAAAATGCATTTTGTATTGGTAGGTTGGATAAGTGTCATGCCATCCAACACAGTCGTTTTGCCCGCAATTCCGTGACAGACCGGGGGAGTTCTCAGCGCCTGGAAACGGCGCCTGCCAACCCCAACAAAAACGCTCCCAGCAGAGCCGCGCTAGTGAGTATCAGCGCGTGGGTCATGGTGATGCCGGCAAACAGGATGGGGGTGGCGCGGCAGAAGTCCTGGACTTCGAAGGCGAACGGCGCCCAGGTATCCAGTGGCGCCCAGGCGGGGAAATTGGCCTTAAAGGCGCAGCCGCTGCCGCCGCCCAGATTGTATTCCACCACCACCAGGTTCCAGGTTTCATTGGCCAGGCCCAGGGTGAGCGCCAGGCCCGCGAGACAAAATATCACCCGGCCGAGACGCGAGTGTCTTGCGGCCAGGCCCGCCAGCGCCACCAGCATCAGGCCCAGGACCCATACGCGCACATAGATGCAGATTTCACAGGGCAGATGGTTCAATACATGCTGGTAAAACAGGGCGCCGGCAAACAGGGCAAAACACAGGCCGGCAATGCCGAGCCAGAAAAGGCGTGTTTGGGCGCAATGGAATAGGCACTGCCGGGACAATGTGAACATGGTGGTTTGCCTCTAGGGTTGGGTCATCTCGGGTTGCCAGTCGCCGAGGATTTGCTCGGGCGTATACTGCCCGGCCTGCTCTGCCGTCAGTTGCGTCCGCAAGGAGTGATCGATGGCGCCGGGGCCGTGGCTCTGGTATTCGTCAAAGCGCGCGTCGGTATCGGGCATAAACTGTTTGCGCCCGCCGGTTTTGGCAGTGCCACCCATACTCTCCCAACCGCGCGGCAGAATGTGGCTGTCCATAAAGTTGTTAATAAACACGGCCTTGCCCACGGCGTCGGGGTCGGCGTAGCGGCCATCGGCAAAGGTGGTGGTGGGGTGCCAGGGTCGCCCCAGGGCGGTGGAGTTGTCTGGTACACCTTCTTCTCGCAGCAGCCGACAGTCGATAAAGGTCAGGCCGTAATGCTGGTTGATATTCGTGGAGGGGGCGGTGATATAACCGTGCACACTGTGACTGGCGCCACGTGCGCGGGTCAAAATATCCGAGCGGGTAAACAGGGCGTTGCCGGCGCCGAAGATAAAATCCACATTGCCGGCGATAATGGACCGATCAAACCAGGCGCGGCCCGCATTGGTGAACAGGGTATCCTGATGTCCCAGAAGTTGCACATCGCGAGCGAGAAAGCGATCGCTGTTGCCGGTTAAATACAGGGCCACGGCTTGAGAACCGCGCTGTTTTTCAGGATGGTCTTTCGGCAGCCGGTCATTGGCAATAAAGTCAAAGCTGTTTTCCACGGTTAAATGGTGCAGCTGCACATCCGGCGCGGTGACGATAACAGTCCCCGAGCCCCGCGTGCCCCATGCCTGGCCGGGGGCAAATTCCTGTCCGGCATAGGCGTCGTAGAAAATGCGCGTTTTCTGCCGCCCTTCGCCCACCAGATGGATATGCGGCTTGTCGATGGTGAGCTTTTCATAATAGTCGCCGGCGCGCAGCAGAATGCGGTAGGGGGCTTGTGACTCGGCGGGGGCGGCGTCGAGCGCAGCCTGGATGCTGCTAAAATGGTTATCCCCATGCGCGTGAGCACCCACCACCGCATCAAAAGGCGCCAACGTGGATGTGTGGCTGCAGGCGCAAAGCGTCAGCACTGCCAGGAGTATCAGTAGGGTTTTGTTCATGTCTAATCTCATGTGGCGGTCATCTCCCGCAACAGGCTGGCGTGCGCGCAGCGCAGGGTGCCGTAATCGTAGGCGCCATCCAATGCATCATATACCGCTTTGTAATCAAAAGGTTCCGCATCGCAGGCGAGCAGGGTGTCGGTGATGGCATCCCATTCGGCAGGCTTGAGGCTGACCACATCATTGACATCAATGGCGCCCTGCTCAATCAACCGCGCCAGTTGTGTGTAAACCGCCGCTGGCGGGCTCTGCAATTGCCGGGCAATGGCCTCGGCATTCATACCGGCGCTAAACAGCGCGTGGATTTCCTGTTCTCGGTGCCGGGCGGTCTCCTCGGCCCGGTCGTCGCTGTTATCGGTGAGGTGGGCGGTGATAGCAGTGACAAAGGCCTCGCCATAGTGCTCCAGCTTGCTGGCGCCTACACCGGAAATGCGGCGCATGGCATCCAGGCTTTGCGGCTGGTGACTCACCAGTTCCATCAGCGTGGCATCGTGAAAAATCATATAGGGCGGAATGCCCTGTTCCTCGGCCAGTTGCTTGCGCAGCGCGCGCAGGCTTTCCCACAGTTGTCGGTCATCGCTCGACAGTGTGGCGGCGGCGTCGCGGCGTGTTTTCTTCTCCACTTGTGTGCGGGCGTCGCGACGCAGCTGTATGCTTTCCTCGCCGCGCAGCAGGGGGCGGCATTTTTCCGTTAACTGCAGGCTGCCGAAGCCCTGCGTATCCACCTGAATATAGCCCCGAGCCACCAGTTGCCGGAACACCGAGCGCCACTGGCCGGCATCCAGTTCCGTGCCAATGCCAAAGACACCCAACTGGTGATGGTTGAACTGCTCCACCTTGTCGCTGCGTTTACCCAGCAGCACATCGAGCAAATGGTTGACGCCGAAACGCTGGCCGGTACGGTAGCAGGCGCTCAGGGCCTTTTGTGCCACCAGGCTGCCGTCGAAGGTTTGCACCGGTGTCAGGCAGGTATCGCAGTTGCCGCAGGGCGGGTGTTCGGGTTCGCCAAAATAGGCCAGCAACGCCTGGCGCCGGCAGCTGGTGATTTCACACAGGCCCAGCATGGCATCGAGCTTGACGTGCTCCATGCGCCGGTGCTCCGCCGACCCCTGGGACTGGGCCAGCATCTGCTTGAGCTTGAGCACGTCCTGCACGCCGTAGACCATCCAGGCGGTGGCGGGGTTGCCATCGCGTCCGGCGCGCCCCGTCTCTTGGTAGTAGGCCTCCAGGCTTTTGGGCAGGTCCAGATGGGCCACAAAGCGCACGTCGGGTTTGTCGATGCCCATACCGAAGGCGATGGTAGCGACAATAATCACACCATCTTCGCGCAGAAAGCGATTCTGGTGGGTCTGCCGCAACTCGGCGGGCAGGCCGGCGTGATAGGGTAGGGCGGTGTAGCCCTGCTGGCACAGCCAGTCGGCGGTCTCTTCCACTTTGCGGCGCGACAGGCAGTAGACAATGCCGCTGTCATCCGGGTGCTCGTTGTGCAAAAAGCGCAGTAACTGCTGGCGGGCGTTCTGCTTCTGCTCAATGCGGTATTGAATATTGGGGCGGTCAAAGCCGCTGATAAACTGCCGCGCCTGTTCCAGTTGCAACCGCGCAATCATTTCCCGGCGGGTGCGCTCGTCGGCGGTGGCGGTGAGGGCGATGCGCGGCACCTCTGGGAACTGCTCGTGCAGCAGGCTCAGTTGCAGGTAATCGGCGCGGAAGTCGTGGCCCCACTGGGAGACGCAGTGGGCTTCATCAATGGCGAACAGTGCCAGTGGCAGGCGCTGCAGCAGCGTCAGGGTGCGGGGCTGAATCAGCCGCTCCGGGGCGATATACAGCAGTTGAATCTCGCCCGCCTCCAGGCGTTGCTCGATCTGCTGCACCTGCTCGGCGCTGAGGGTGGAGTTGAGGAAAGCGGCGGCAATACCCAGTTGCTCCAGTGCCGCCACCTGATCCTGCATCAGCGCAATCAGGGGCGAGATCACCACACCCACCCCGTCGCGTAACAGCGCCGGTATCTGGTAGCACAGGGACTTACCGCCCCCCGTGGGCATCAGTACCAGCGCATCCTCCCCGGCCATCAGAGTGTCGATAATCTCCGCCTGCGACCCGCGAAAGTGGGCGTAGCCGAAGGTCTGTTGCAGTACGGTGAGGGGGGACTGAGTCATGGGGGGAGTTTACCAGTATCGGGGGTATAGCGGCGAGCCGATCAAGCGCCGATCATCGTGTCGGAGAATCGTCGATCAACGGGGTAGACGCGGGGATCAGCTGGGTCAAGCCTTGACGTTATGGGGTTAGGAGGAGGTTTTGGATTAAAGTGGCCCGACATATGAGCCTCGTGCAAAACGGCCTTGGAGGCCACGATAGAAACATCATCTATCTTGACACCTGATACGTTACAGGGTACGGTTAGGGAATGATACGAAGCATCAAGCACAAGGGTTTGGCCAAGTTCTTCAAATCCGGCAGCACTGCGGGGATCCAGGTCGCTCATGCAAAAAGGCTTCGGCTTATTCTCGGCAGACTTAATGCGGCTTCCGACGCCAAAGATATGGACTTGCCAGGCCTTCGGCTCCATGAGCTTTCCGGCAATCGGTCGGGAATCTGGTCAGTGACGGTGAGTGGCAACTGGCGCGTGACATTCCGTTTTGAGAATGGAGACGCCGAGGTAGTGAATTACGAAGATTACCACTGAGGTACCCCTATGTTAATGCACAATCCCCCCCATCCTGGTGAAGTCATACGAGAGCTTTGCCTGGAGCCTCTTGGTCTGTCTGTTACCGCAGCCGCGAAAGCACTCGGAGTCAGCCGGAAAACATTAAGCGCCATTTTGAATGGCAAGGCCGGCATTAGTCCGGAAATGGCTATTAGGTTATCCATCGCTTTTAATACCTCATCGGAGAGCTGGTTAACCCAGCAGTCGCAATACGAGCTGTGGCATGCCGAGCAACATCGCAAGGGACTCAAGGTCAAAAAGCTTGTCGCCGCATAAAGCACGTGACCAACCATCGAGCCGCCCACAGCCCCAGGTGATAGAGTGCTTGGACACGTCAAGATATCTCGTTAATCTTATTAACTCCTAGTGTCCTGTCCGATTAATTCGTTGAAATATTGTCTGAAGTAAAAGTCCGGGCTCAAAGAGCCCGGTTTTACCAGAGTCCTCTCGAAGAGGGCATGGTGTTCTTTCCAAGACCGCCGAGGTCGAATAGTGGTGTGTGGGACACGCCGTAAACCCATCCCTGGGGGCTCCCATTTGCCATCCCTGGCAAATGAGGGTCCCACACACCACTACCCG
>CBFGUT010000004.1:0-42779 GCA_965652265.1 uncultured Cellvibrionaceae bacterium | reverse complement strand
ATCGCCTTTCATATCACGCGTTTTGTCCACCTGCTAATTGCCGCGCCCGCCGGCCAACACGCCGGCTTGCGTCAAAGCCTGCAGACGCGGGGTGTTCCCCTGGACAAGGTGCGTCTTTTCGATGTCAGCAGCAATGACACCTGGGCGCGTGATCACGGGCCATTGACTGTAATGACGAACGAGGGTCCGCAGCTGCTGGATTTTTGTTTTAACGGGTGGGGAAACAAGTATCCGGCCGAGTTGGACAACCAGGTCAACCGGCGCCTGGCCGAGGCGGGTGCCTTTGCAGCACCGCTGGTCAGTCGCGACATGGTGCTGGAAGGCGGGGCTATTGAAACCGATGGCGCCGGTACTCTCCTGACCACCGCGTCCTGCCTGCTCAATCCCAATCGCAATCCCCAGCTGAGTCGCGCGGAGATTGAGACGCGACTGATGAGCGATTTCGGCGTGAGTAAAATCAACTGGCTGGATGCGGGCTATCTGGAGGGCGATGATACGGACAGCCATATCGACACCCTGGCGCGGCTGTGCCCAAATACTACCCTGGCCTATGTGACCTGCGATCATCCACAGGATCCCCATTTTGACGCCTTGAAAACCATGGAGGCCAGCCTCAAGACCATGACCGACGCTGCCGGTCGTCCCTATCGGCTGGTGGCCTTGCCCTGGCCAGGCGCCAAGCATAGTGCCGAAGGCAAACGCCTGCCGGCCACCTATGCCAATTTTCTGATACTCAACGGCGCTGTGCTGGTGCCTGTGTACCAGGATCCCCGCGATAGCGAGGCGCTGGCTCGGTTGAAGGAGGCTTTTCCCGGCTATGAAATTGTACCCATCGACTGTCTGGCTTTGATTGAGCAGCACGGCAGCTTACACTGTGTCACCATGCAGCTACCCGAGGGAGTCTATTGTCCATGAGTGTGTTAAACGTCGGTCTGGTACAGCAGAGTTGTTCGGCGGACCTGGAAGCTAACCTGCAAAAAAGCATTGCCGGTATCCGCCGCGCAGTGGAGCAGGGTGCGCAGTTGGTGGTGTTGCAGGAGCTCCACCGCGGACTTTATTTCTGTCAGCAGGAAGAGGTGGCGGTATTCGATCAGGCCGAAACCATTCCCGGTCCCAGTACCGAGGCCCTGGGGGCATTGGCTCGGGAGCTGGACGTAGTGATTGTCTCTTCCCTGTTCGAGCGGCGCGCGCCCGGTTTGTACCACAACACGGCGGTGGTGCTGGAACGCGACGGCGGTATTGCCGGCAAATATCGCAAGATGCATATTCCTGATGATCCGGGATTCTACGAAAAATTTTACTTCACGCCCGGTGACCTGGGGTTCGAGCCCATCCGTACATCGGTGGGGAATCTGGGAGTCCTGGTATGCTGGGATCAATGGTTTCCCGAGGCGGCCCGGCTCATGGCCATGGCCGGTGCCGAGATCTTGATCTACCCGACGGCCATCGGCTGGGACCCGGGCGATGACGAGGCAGAGCGAAGCCGTCAGAGCGACGCCTGGACGACGATTCAGCGCGCCCATGCCGTGGCCAATGGCCTGCCCGTGGTGAGCGTCAATCGGGTGGGGCACGAGGCTGATCCGGCCGGAGGGCGCGGTATCGAGTTCTGGGGCAAGAGCTTTGTCAGTGGTCCCCAGGGGGAAATACTGGCGCTGGCCGCTGCCGAGGAGACGGAACTGGTGGTACCCGTGGATCTGGCGCGTTCGGAATCGGTAAGGCGCATCTGGCCCTACCTGCGAGACCGGCGTATTGATCACTACGGAGATTTGTTAAGCTTATACCGCGATTCTAATAAACACTGACGGGGTTATGCCTTTGGCAACCGAAAACCGCTCTGACTCTCCCCATTGCCCGGTACAGGAACCGGCGTGTCCGGTTATTGACGAACTCCTGATGCTGCGTCATCGGGTGGAGCAGCTGCAGAGTGAGGTGAAAACCGATGCGCTCACCGGCCTTTACAATTACGGACATTTTGAACAGCTGCTGGAGCGTGAGATGGAGCGTGTTCGTCGATCGCAGTTACCGCTGGCGCTGGTGCTGGCCGATATCGATCACTTCAAGCGCTTTAACGATGAGCATGGCCACGAGGCCGGCAACCGTGCCCTGATTGAAGTGGCGGGCATCATCGGTGAGCAGATTCGACAGCTCGATAGCGCCTGTCGCTTTGGCGGCGAGGAGTTTGCCCTGTTACTGCCGGCCACCGCCGCCCCCCAGGCAATGGCGGTGGCGGAGCGTATTCGCGCGGCAGTTGAGACAGAGACGACCGGACTGCCCGAGCCCCTGACACTGAGTCTGGGCGTGGCGATCTATACCCCCCTGTCAAATGCCAGTGGCCGCGAGTTGTTGATTGCCGCCGACAAAATGCTCTATGCCTCCAAGCACCTGGGTCGCAACAGTGTGACCGGCCCCGATGTGGAACCTGCCTTGGTGGATACCAGTGTGACGGCCGAGGAAAAAGGAGCACTTTTCCGCACTACCGATAATTGATAGGAGTTGTTATGACCTTCCCCAAAGTGGGCAACCTGGCCCCGGCTTTTACTCTGGTGGATCAGCAGGGCGAGAAAGTAAGCCTCAAGGACTTCCGTGGTAAATCCCATCTGGTGCTCTACTTTTACCCCAAAGCCATGACGCCGGGCTGTACCACTCAGGCCTGCAGTCTCCAGGATGCCAGCACGGCGCTCAAGGCCCTGGGGGCTCAGGCACTGGGTATCAGCCCCGATCCCGTGTCCAGATTGGCCAAGTTTGCCGATAAATACCAGCTGGCGTTTCCCCTGCTGTCGGATGAGGATCACGCGGTGGCCGAAAAATACGGGGTCTGGGGCTTGAAGCAGTTTATGGGGCGGGAATTCATGGGTATAAAGCGCACCACTTTTATCATCGATCGCGACGGCAGATTGCGCCATATCATGGACAAGGTCAAAACCAAGACCCACCATGAGGACGCCATGGACTGGATTCGGGAAAACCTGAAATAACCCTGGCAGTAAAGTGTGATGGGCGGCAAACTCTGGCAATCTCATCCCCCTGACAGCAGATAAATCCGCCAGATGGTCTATAATTACTGAAATAGGCCTTGTGGACCTTAGAGGTGTGGAGGGTTTATGCCCAAGGGTTTTAATTTGTTTGTTTTTTGGGCAATAGCATTCTTACAGGGATGCGGGAAAGTGTTGTCAGGCGACGGGTCAGCCTCTATAGTGAAATGCGACCCAGGGTTCAAGGAGTAGCTCATGATACAGTTGCAAAGGCTCAGTTCTGTTGCGGATCGCGCCGAGGGATTTGCCACCCCCAGTATTCGCTCATACCATGAATATGTGACACTGGCACGCCTGCCTCAGGTGGACGGGGTATCAGCCAGGGTTTTGGAAGTGCTGAACAGGCGGGTGGGGCGTGAACCCCTGGCGATTGAACATATCGCCACCGATCTGAATCTGTCCAAGCGCACATTGCAGCGGCGCCTGCAACAGCAGGGTGCCAGTTTTGCACAACTGCGTGACAGCCTGCGCTTTCACTATGCGATCAAGTTTTTGATCGACGAGCATATGAGCGTGGATGCCGTTTCCTCCGCGCTGGATTTCTCTGATCGCACCAGCTTCACCAATGCGTTCAAGCGTTGGACCAATCTCTCTCCCAGTGTGTTTCGCAAGTTGTTCCGCGATTACGCCTGATTAATACAATTGTCTTGATGGATTTGAAGGCACCCCTCGGGGTGCCTTTTTTATTGAGGGAATTTTGCCTTGGGGGTCAATACTTCCAGTCCACCCGAACACCGGCGGTGCGGGGTTTGCCCCAGACGGCATAGCCCCAGTCGGGACCCAGGGTATTCTGGTAGGTAAAATACTCCTCATCGAACAGGTTATTCACAAAGATCGCGGCCGACAGACGCTGATTGGCAGCGTGCCAACTGATCTTGGCATTGGCGATGCCATAGGCATCGTGCTGCGCGTAGGGATCATTCTCAATCTGCAGGTGGTGATCGTCCTGCCAGCTATAGTCGCCTTGAAATACCAGTTCTCCACGAGTGGCCAATTGATGGTAGTAGCGTGCCACAAAGTTATAGGTCAGCTCGGGGGCGGAGGGAAGCTCGTTGCCATCGAGAGTATATTCGTCCCCGGCCACCCGAAAGATCTGCTCGGAATCGAATTCGGTATTGAGCCAGCCGGCCCCGGCAATCAATTCGAAATTGTCTGTTACCTGGGCCGTCACTTCCAGCTCCGCCCCGTGTCCCGTCACATCGCCGGCGTTGGTGATTACGCTGCCCTCGGCCACCGTCAGAAAGACCTGGGCCTGGTAGTCGCTCACCTCGTAGCTGAAAGCGGCGGCATTGAGGCGAATACGTCCATCCGCCAAAGTGGTTTTATAGCCCAGTTCAAAGTTAACAATATCCTCCGAATCCACCGGGCGGGTGGCTTCGAGGGAGGCATTGTAACTGCCTGAAAAGCCGCCGCTCTTGAAACCGGTGGACAGGCTGGCATAGGCGAGGGTGTTGGGTGCCGGACGCCAATCGATCCCCAGACGGCCGGTAAGCGCATCATCGGCAAAATCATCGCTGGCGATAATAGGGTCTCCGTAAAAACTGGGGCCCGAGTCCTGGTCAAACAGGCGATCCTCTTCGGTGTAGCGCAAACCGGCCACCAGTACCAACTGTGAGGTGAGATCAAATTCCACCTGACCAAAAGCCGCCCAGGATTCGGTATCGAGCGTGACATCCTCCCGGTGCCAGAGACCGTCGGCGGTGGTGGGGGCCTCGGTCAACAGATCGCGCTGGTCGTCATAATAGTAAAGGCCGGCGACCCACTTAAAGCGGTTGCCGGTACCGTCCAACCGCAGTTCCTGGGTAAACTGTTCGGCGATGGCGGTGTATTGTTCATCAAACCAGATAACCTCGGTGCCATCACCGTCGTCCTGGAGAAATTTGTCCAGCTCTTCATAAGCTGTAATGGAGGTGAGTTTAAAACCACCGAAATCCCAGGTGAGGTGAGCGGATGTGCCGAAGGTCTCGATGTTGGTGGCCAGTCCATCGCTGGCTCCCGAGGCGACATGGCTGGGGTTGAATTGACCGTCTACTGCTTCAGCGCCGCTCATGTCAAAGGTGTTACTGGTACACAGGCCACTTTGTATCGCCTCACGGGCGCAGGTAGCGGCATCCTCGCTCGCTTCTTCAAGGTATCCCATGTGGGCAAAGCCCACCGATTGTTGATCGGCCTCGCTGCCATGCACATTGAGTAGCAGGGTGCCGTCCCGGCCCAGGTCGAATTCCAGCAGGCCGCGGTAGCCAATATTTTGTGTGTCGTTGAGTTTTTCCCCGGTGACGGTGTTGGTTTGCCAGCCGTCATTGTGTGTGGATTTCACCGCGACACGACCGCGAATACCTTCTGCCAGTGGACCGCTTACCATGCCTTCAACCATCAGCTCGGAAAAACTCCCGTAGCTGGCGCTGGCGGCGGCTTCAAAGGTTTCGGTGGGTTTGCGCGAAACATAGTGCACCAGGCCGCCGGTGGTATTGCGGCCATAGAGGGTGCCTTGCGGTCCGCGCAACACTTCCACCCGCTGTAAATCGAACAGCTGGATAGCTGAGCCTGCGGGGTTGCCGCGATAGACCTCGTCCACATAAATAGCCACGGGAGACTCCCAGGAGTCGGAAAAATTCACCAGACTGATACCGCGCAGGCTCACCGAGGGGCTGGAGGCTTCGCCAAAGATGGCGAAGAAGTTCATGTTGGGTACCTGTTGGGTAATATCCAGCCCCTCTTCAAAACCCATCCTCTCGATGGCATCGCCGGAAAATGCACTGACGGCCACGGACACATCCTGCATGGATTGTTCGCGCTTTTGGGCGGTGACCAAGACTTCGGCAATAACGGATTGGTTGTTGTCCTGGGCCGTGGCGATGGCGCTGGTCAGGGTGCCAAGGGCTGCGGCAGTGAACAGCATCGCCGGCCGATGCCAACGAACCCTGGGGGATCGAGAGGGTAAAAGCTTTAAAGGCAGTTTGTGGTTAGTCGCGTTCATAGGGAGTCTCCATTTTCCTTGTTGTTGTGATAAGCAAATCAGGGCCGTTGCCCGATTGCGAGACAGACCAGAGTGGTCAATAAGCGTGGGTCTCCTTGCGAGAACCGGAACAGACGCCTGGAGGGGCACCTTACATGGCAGGCAAACCCAATATAGCAATCACCGAGTAGACAGGTGCACGAGAGTCCTGAATGGGGCGTCTGAAACGACATGAAGACCCGTTTTTGTTCAAAAATGTGGCTTTGGTCAACCTGGAGGCGAGGGTTTAAGTGCGTTGCCTGGGGCGGGCAAACAGGGTAGAGTTACGCATTTTTCCGCCCATCCAAAGAGGTTTGACTATGGGATTTCTTGTTCAGTCTGCATTTGCCCAGGCCCAGACGGCGCCCGCGCCCCAGGGCGCTCCGCTGATGATGAACCTGCTGCTGTTTGGCGGCCTGTTCCTGTTTATGTATCTGTTGATTATTCGCCCGCAGCGCAAGCGGCAGAAAGAGCACCAGGCGCTGGTGACCAGCCTGAAAAAGGGCGATGAGGTCCTTTTGACCAGTGGCATGCTGGGCAAAATCCTCAAGGTGGATGACAACTATCTGGTGCTGGAAACAGGGGATAATGTGCAGTTGAAGTTCCAGAAAGTGGCGGTACATGCGGTGCTGCCCAAGGGCACCATTAAGTCCATTTAATGCCCGTGGCGGGCCGCCTGGCCCGCCCACTTCCCATGACTCTCTCTCTGAATTACCCGCCGCGTCTCTCATTGGCGCACACACCGACACCACTGACCCCGTTGGCGCACATCAGTGCCGAGCTGGATTTTCCCGTCTGGTGTAAGCGCGATGATTTGACCGGCAGTGTGCTCTCGGGTAATAAAATTCGCAAATTGGAGTTTGTGTTAGCTGAGGCTCTCGCCCAGGGGGCTGATACCCTGGTGACCTGCGGAGGGCTGCAGTCCAACCACTGCCGCACCACCGCATTGCTGGCGGCGACACATGGGCTCGGCTGCGAGCTGATATTACGGGGTGAACGACCGGCGGTAGACGATGGCAATCTGCTGTTGGCGGCCATGGCCGGGGCCTGTATTCACACCTATCCAGCCGCGCGTTACAGGCGCGACATGAATGTCTTACGCGACGAACATTTACAGCGACTGCGCCATGCGGGCCGGCGCCCCTTCTGGATACCCACCGGCGCCAGCGACGGCGTGGGGATTTGGGGTTATGTGGACGCCGCCCGGGAGCTGGCCGAGGATTGCCGGGCTGAGGGCATCGAGCGCCCCTTGGTGGTGTGTGCCGCTGGTTCCGGAGGTACCCTGGCGGGCCTGGCTGCGGGCCTGGAACACTATCTGCCGCGGGCGCAGGTTCTGGGTGTCGCCGTCTGCGACAGTGCTGCCTATTTTAAGCGTCGGGTGGCTGAGGATGTAGCCGCGTGTCTGACGCGCTACGATCAATGTGGTCTCGCGATGCCGACTAACTTTCGCGTGGTGGAGGATTATATCGGTCCCGGCTACGCCCAGGCAGATCCCTGTATTTATCAGTTGATGGCCCGGTTGGCGAGGCAGGAGGGGCTGGTGCTGGATCAGGTTTATACCGCCAAGGCGTTTTACGGTATGCTGCAGGAATGGCGAAAGGGACTGGAGACTTCCATCCAGGCATTGATTTTTGTACACACCGGCGGTGTGTTCGGCCTCTTCCCCGAACGCGAACAGGTTTCTCGCTTTACCCAATAGAGCATCACTATGCAAACAATCATGGAAATACTGAATCAGGTCAGTGGCATTGTCTGGGGCCCTTACATGCTCTTCTTGCTGCTGTTCACCGGGCTCTTCTTGATGGTGTATCTGCGAGCCTTCCCCCTGACGAATCTGCCCACGGGATTTAGGCAGCTGTGGCGCGGGCGGCAGCTCGAAGCGGAGGGCAGTGGTGAAGTCAGCTCCTTCAATGCACTGATGACGGCACTGTCGGCCACTATCGGCACGGGTAACATCGTCGGTGTGGCCACGGCCATTGGCCTAGGGGGGCCGGGTGCCCTTTTCTGGATGTGGATGAGCGCGCTGGTGGGTATGGCCACCAAGTATGCCGAAGCGGTCTGCGCTGTGCACTACCGGGAGGAGGACAGCGACGGTGCCACCGTGGGTGGTCCCATGTACTACATCAAAAACGGCCTGGGTAAAAACTGGTTGTGGCTCGGTACCCTGTTCGCCATTTTTGGTTGTGTGGCCGGCTTTGGTATTGGCAACACCGTGCAGGCCAATTCTGTGGCAGACGCCCTGGAAGGGCGGTTTGGCATACCCCCCTTGCTCACGGCACTGGGGCTGATGGCGCTGGTCTTTGTAGTCTTGATTGGTGGCGTGCGTCGCATTGCCGAGGTGGCGGGCAAGCTGGTGCCTTTTATGGGTGTGACCTATGTGGTGTGTGGATTGGTCGTTATCGGGGCCAATGCATCAGTCTTACCCGATGCCTTTGCCTTGATCTTTAACAGTGCTTTTAACGGCACGGCCGCCGCCGGTGGCTTTGCCGGTGCCGGTATCGCCATGGCCATTCAGTTTGGTATAGCGCGCGGCGTCTTCTCCAACGAGGCGGGCCTGGGCAGTGCCGCCATCGCCCATGCGGCGGCCAAAACCCGCAGCCCGGTCAATCAGGGCATGGTGGCCATGCTGGGTACCTTTATCGACACCATTGTCGTCTGCAGCATCACCGGCTTGGCAATAGTGACCTCCGGCGTATGGATGGGCGAAGAGCAGGGGGCGCTGATGTCTCAAGCGGCCTTTGCCAGTGTGTTGCCTGAAGGGGATACGATTATTACCCTGGCGATTGTGCTCTTTGCCTTTACCACCTTGCTGGGTTGGAGTTACTACGGCGAACGCTGTGCCCAGTATCTTTTTGGCACCGCTGTGAAAATGCCTTTTCGCGTACTCTGGGTACTGGCCATTGCCGCTGGCGCAATGGGGGAATTGAATCTTGTGTGGATTGTAGCGGATATTCTCAATGCACTCATGGCCATACCCAACCTGATCGCATTGCTGTTGCTGTCGCCGGTGGTGGTCAAGTTGACGCGCGCTTGGCGGGAAACAAAAGCTAATAGCGTCAGACGTCCGACGTAAGACGTCTGACGGTTTATCAAAAACAATTCGCCGGGCGCGGGAGTCCGGCGATCTTGCTTCCCACGAGTGCGGCATTGGGGGGGAAGAGGCTAAGAAGATAAACACTCTGGCCTTTTTCCCGTCCGAGTTTTTCCCGGGTGTAGGCCACCAGAGGTCGCATGGCGGGAGAGAGCGCAAACTCGCGGTAGAATGCTCTGAGCAGATAAATGATTTCCCAGTGTGCCTCACTCAATTGGATACCTTCACTGGCGGCGAGACACTCCGCCACACTTTCATTCCAGTCTTCCAGCTTGAGCAGGTAACCTTCCTTGTCCCGAGCTGGTACTTCGCTACTCATGTGTGCCAGCTCTGTATGCGCTGATGACGTGTGCTGAGATCGACAAAGCCGGGATAATCCACTGCCTCGATTGTCGCCGGTAACGCGAGCTGACGTTCTTGCAGGTGCGGCAAGAGCACATACACATGAATACCGGCGTCTACCGCTTGCTGTAATTGATGGGCAAGTTGGTGCTCACCAGTGGCGGCATACACACCGTCCTCCAGCAGGAGAATACTGTCACCCGCGCGGGCAATACGCAGGCATGATGTCAGAGTGTTATGCGTAAAAGGCGATTTGTTGACAGTGTGCAGCGTACTCATGGCTAAAAGCTTAACAACTGTTGCTGTTGGGTGAGTAAATCTGCCACTTGTTCATCATCCAATGGGGTAATGGTAATATCCGTCCGTAACTGGGCAGGTTTGATACCGCGCTCTTCCAGTGACGCTTTATGTACATAGAGCGCTTTGACGCCGTACAGGCCCAGTGCTCCCAGGCTTTTTTGTAAATGGCCACTGTCCGGGGTGGGCTCTGGTGTTTGCAACAACTGGTAAATGCCATCGTCCATCCACAAGACGCTGATGGCCTGATCAAAAACCGCGGTCGCCAGTACGGCATCCAGGGCTTCGCGCGCCAGAGCCGAGCCATAGGGCGAGCGACGATTAATGCAGAGAATGGATTTCACCTCAGCCCCCAAAGGTTATCAGTCGATCACTGACAGCGGCGGCTTCCGCCAATAACCCCAAACCTCCGAGGGAAAAGCCCGGTGCGAGATTACTGGCTTTTTTATCGTAGCGATCGGCCTCGGTATCGTCCAAAAGGCCGCGCTTGAGCGCGGTGGCGATACAGACCACGGCATCCAGTTGGTGCTCGGTCACCAGGGCCTGCCAGTCGCTATAGAGATTGGCTTCGCCCTGGGGCGGCACCGCCAGCTGGGTGGCACTGTGAACGCCCTCGGCGTAGAAAAATAAACGGTAAATGGAATGGCCGGCAGCGAGTGCGGCGCGGCAGTAGTGCAGGGCAGTGGTACTGCCCGCTGAGGCATAGGGAGCCGCAAGTATCACCACGGTCAGTCGCATGGGTGAGATCCTCTAGTGCCACAGGCCCTGGTAAAAAAAGCCCCAGGTGGGGCTTTTTTAGAGGCCGACGACAATAGGTTATTCGTCAGCGGCGCCCAGCAGATGCAGCAGGCTCTGGAAGATATTGACAATCGCCAGATAGAGGCTGGTGGTGGCAAGCAGGTAGTTGCGCTCACCGCCGTGAATAATGGCACTGGTCTGGAACAGAATCAGCGCCGACATCAACAGAATCACGCCGGCGGAAAACACCAAGCTCAAGACTTCAAAGTGGTAGCCAAACAGGCTGGCCCCAAAGAAAAACACCATCATGCCGATCATCAGCCACAGGCCCATAACCAGGAAACCCTGCAGGAAGCTGAAGTCCTTGCGGGTGGTGAGGGCATAGCCAGAGAGGCCCAAAAATACAAAGGCGGTGCCACCCAGCGCCTGCATCACCAGGCCGGCGCCGTTGACGGCGAGATAGTGGTTTATAACCGGGCCCAGACCCAGACCGATAAGGCCGGTAAAGGCGAATACCACGCCGAGGCCGGCACCCGAATTGGCTGTGCGTGGCAGTACAAACCACACCAGTCCAATGGCCGCAAAGGTGCAAATCAAACCGATACCGTAGCTGAGGTTGATGGCCATGGCCAAACCGGCGGTCAGGGCGCTGAATGCCAGGGTCAAGGACAACAGCCAGTAGGTGTTGCGCAGTACCCGGCTGACCTCCGCCTGGTCCTGTGTCAGGCCTTGGGAAATACTGTTGGTATCAATGCGTTGCATAGGGATCTCCGTTGGTGATTACCACTGACCAATGATACAAGTTTGCCCGGTCAATGCAAGGCAATTCATTAGAGTGCTGCGGGGTAGTAAGGGTTCCCATCCGGGAATAAAAAAAGCGCCTGTGGGCGCTTTTGGGAAAATGGCGGAAGGGCAGGGATTTGAACCCTGGGTAGGCTATTAACCTACGCCGGTTTTCAAGACCGGTGCATTCAACCACTCTGCCACCCTTCCGAGGTGGGGCAGATTATACCTGGGTTTTTGTGTGTAGCAAGTCCCTGCGTGGATAAAGTGGGCAAAGTGCCTCGCAGGATGAATCTCAAAGTGTCTCTCAGGCAATTTTGCCCCACCCGGAAGGTTTACCGGCCGATAAAAAAACTCCCCGCTGAGCGGGGAGTTTGTAGTGGATCAGGATTTACTGCGCGGATCATTCTGTGGCCGTGTCAATGGCCTTGGGTTGTGACTGACTCGCGCCGGTTGACTGGTATCCAGTGCTCGCGGCAGGGGGCGGTTGCGTGTCTCCGTCAGAATGCGCACCGCAGCCACTGGCTTTGGCGCCACGCGCGGATCATTAGCCGCCCGGGCGGTACGCTTTACAGCTGTCTCGCTGGCTGAGCGAGAAGCCACGTGAACGCGAGCACCCGTGTCTTCTGCGGCGCTTGGCTCGACTGTCTCTTCGGCCGTGTCGGCTACTGATGGCGCATCAGTTAATGGTTCGTGGGTTTTCTCGGCTGGCTGTAATTCACTCGCAGGCGTTGCCGGTTCAATCGCCGGGGGTTGATCCTCGGGGGTGGGTTCTTGAGCCTCTGATGCCTCCTCGTCCTGAAGCGCGGGAGTCTCTTTTTTCTGAGCCGCTGAAGGCACTTCTTTCTGAGATGCTGAAGGCACCTCTTCATCAACCGCTGAAGGCTGTTCATAAGCCGCTGAAGGCTGTCCATCAACCGCTGAAGGCTCTACGTCTCCAGCAGCCGGGGCAGCTTTAGTCGCGGTGGCAGCAGGCTCTTTATGAGGAGCGACGGGTGATTCATTCTCCGAAGTCGATTGTATGGTTGAGTCTTCCGCCTGCGCCTGGGCGGTTGGCTCACGCTCGGATTTTTCCCCAGTCGACTTCGTTGCCGTTGCCTCAGAGGGACTGGCAGGAATCACTTCTGCCTGATTATTGGCTGTGGGTTTTTCCTCCTGGCGATTACGGTCTCTGCGGTCACTTGCGGTGTCCCGCAAATCAGATTCCGTCGGGCTTTTTGCCGGTGCGGAGGCATCCGCAGTCTCGGCATCCTTGCTGGCTGTTGTGACAGCGGACGGAGCGGAAGATTTACGCTGCCGGCCACCTTTTACAGCGGTGGTATCCGACTTGCTTTCACCTTCACTTCCCGTATCGCTGGTTTGGTCGCTTTCGCGATTGTCGTTTTGTTGATTGTCCTCCTGGAAGTCGCGGCGACGACGGCGACCACCGCGGCGGCGGCCAGAGGGACGTTTCGGCGGCCGCTCTTCCTGGTTACTGTCATCGCTGGCACCTGTCGGTTCACTGTTGACATTGTTGTCTTCATTATTGGCATTTTTCGCCTGTTCATCGCGGCTGCCACGATTGCGATTGCGCCCCCGGCCGCGACGGCCACGGCCGCCACGCTCGGTGTTATCCTCGTCACCTTTTCCGCTGCCCTCGGTATCTTTCTTGCGCGCTTTGTCGGCAGTGGCCTGATCGCGGTCCTTGTCTTGCGAACGCTTGTCCTGAGGGCGATTGCGGCGGTTGCGATTTTGCGCATTACCGCGAGTGTTGCGTCTTTGTCCATTGCGGCCCGAGGTTTTTTTGGATTTTTTATCTTCCTGCTCTTCGTCGCTGAACAGCGATTTGAGCATGCCCACCAGCCGCTCAATCAATCCGGGTTCGGGCTTGGCAACAGGCATGGGAGCCTGCTGAGTGGGTGCAGTGGGCTGTACCAGGGGCTGGGGCAATTTAACCGGAGCCTCTTCGGTAAACTCGTCCTGCTCGTTGTGCTCATCGGAGGCCACAATCTTGTAGCTGGTTTCCAGAGTGCCTTCATCATCGTCGCGCAGGCGTTGCACTTCAAAGTGGGGCGTCATCATATCCGCATTGGGAACCACGACCACGCGGGTATTATTGCGCTGCTCGATATTGAAGATGGTTTTGCGTTTTTCGTTCAGCAAATAGGTGGCCACCGACATGGGGGCAATGGCCCGGATTTCGGCACTGCGCTCTTTTTGCGCTTCCTCTTCCACCAGGCGCAGAATGGACAGCGCCAGTGAGCGGGTGCTGCGAATACTACCCTGGCCGCTGCAGCGCGGGCACACTTTGGAATGCACTTCGCCGAGGGAAGGGCGCAGGCGCTGACGCGACATTTCCAGCAGCCCAAAGCGCGAGATACGGCCAATCTGCACGCGCGCACGATCCATGGCCAGGGCGTCGCGAATACGATTTTCCACTTCGCGCTGATTGCGGCTGGACTGCATATCGATAAAGTCGATCACCACCAGGCCGCCGATATCGCGCAGACGCAACTGGCGGGCGATTTCATCGGCCGCTTCCAGATTGGTCTGGGTGGCGGTCTCTTCGATATCTCCGCCTTTGGTGGCGCGCGAGGAGTTGATGTCGATGGAGACCAGTGCCTCGGTGACATCAATGACAATGGAGCCGCCGGAGGGCAGTTTCACTTCGCGCTGAAAGGCGGTCTCTATCTGGCTTTCAATCTGGTAGCGGTTAAACAGGGGGATGTCGTCATTGTACAACTTCACCTTGCTGCCGAAGTTGGGCATTACCTGGCCGATAAACCCCGATGCCAGATCGAAGGACTCTTTGTTGTCGACAATGACTTCGCCCACATCCTGACGCAGGTAGTCGCGAATGGCGCGAATAATAACGTTACTCTCCTGGAACAGGAAGGTGGGGGCTTTGGCGCTCTGGGCGCCTTTGTCGATGGATTCCCACAGTTGCAACAGGTAGTTCAGGTCCCACTGCAGTTCTTCGGCGCTGCGGCCCACGCCGGCGGTGCGAATAATGACGCCCATGCCTGAGGGAATATCGATATGACTCAGTGCCTCGCGCAGCTCGGCGCGATCCTCGCCATCGATGCGGCGGGAAATGCCGCCGGCCCGGGGGTTATTGGGCATCAGCACCAGGTAACGGCCAGCGAGGCTGATAAAGGTGGTGAGGGCGGCGCCTTTATTCCCGCGTTCTTCCTTGTCCACCTGGACGATAACTTCCGTGCCTTCCTTGACCACTTCCTTGATCTTGACGCGGCCATCGCTGTCGCCGGAAGATTTGCTGAAGTACTCGCGGGAGATTTCCTTGAGGGGCAGGAAGCCATGGCGTTCGGCGCCGTAGTCCACAAAGGCGGCTTCCAGGCTGGGTTCCACCCGGGTGATACGGCCCTTATAGATGTTGGCTTTTTTCTGTTCGCGGTTGCGGTTTTCGATGTCGAGGTCGTAGAGCCACTGGCCATCCACTAGGGCCACGCGCAACTCTTCGGGTTGAGTTGCATTGATGAGCATTCTTTTCATGCGTTTTCCAGTCTTCAGTTGGGCGCAGGGGGCGCGCGCGACTGTCAACGCTGGAGGGTTTTGCGGCGAACCCGCCACCGGCCACCGAGGGCGCAGGTGCGGGCGCGACGAGCTTTTGCACTTCCGCTGTTTTCGGGGTTATCCCTTTATAAAACAATAGGTTGCGTGCAAATCGTCTTTCAACTCTGTTCCTACCCTTTAACAAGCCGGACAGTGTCCGGTTCAGTTAACCGCTGTTAGTAATCGGGTTGTCATCGGCTACGGGCGTGAGTGTTGGGGTATGTGTTGCCCCTTGGCACCTCATCGTGCTCCGCGGCCGGTTCGTACTGGTACGAGTCTGGCAAAACTATTCAGTGTTTACAGTCGCATTGCGCCTGCTTGCGCAATGTTGGAGTGGTCGCATAGCGGCTGTGCCAGTTGGCGGCAGAGCGATGCGGCCCACCCATGGTCATCTATTACAAAGCTCAGCGGTCATTCCGCGAGCGGTCTTGGCTGTCAGCGGTATTTCCTCGCGATGCGTCTATTATTACGCTGAATCCGGAAACCAGCCTGATCGGCGGCCTGTTGACGCTATAGATTTGTCGTCGCTGTACCTGCTAAGCGCCGGTCTGGGCGCGACAGCGTGGATAGCGTAAAAAGGCCCCAGCCGCCGTGAATATAACAGTAATCGCAAGCACCGGCAAATTAAAGTTATGGCGGCGGCGCCCGAGCTGGTATCATCCCGGCCCATGAAAAAGCCCCTCCCAACTTCCCCCGAGTCCCAGGCCGGCACCTATGAGCAGGTGCAATGGCTGAATGTGGATGCGGAGATGGCGGATCAGCGTATCGACAACTTTCTGTTGGCGCGCCTCAAGGGAGTGCCGCGCACGCATATCTACAAACTGTTGCGCAAGGGCGAGGTAAGGGTCAACAAGGGCCGCATCAAGGCCGACTATCGCCTGCGGACGGGCGATCAGGTGCGTCTGCCGCCGGTCAGGCTGGCGTCTCGCCCCCCCACCGCTCCCTTGACCCAGGGGGTGGCGCGACAGTTGGAGTCGGCACTGCTGTATGAAGACGAGGGGCTGCTGGTGCTCAACAAGCCCGCCGGCCTGGCGGTGCACGGTGGCAGTGGGGTGTCCCTGGGGCTGATCGAAGCGCTGCGCCAGTTGCGGCCCGAGGCGCGCTTTCTGGAACTGGTGCACCGGCTGGACCGCGAGACCTCCGGTTGTATTATGGTGGCGAAAAAGCGCTCCTGGTTGAGGTTTTTACAACAGTCCCTGCGGGACAAGTCTGCCGGGCGGGGGGGGATAGAGAAGGTCTACCAGGCGCTGGTTATCGGCCGCTGGACCGGACGGGTGTCGCGAGTGACTGCCCCACTGCTCAAGCTGGAACAGAGTGGGGGGCTGGAGCGTATTGTCAAGGTGCACCCCGAGGGCAAGCCCAGCGAGACTCTGTTTACGCCGCTGCGTGTTTTTGCCGATTTCACGCTGCTGGAGGCTCGCCCTATCAGCGGTCGTACACACCAGATACGGGTGCATGCCCAGTACCGTGGGCATCCACTGGCGGGGGACGACAAGTACGGCCGAGACGAGGTTAATCAACAGCTGCGGGCGCTGGGACTCAAACGGCTATTTTTGCACGCCTCGCGGTTGGAGCTGACACTGCCGGATGGCTCCCCGCTGCAGGTGCAAGCCCCCTTGCCACAGGAACTGTCGCGTCTGCTGGCGCAGTTGCTGCCGATGGTGGAGGGGAATTGATGCTGTTGGTTTTTGACTGGGATGGCACCCTGAGCGATTCCACGGGCACGATTATTACCGCCATGCTGCGCGCCGCCGACGATTTGAACTGGCCACTGCCCACGGAAGAAGCGGTGCGCAATATTATTGGCCTGGGGCTGCCCGAGGCGCTACAGCGGTTGTTTCCCGGTATAGACGCCGCGGGCATGGCGCGGATGCGCGAGGGCTACGCTGCGCATTTTCTCGCTCTTGAGCAGGCTGCTCCCGCCGGCTTTTATCCCGGTGTGCTCGATACCCTGAGTGCCCTGCGGGATCAGGGATTTCATCTGGCTGTGGCCACCGGGAAAAGTCGCCGCGGGTTGGAGCGTATTTTTCAATCGCGCTCACTGCAAGGCTTTTTTCACGCCAGTCGCTGTGCCGATGAGACCGCTTCAAAACCCGACCCCTTGATGCTGCATCAATTGATGGCGGAATTTGCGATGGATGCGGAGCGCACACTGATGGTGGGGGATACGGAGTACGATATGGAAATGGCTCAGCGCGCCGGAGTGGCCCGTATTGCGGTCAGCTATGGCGCTCACGCCCCCGAGCGCTTGGCCCGTTTTCAGCCGGCGCTGTGTCTGCAGCGCTTTGACGAGCTGCTCAGTTGGGAGGGGCTGTGTGCGCCAAGGCCGCGCGACAACTCCGGCTCAGTGGTTCCACCCCCTCCAGTCTGAGCAGCCGGCACAGAGCCAACAGCGGCAAACCCATCAGGCTGGTGGTGTCGGCGCCTTCCATCTTTTCGAACAGGGCTATACCCAGACCCTCGCATTTAAAGCTGCCGGCACAGTCATAGGGCTGCTCGGCGCGCAGGTAATCCTCGATCAAGCCATGATTCAGTGTGCGGAAAGTGACGCTGAAGGTCTCCAGTTGTTGATGGGCCTCCCCGGTGGCGCTGTTGAACAGGCACAGGCCCGTGTAGAACACCTGGGTGGCACCACTGGCATCGGCCAACTGGCGATGGGCCTCGGCGTGCCCCCCGGGCTTGCCGATGATAGCACCCTCGCGGCTGGCCACCTGGTCGGAACCGATAATCAGGGCCTCGGGGTGGCTTTCCGCCAGCGTCCGAGCCTTGGCGGTTGCCAGGCGCAGGGCGAGGGCGGCGGGCGCTTCGCCCGGTTCAGGGGTTTCATCGATGGCCGGGCTCACGGCTGTGAAAGGCAGTTGCAGACGCTCCAGCAGTTGGCGACGGTAGTGGGAGCTGCTGGCGAGGATCAAGGATTTCATGGTATGGCTCCCCTGGAGGATGATGGCTATTGCGCG
The DNA here is from genome assembly GCA_965652265.1 of uncultured Cellvibrionaceae bacterium. Taxonomy (GTDB): domain Bacteria; phylum Pseudomonadota; class Gammaproteobacteria; order Pseudomonadales; family Cellvibrionaceae; genus Gilvimarinus. The sequence continues at coordinate 24,992 of CBFGUT010000004.1, read as the reverse complement.
GCAAATGCAGCGGGGAGTGTAGAAGGTGATAGTGGCTCTGTCACCATCCTGGAGCACTGATAAGGGGCTCTGAATCGCGCCAGACGTTGATTTCATGCCGTAAATGCGTCAATAGCCCAGTAGGGGCGGGGTTTTGCGCATTTTTTCTTTGACACTTGGGGTCTCTATCCCTATTATTGCGCGCTTATGTCTGCACCCCCTACACATAACGCCCTGCCGAAGCTGGCCGACGCACGAAAATTCGCCCAGCAGCGGGTAGACATGGCAGGTTATGTGGCGGTCTCGGAGTTGCCCCGTCTGCGCCAGGTGGTAGTGGATGACAGCACGGGATTTCAGGTGCGTCTGTCCTTCGGGCAGGATGAGCAGCGCCGTCGCTGTGTGACGGGGTTGGCCACCGGGGAGGTGGTGATGACCTGCCAGCGGTGCCTGGAGCCTGTGACCCTGCCGATTACCTGCGAAATTGCGCTGGCAATGGTCTGGGACGAGGAGCAGGCGGCGCAATTGCCTCGGGCGCTGGATCCCTGGATCCTGACCGAGGAGGGGCCCAGCGATCTCTACTATATGGTAGAGGAAGAGCTGTTGCTGGCGCTGCCTGCGGTGGCTTATCACGACACCCAGTGTGTCCCCGACTCACTCTATTCGAGCGGTGACACCGAGGCGACTGAGGCAGACCCGGGGGCAGACAAACACAACCCGTTTCAAGTGCTGGAGCAATTGAAAGGCTCGCCGAAATCCTGACCGGAGGCGCCCTGGCTTCAGTTTATTAGTGCATAGGAGTTAATCATGGCCGTTCAACAAAACCGTAAAACCCGTTCCAAGCGCGGAATGCGCCGCTCACACGATGCCCTTACCGGGCCCACCCTGTCCGTGGATCCCACCAGCGGCGAGAAACACCTGCGTCACCATGTGACCGCTGACGGTTTCTATCGCGGTCGCAAGGTGATCGACAAGGGCGCCGACGAGTAATCATCGGGCAGCAAGACGACTGAGCCTTGGCTGATCCAATACGGCTGGCTGTCGATGCCATGAGCGGGGACTTCGGTCCCCGCACTACTATTCCCGCCGCGCTCGCCGTGGCGCGGCGACGCCCCGAGGCCGAAATTGCGCTGGTGGGCGACAGCGACACACTGACGTCCTATTTCACTGAACACCGGTTGACTCCACCCTGTAATCTGACTGTGATCGATGCTCCCGCCGTGATTGGTATGGATGAAGATCCACGCCACGCGCTGCGGCTGGCGGAGCGATCCTCTATGGGCGCGGCGCTTGCTCTATTGCAGCGTGGAGATGCCCAGGCCTGTGTCACTGCCGGCTCCAGCGGCGCGCTATTACTCTTATCACGCCGTATGCTGGGCTGTGTCGAGGGGCTGGATACCCCGGCTTTTTGCAAAGCCATGCCGGTGGCACAGGGGATGACGCTGATGCTGGATTTGGGAGCCAATCTCAGTTGCAGCGCCGACAAACTGGTACAGTTCGCCACCATGGGGTGTGTGTTGGCCCGTCACCTGGGTGTCGCCCACCCGCGGGTGGCACTGCTCAATATCGGCGAGGAGCGGGGCAAGGGCACCGCCATGATTCGCGAAGCGGCCGCCCGCCTGGAGGCCGATGACAGTCTGGACTATGCCGGATTCGTGGAGGCGGATGATATTTACACGGGGGAAGTGCAAGTGATCGTCTGCGACGGTTTCAGTGGCAATATCGCCTTAAAGGCCAGCGAGGGTGTGGCTCGTCTGGTGAGCCTGCGTGTGCGGGAGCGATTGGGTAAGGGACTGTGGCGCCTGCCGGCGCTGCTGCTGGCACCTCAACTGCGCCGCCTGCGCCAGGATCTCAACCCCGATGCCTACAATGGCGCCGTATTGGCCGGTCTCGCGGGGGTGGTAATCAAAAGTCACGGCGGGGCGTCGGCGGAGGCTTTCGCCAGCGCCATTGCTCTCGCCGAAGAGCAGGTGAGGGCGGGTGTCCCGCGCCAGATTGCCGCCTCACTGGCAAACCATTAATGACGTAAACATTGGGATAAAACGCTATGACACAAAACCAACTGGCATTTGTTTTCCCGGGCCAGGGTTCGCAAAAAGTGGGTATGCTCGCCGAACTGGCCGCCGCGCACCCGGAGGTCGAAACCACCTTTGGCGAGGCCAGCGCTGTGCTCGGCTACGACCTGTTCGAGCGCGCCCAGCAGGGGCCTGCCGAAGCCATTAATATGACCGAGTGCACCCAGCCACTGCTGCTCACCGCCAGTGTCGCCTGCTGGCGTATCTGGCAGAAGCTCGAGGGTCCCGCCCCGCGCTGGCTGGCCGGTCACAGTCTGGGTGAGTGGTCGGCACTGGTGTGCGCTGAAGTGGTGAATTTTGCCGACGCGGTGGCACTGGTACGCGAGCGCGGCCGCTTGATGCAGGAGGCTGTACCCGCCGGTGTGGGCGCCATGGCGGCCATTATCGGACTGGAGGATGCCGATATACAGGCTGCCTGCGCGGGTGCCGCTCAGGGACAGGTGGTCTGTCCTGTCAATTTCAATTCGCCGGGCCAAGTGGTTATTGCCGGTCATGCCGAGGCCGTGGAACGCGCTATGGAGGCCTGCAAACAGGCCGGTGCCAAGCGCGCTCTGCCACTGCCCGTGAGCGCACCTTTCCATACCGCTTTGATGCGGCCGGCCGCCGAGGGGCTGTCGGCGCTGGTGGAGAAAACGGCCTTTCGCTCTCCCACCATTCCCGTGGTACACAATGTACACGCCCGCACCGAGTCCGATCCGGCCAGAATCAAGGCGCTGATGATCGAACAGATTTACAGCCCGGTGCTCTGGGTGGCCTGTGTTAACACCCTGGTTGAGCAGGGTGCGACCCTTGCGCTAGAGTGTGGCCCCGGCAAGGTTCTGGGGGGGTTGATCAAACGTATCGACAAATCGCTGGGTACGGGTTCGCTGGAGACTCCCGACGACATCGCCACCGCCCTGGCTGATACATCTTCCCAATAACAAATCAAAAGAGAACACACTATGTCAACTGAAGCAAAAGTCGCCCTGGTCACAGGCGCCAGTCGTGGCATTGGTGCCGCTATTGCCGAGCATCTTGGCCGCCAGGGATACACCGTGGTGGGCACAGCCACCAGCGAGAAGGGTGCGGCCGCGATTGGCGAGCGACTGGCAGAACAGGGCATTCGCGGCGCCGGGCGCTGTCTGAATGTCACCGATGCCGAGTCGGTCAGCCAGTTGTTAGAGTTTATCCAGGCGGAGTTTGGGGTGCCCCAGGTGCTGGTCAATAACGCCGGTATCACCCGTGACAATCTGCTGATGCGTATGAGCGATGATGAGTGGTTCGATGTGGTGAACACCAACCTCAGCGCGGTTTACCGCCTCAGCAAGGCGGTGTTGCGCGGCATGATGAAAGCGCGCTGGGGCCGGATTATCAACGTGGGCTCGGTGGTGGGTGCCATGGGTAACGCCGGGCAGTCCAATTACGCGGCCACCAAGGCCGGAGCGGCGGGATTTGCCCGCTCCCTGGCGGCTGAAGTGGGCTCGCGTGGCATTACCGTCAACACCGTGGCACCGGGTTTTATCGATACCGATATGACCCGTATACTGCCGGAGGATTACAAGGCGCAGTTGCTGCAGCGGATTCCGGTGGGCCGCCTGGGCAAGCCCGAAGAGATTGCCGCTGTAGTGGGCTTTCTGGCGTCAGAGGGCGCGGCCTATATTTCCGGGGAAACCATCCACGTTAACGGCGGTATGTATATGGGCTAGAGAGGGCCTTTTTTCGGTGCCTTTAATAGTCTGTAACCTTTTGTTTTTAAAGTTAAAAATACAAAAAAACAAAGAATTTTCGCTATATGCGTTACAAGGCGGTCAAAATAGATGTAAAATGCGCGTCGATTTTGCCGTAGCATAAAATCATGGAACTGGCGCCCTGGAAAAGCGGGTTTAAAGTTTCGTCGATACTACCTACTAGGAGTTATATAAGATCATGAGCAGCATTGAAGAACGCGTTAAAAAAATCGTTGCTGAGCAACTGGGCGTTAAAGAGGCGGAAGTCAAAAATGAAGCTTCTTTCGTTGAAGATTTGGGCGCTGACTCACTGGACACCGTAGAGCTGGTAATGGCTCTGGAAGAAGAATTCGAAACCGAAATTCCAGATGAAGAAGCGGAAAAAATCACAACCGTTCAGTTGGCCATCGATTACATCAATGCCAATCTGGCCTGATCCGCGTATTCGTTGATTGCCGGTCTTTTCGAAAGCCGTATTATGGTAAATAGTACGGCTTTTTCTTTAGCTGCAATACGCCCGTGGCGCAGGTCCCAGGCGTTTGGGGAGAATCACTGACGTGTCGCGAAAGAGAGTTGTGGTCACCGGGCTGGGAATGGTCAGCCCACTGGGGAACACGGTCGCCTCCACCTGGGAGGGTATAGTAGCAGGCAAGAGCGGGGCCGCCCCCATTACCCGCTTCGACGCCTCGGCCTTTAGCACTCGTTTCAGCGCCTCGGTCAAGGACTTTTCCGTGGAGGACTATTTTGCCGTTAAGGAAGCGCGCAAGATGGATCCCTTTATCCAGTTTGGCATGGTGGCCGGTATTCAGGCCATGCGCGACTGCGGTCTAGAAGTCACCGAGGAAAACAGCACCCGCATCGGTGTCTCCATCGGTTCCGGTATTGGTGGTATTGGCGCCATCGAAGACAACACCCTGGTGATTGAACACAAGGGACCCCGGCGTATCTCTCCCTTCTTTGTACCCGGCGCCATTATCAATATGATCGCCGGTAACCTGTCCATCCAGTACGGCTTGCGCGGCCCCAATATTGCCGTCACCACTGCCTGTACCACGGGCACCCACTGTATCGGCCTGGCGGCGCGTTCCATTATCCACGGTGAAGCGGATGTGATGCTGGCCGGAGGTGCGGAGATGGCCACCACGCCGCTGGGTGTGGGCGGCTTTGCCGCCGCGCGGGCACTATCCACCCGCAACGATGATCCCGAGGCGGCAAGCCGCCCCTGGGACCGCGATCGCGATGGCTTTGTACTGGGTGACGGCGCCGGCGTGCTGGTGTTGGAAGAGTTTGAGCACGCCCGCAAGCGCGGTGCACCCATTTATGCCGAGTTGATCGGCTTTGGCATGAGCGGTGACGCCTACCATATGACCTCACCTCCACCCGATGGCGCCGGTGCCGCCCTGTCCATGGAAAACGCCATTCGCGATGCCGGTATAGACGCCGGCGCGGTTGACTATATCAATGCCCACGGAACCTCCACCCAGGCGGGTGACAGAGCGGAATGTCAGGCTGTGAAGACGGTGCTGGGCGGCGCCGCCGAGTCCGTGGCCGTGAGTTCCACCAAATCCATGATCGGCCATTTGCTGGGTGCCGCCGGGGCGGTGGAGGCGATCTTCTCGGTGTTGGCCATCCGCGATCAGGTGGCACCACCGACGATCAATCTGGACAACCCGGATGAGGGCTGTGATCTCAATCTGGTGCCCCATACGGCCCAGGAGCGCAAGATCAATGTGGCCCTCAGTAACTCCTTTGGCTTTGGGGGCACTAACGCCTCGCTGATCTTCTCCCGTCTTCCCTAGGGACAGGCGGGTAATCAACCCCGGATGTCTATGACCGCCAGCGCCATATCACCGCCAACCCCCCAGGTATTTGTCGATGGCCGTACCGATGCGAGTGTGGATGCTACGGACCGGGGTCTCGCCTACGGTGACGGACTGTTTGAAACCTGTCGGGTCATGACTGGGGCAATACCCCTCTGGGATCGTCACCTTCAACGTCTTGTGCGAGATCTGGAAAGGTTATCAATTCCTTTTAGTATCAATGAGTTAAAAGAGAAAGTTAATGTGGCTTTGTGTGCCACCACCGGCCGTTCCGGCACCCTCAAGTTAATGGTGACGCGCGGCAGTGGCGGCCGCGGCTATGGGCCGCCGGACGCCGCTGCCTGTCGGGTGATTACGCTGTTTTATGCCGATACGGACGATCCCTTCGCTGAGCTGGCTGCTCCCGCGCGGTTGTGGCTCTGCCGTACGCGGTTGGGGGACAACCCGGCGCTGGCGGGGATGAAGCATCTGGCGCGGCTGGAAAATGTACTGGCCAGGGCCGAGTTCCAGGTTCCCCCCTATGATGAGGGGCTGGTACTCAATGGCGGTGATGAGGTGATAGAGGCCACGGCGCACAATGTATTTGCGCGGGTCGACGACACCTTAATCACCCCACCGTTAACCGCTTCCGGCGTTGCCGGGGTGATGCGTCAACTGGTACTGGAGGAGCTGGCGCCGGCCTGTGGCTGGCACACCCGGGAAGCCCCATTATCGCTGGCTAAGCTGGTGGCGGCCGACGAGGTCCTGCTGTGTAATAGCAACCGGGGCGTGCGCGCCGTGGGCAGCCTCGATGATGGCGAGCGCGAGTTGGGACACTGGCCCCAAACGGCCTGCGCTCTGGCCCTGCAAACGCAGTTGAATAATGTTATCCAAGAAGTCATGAGTGGTAAGTGCTGATGCGATTTGCGTTGGGTTTTATTCGCCGCCTGTTGCTGCTGTCGTTGCTGGCCGCGTCGGTAGCAGGCTTTGGTGCCTATCAGTATTTTAACCAGTGGCTGTCGGATCCGCTGCCGCTGCCGGAAGAGGGGCTGGAGTATCGACTGGTGGCCGGTAAAACCCTGAGCCATCTGGTGCATGAGTTTGCCCGCCGGGATCTTCTGGCTCACCCGCGGGCCTTTTTGCTCTATGCACGATTGACCGGCCAGTCGCAGGTGCGTGCCGGTGAATACAGTTTTGCCGCCGACACCTCGCCCCGCGAGCTGCTTTCAGTGGTCAACCGGGGTGATGTGAAAACCTATCGGGTGACCTTGGTGGAGGGGCGTACTTTCGCCGAATTTGTGGAAACCCTGGCGGCAGCGCCGCGGTTGCAATCGGAACTCTCTGGCGAAACTCTGTCAGCGCAACTGGCCATTCTGGATTTGCCAATTGAGCACCCGGAGGGCTGGTTTTTCCCCGATACCTACCAATACGTGGCCGGGGAGACCGATGTGGCCATTCTACATCGCGCCTACCGCCGGATGGCAGAGACTCTGGAAGAACTCTGGCCCGGACGCTTGCAGGGACTCCCCTACGAAAGTCCCTATGAGGCCCTGATTATGGCCTCGATAATCGAGCGCGAGACGGGCGCACCCTGGGAGCGTCGCAAAATTGCCGGTGTGTTTGTCCGCCGTCTGCAAGAGGGTATGCGCCTGCAAACGGATCCTACCGTGATTTACGGCATGGGAGCCGCTTATCGCGGTCGCATTACCTATGGCGATCTGCGTGAACCGACACCCTATAACACCTATGTCATTCGCGGTCTGCCGCCCACACCCATCGCCATGCCCGGCCGGGAGGCGATCTACGCGGCTCTGCATCCCGCCGCCGGCAGTGCGCTCTATTTTGTGGCCAAGGGTGATGGCACTCATGTGTTTTCCGATACTCTGGCGGCACACAATGCCGCCGTAAAAACCTACCAGCATCAGCGTGCCAGCGATTATCGCTCGACGCTGGAGGCGATGCCCGACGCCAGCGAAGTTGATGATGAGGCCGGGGAAGAGTAGGAAAACCGCAGGCGACCCTTTACAATAGCCGGCTGATTGCCGGCGGTGCCCCCGGCCCGCCATTCACTGTGGAACTTGCTAGCATGAGTACAGACACCGAGAGCAAACCTGGCCCGGTGGCCAAACCTGCCCACTTTCTTCAAACCATTATTCGCCGCGATTTGCAAAGTGGCGGAGTCAGCGAGGTGGTAACGCGTTTCCCACCCGAGCCCAATGGTTTTCTGCATATCGGCCACGCCAAATCCATTTGCCTGAACTTTGGTCTGGCGGAAGAATTCGGTGGCGTCTGCAACCTGCGCTTTGACGACACCAATCCGGAAAAGGAAAACGACGAATATGTCGCTTCCATCAAGCGCGATGTAAGTTGGTTGGGATTTCAGTGGCAGGGGGATGTGAAATACACCTCCGACTATTTTGATCAGCTCTACCAGTGGGCGTTGGAATTAATACGCGACGGCAAGGCCTATGTGTGTGATCTGTCTCCCGATCAGGCGCGCGAATATCGCGGCACCTTGACCTCTCCAGGGATTAACAGCCCCTTTCGCGACCGCAGTGTCGAGGAAAATCTGGCGCTCTTTGCCAGAATGCGTGCGGGCGAATTTCCCGAAGGCAGTTGCTCGCTGCGTGCCAAAATCGATATGGCCGCACCCAACATGAATTTGCGCGATCCGATTATCTATCGTATCAAAAAGGCCCGCCACCATCAGACCGGTGATAAGTGGTGTATCTATCCGTCCTATGACTTTGCGCACGGCCAGAGCGATGCCCTCGAAGGGATAACACATTCCATTTGTACCCTCGAATTCGAGGATCATCGCCCCCTCTACGATTGGTTTATTGACAATTTGTCTGTGCCAGCGCGGCCGCGGCAGTATGAATTTGCCCGCCTCAATCTCAACTACACGGTCACCAGCAAACGCAAGCTCAAACTGCTGGTAGACGAGGGCCATGTGGATGCCTGGGACGACCCGCGCATGCCCACCATTGCCGGTATGCGTCGGCGCGGCTATACACCCGCGGCGCTGCGGCATTTCTGCGAGCGTATTGGTGTCACCCGCTCCGACAGTGTAGTGGATATGGGTATGCTGGAGTATTGCGTGCGCGATGACCACGACAAGAATGCCCCACGGGCGATGTGTGTGCTGCGCCCGCTGAAAGTGGTGCTCACCAATTACCCGTCTGATCAAAAGGAAATGTTGACGGCGCCGGGTCATCCCCAGCGGGCGGATTTGCCCGAGCGCCAGTTGCCTTTTACCGCCACCGTGTATATCGATTGTGAGGACTTCCGCGAAGAGGCCAACAAGAAGTACAAGCGCTTGGTATTAGGTAAACGTGTACGCTTGCGCAACGCCTATGTGATCGAAGCTGACGAAGCGATCAAGGATGAGCGCGGTGACATTGTAGAAGTGCGCGCGAGAGTGATTGCCGACACCCTGGGAGCCGATCCGGCCGATGGCGTCAAGCCCAAGGGTGTGATCCATTGGGTATCGGCTGATGAACATCTGGATTGCGAAGTGCGCCTTTATGATCGTCTGTTTAATGAGGAATTTCCGGGCGCGGGCGGAAGCGATTTTTTACAGGCGATTAATCCCGACAGCCTGGAAGTACTAAACACTTGCAAAGCTGAGATATCCCTCGCCAGTGCCGCGCCCGAGCAGACCTTTCAGTTTGAACGGGAAGGGTACTTTTGCCTGGATGCCGAGTATTCCCGGCTTCAGGGCAAGCCGGTTTTTAACCGCACCATCGGCCTGCGCGACAGCTGGGCCAAAATTTCCGCCAATGACAATGAATCAACATGACTGAGTTAACCCTGTACAACACACTAAGCCGCAAGAAAGAAACCTTTACGCCAATTATGGCCGGCAAGATCGGTCTCTATGTGTGTGGTATGACGGTCTATGACTATTGCCATATTGGCCATGCGCGTGTGCTGGTCGCTTTTGATGTGATTACCCGGTTTTTGCGACACGATGGCTGGGATGTGAGCTATGTGCGGAATATTACCGATATCGATGACAAAATTATCAATCGTGCCCGCGACAACGGCGAGTCTTTTGTGGCATTGGCTGATCGCTTTATTGATGCCATGCATGAGGACGAGCGCGCCCTGGCGATTATGCCACCTGATAAAGAGCCGCGCGCCACAGGCCATGTGGACACGATTATTGACATGATCCTCACGCTGATGGACAAGGGTTATGCCTATAAGGCGAACAATGGAGATGTCTATTATCGGGTGGCAATGTTTTCCGGCTATGGCAAACTCTCCAAAAAAAATATGGAGCAATTACTGGCGGGTGCCCGCGTGGAAGTGGGGGAAGCTAAAGAGGATCCGCGCGATTTTGCACTGTGGAAGCACGCCGGCGAAGGTGAAACCGGTTGGCAGGCCCCCTTTGGTTTTGGCCGGCCCGGTTGGCATATCGAATGCTCGGCGATGACCAAAGCCTGTCTGGGTGATCACTTTGATATTCACGGTGGCGGACCGGACCTGCCGTTCCCCCACCACGAAAATGAAATCGCCCAGAGTGAGGCGGCCAACGGCTGTCACTATGCCAACTACTGGATGCACGCCGGTGCGGTGCGGCTGGACGGGGAAAAAATGTCCAAGTCACTGGGCAACTTTTTCACCATTCGCGAGGTGCTGAAAAAATACCATCCCGAAGTGGTTCGCTACCTGCTTATTAACAGTCACTATCGCAGTCCCATCAACTACTCGGAAGACAATCTGCTGGAAGCCCGCGCCGGCCTGACGCGCTTTTACAGTGCGTTGAGGGATTACGACCAGCTGCCGGCGGCGTCTGAGAGTGTGCTGGCCGAGAACGCGGACTACCAGCGTTTTTTGACCGCCATGCGCGACGACTTCAATACGCCGGTGGCGTTGGCGGTGATGTTCGACCTGGTGCGCGCCCTTAATGCCGCCAGCACACCCGCTGAGGCTGAGACCCTGGCAGGAATTATAAAAGCCATGGCAGATGTGCTGGGAATTTTGCAGGCTCCCCCCGAGGTTTTCCTGCAGGGTCAGGGTGATGAGGGCGGCCTGAGCAATGCCCAGATAGAATCACTGGTTAACGAGCGTATCGAAGCCAAGCGCGAGAAGAATTTTACTCGTGCCGACGCCATTCGCACGCAACTGATTGAGGCGGGGATTGTGCTGGAGGACTCGGCCGAGGGTACACGCTGGCGGCGGGACACATGAGACGTCGCAATCCTCTGTCAAGAGCCCTCGCCACCCTGGGTCGAGGGCGGCGAGTGTTTTTTACCAGCCTGTTGGCCTGCGGCTGTTTTGTGGCCCTGGCCATTTATGGTTGGGGTCTGACGTGGCAACAGCTGTTCAGCTTTACCCTGGTATTGTTGGTCTTGCTGTTGGGGCTGGTGGCGACGGCGGCCTTGGTGGGGTGGATTCTATACCGCCTAAGACGCTGAAACGCGGCCAATCAATCTATCTCCGGATTCATCTTCACGCGGAACCAGGCGATCATTTTATCGGTGATTTCCACGGTCTCGATCAGGTAGCGGTTGACGGCAAAGCTGATATTGGCGTCCGGTATACTCTCCAGATATTCCATGGCCAGGCCGTTGAGGGTTTTGGGGCCGTCGGTGGGCAAATCCCATTCCAGCGCCCGATTGATATCGCGAATAAACGTGCCGCCGTGAATCTGGAACCAGTCGTCCTCCTGAGGGATGATGTCCTGCTCTTCCTCCTCGGCGATATTGGTGGTGAAATCGCCCACAATTTCTTCCAGTAGGTCTTCCAGAGTCACAATGCCCTGTACCTCACCGTATTCATTGACCACCAGTGCCATGCGGCGCTTGGTTTTCTGGAAATTCAACAGTTGCGTATGCAGGGGGGTGGACTCGGGCACGAAATAGGGTTCGTCCGCCTGATCCTTGATGGCCTGATGGGTGACGTTTTCCACCTGACCGGTTAAAAACCGCGAGACGTGGCGCAAATGCAGCATGCCTTCCACATTATTGAGGTCATTGCGGTAGAGGGGCAGGCGGGTGTAATCAGAGGTGCGTATCTGCTCCAGCAGCGCGTCGATATCATCGTCGAGATCCAGGCCTTCCACCTCGTTGCGGGGAATCATAATATCCTCCACCGTGGATTTTTCCAGATCGAGAATATTGAGTAGCATACCCTGGTGCTGGTCGGGAATCAGCGCGCCGGCCTCGTCCACCACCGTGCGCAACTCTTCCGGGTGTAAATCAAAGGAATTGCCTGATGGTTTGACGCCAAAGAGTTTGGCCAGGGCATTGGAGACACTGTTAACAGCCACTACAAAGGGGTACATCAAATAGGAGAGCGGCTTGAGAATGGCACTAGAGAAAAAGGATAAGCGCTCGGGGTGCAGAGCTGCGAGGGTTTTCGGTGTCACCTCCGCAAAGACCAGCATAATGACGGTGAGTAGAAGACTGCCGATGGCAATGCCGGTGTCGCCAAAAAGACGAACGGCGATGATAGTGGTCAGCGAAGCGGCAAAAATATTGACCAGATTATTGCCGATCAGAATCAGGCCAATCAGGCGGTCGGGTCGCTGCAGCAACTGTTCCACACGCTGGGCGGCGCGATCACCTTTTTTACTTAAGTGTTTCAGGCGGTAGCGGTTGATGCTCATCATGGCCGTCTCGCTACTGGAGAAAAAGGCCGAGAGCACCAACAGACCAATGACTGCGCTAAACAGGAATTCCAGGGACAGTTCGTTCAAACAGGGTAATGCCTATATCGCAAATTGGCTGGGTATCTTGCAGGACTTTACACGGATTCGCAACACTGACCAAGGATTACCGTAAAATAAACTCAAGCACCAGCTTACTGCCAAAATAGGCCAGCATGAGCATGGCAAATCCCGCCAGGGTCCAGCGGATAGCCGTGTAGCCGCGCCAGCCCAGAAAGTGGCGCCCCCACAAGAGCAGTGCGTAGATACACCAGGCCAGTAGGGTGAATACGGTCTTGTGGACCACATGCTGGGCAAACATATCCTCCAGATAGATGAAGCCCGAGACAATGGAGAGCGTCAATAGTATCTGGCCCGCCCATAGGACTTCGAACAGCAGCTTCTCCATGGTCTCCAGTGGTGGCAGCAACTGTAAGTAACCGGCCAGTTGGCGGTGCTTCAGTTGGTGATTCTGGTAGGCCAAGAGCAGCGCTTGCAGAGTGCCGATTGAGAGAAGGCTATAGGCGACAATGGACAGCAGAATATGGCTACCCAGACCGGCGTCCAGGGTGACGGGCTCACGGCTGCCATGCAGCAGCAGCGCGGCGATAATGGACGCTATGCTGAGGGGGATCAGCAGGATAAACAGGTTAAACACCGGTTTGCGAGTGCCGCTGGCCAGCACGATAATGTTGATGGTGCAAAAAATCAGCGACAATACCGGGAACAGACTGAGGTTGAAGCCGCCTGGCTGCACAATCAAGGCATAACAGCCAGTCGCGTGCAGGGCAATCGCCGCCAGTGTCGTTACCATCAATCCCGGCCGGTGCGGCGCGCGCAGCTGCCGTAAGCCATTGGCGAGGATAGCGCCAGCGGTCAGATAGAAGCCAATGGCGGCGATATTGCCAGCAATAGCGAACATGAGTGTCGGATGACTTCCTTGGGTTGGTGTTCAGGGGGCGATCAGCCCGTGCAAAGTGTGTCACAAGCGCCGGGGGATGAGAAGCCTTTTTCGGGCACAAATAAGAATTATTTTCATTATGTGGTTTGGTGCCGTTGCCCGGTGCCAACCGAGGTCACCCGCCAGGCACGGTTGTGGTTCTGCCTTGGCATCGGGGGGCAGACGTTCCCCGGAGTAAGGGGGTATAATCATCCCGACACTTCGTTTTTTGACGCCGCAAGGAATTTTACCTCTCTATGTTCCAGAATTTGTCAGACCGCTTATCCAGTACTTTCAAGAAAGTCACGGGCAAGGCCCGGCTCACCGACGACAATATCCAGGAGACCCTGCGCGAGGTGCGTAAGGCGCTGCTGGAGGCCGACGTGGCACTGCCGGTGGTGAAGGAATTCGTGGGCCGGGTGCGATCGCGCGCACTGGGTACCCAGGTAGGCAAGTCGCTCAACCCCGGCCAGCAGTTCCTGAAGATTGTCGAGAGTGAACTGGTGAGTGTCATGGGGGAGGCCAATGAGTCTCTCAACCTCGCGGTGCAACCACCCGCGGTGGTATTGATGGCGGGTCTGCAGGGCGCGGGTAAAACCACCTCGGTGGCCAAACTGGCCCGTTTTCTCACTGAGCGGGAAAAGAAAAAAGTGCTGGTGGTCAGTGCCGACGTCTATCGGCCGGCTGCTATCCAGCAACTGGAAACGCTGGCGGCCGAGGTGGGCGTAGCCTTTTTCCCGTCCACGGCGGAGCAAAAACCCGAAGCCATTGCCACGGCGGCTATCGACCACGCGCGCCGCCAGTTTTTCGATGTACTTCTGGTGGATACCGCCGGTCGCCTGCATATCGACGAGACGCTGATGACGGAAATCCAGGGACTGCACCGGGTGTGTAAGCCGGTGGAAACCCTGTTTGTGATCGATGCCATGATCGGTCAGGACGCCGTCAATACGGCCAAGGCGTTTAACGAATCGCTGCCCTTGACCGGGGTGATTTTGACCAAGGCTGACGGTGATGCCCGCGGTGGTGCCGCGCTGTCGGTGCGCCATGTGACCGGCAAGCCCATCAAGTTTCTGGGTGTGGGGGAAAAGGTCGATGCCCTGGAGCCCTTCCATCCAGACCGGGTTGCCTCGCGCATCCTGGGTATGGGCGATGTGCTGTCGCTGATCGAAGAGGTGGAGCGCAAGATCGATCGCGACAAGGCCGAAAAGCTCGTCAGCAAGGTGAAGAAGGGCAAGCGTTTCGATCTGGACGATCTGCGCGACCAGCTCCAGCAAATGCAAAACATGGGTGGTCTGGCCGGTGTCATGGACAAACTGCCGGGTATGGGCAATATGGCACAAATGGCCCAGCAGGCGGACATGACCAAACAGTTTAAAACCATGGAGGCGCTGATCAACTCCATGACTCCCTGGGAGCGTCGCCATCCGGAGGATTTATCCAGTTCGCGCAAGCGGCGTATTACACAGGGTTCCGGCACTCAGGTGCAGGACTTGAATCGGCTGCTGAAGCAGTACAAACAGATGGCCAAGATGATGAAAAAAATGAAAGGCGGCGGCATGGCCAAGATGATGCGCGGCATGGGTGGTATGCTGCCGGGTGGCGGTATGCCTGGAGGTGGTTTACCGCCGGGTTTTGGCCGCTGAGACCGGGACGATCATCGCTCACTCATGTTGAGCTGTGATCGTTCATTACCGCAATCCAGCCCATTTTGTTGGAGTCTTGTGTGAGCAGTAAACGACCCATCTATATTCCCTTTGCGGGGCCCGCGTTACTGGAGGCCCCCTTGCTCAACAAGGGCAGTGCTTTCAGCCGTCAGGAGCGTCAGCAATTTAATCTGGAAGGACTGCTGCCCTACAATATTGAGACGATTGAAGAACAGAAACAGCGCGCCTATCAACAGCTTTGCTCCTTTACCACGGATATCGATAAACACATTTACCTGCGCAATATCCAGGATACCAACGAGACTCTCTACTATCGGTTAATAACCGAGCATCTCACTGAGGTTATGCCACTGATCTACACGCCCACCGTGGGTCAGGCCTGTCAGTTATTCTCCAAAATTTACCGGCGCAAACGCGGCCTGTTTATCACCTATCCCGATCGCGATCGCTTGGACGATATGTTGCAAAACGCTACCAAGCACAACGTCAAGGTGATTGTGGTCACCGATGGCGAGCGTATCCTCGGTCTCGGGGATCAGGGTATTGGTGGCATGGGTATTCCCATTGGCAAACTGGCGCTCTACACAGCCTGTGGTGGTATCAGTCCCGCCTACACTTTGCCGGTGGTGCTGGATGTGGGATGCAACAATGAACAACTGGTGAAGGATCCCATGTATATGGGCTGGCGTCACGAACGGATCAGTGACGAGCGCTACTATGAATTCGTGGATCAGTTTATCGAGGCGGTCAAGGTGCGCTGGCCCAATGCGCTGCTGCAATTTGAGGATTTTGCCCAGCATCACGCCACGCCGCTGCTGGAAAAATATCGCTATAGCCTCTGCTGTTTTAACGATGATATTCAGGGGACGGCTTCGGTCACCGTGGGCACCTTGCTGGCGGCTTGCAGCGCCAAAGGTGAGAAGCTCAGTGAGCAGACCATTGTGTTTGCCGGTGCCGGTTCCGCGGGCAGCGGTATCGCCGGTCAGATTATCGAGCAGATGGTAGCTGAGGGTTTAGCCATTGAGCAGGCACGGGCGAGGGTTTATTTACTCAATCGCGATGGGTTGCTGACGGACGCCTCTACCGGACTCTACGATTTTCAGAAAGTGTTTTGCAAAAAGCGGGCAGATCTCGCTCACTGGAAATTGAGCGGGAAGGAGACGATTGGTCTGGCTGAGGTCATGGCAAACGTGCCGGCGACGGTGCTGGTGGGTGTGTCGGGACAGCCGGGTATTTTTAACAAATCGATTGTTGAAAGCCTGCTGCAACACACATCACATCCTATTATTCTGCCTTTATCCAACCCCACCTCCCAGGTGGAAGCCCAGCCGGTGGATTTATTGCGCTGGAGTGGTGGCAATGCCATCGTCGCCACAGGCAGTCCCTTTGCACCGGTGAATATGGGGGGAGGGGACTACGAGATTGCCCAGTGCAACAACAGCTATATCTTTCCGGGCGTGGGGCTGGGGGTTATAGCGTCCCATGCCGAGCGCATCACCGATAACATGATGCTGGCGGCCTCTCGCGCCTTGGCTGATCAATCACCGCTGGCCAATACCGGGGAGGGACCTTTACTGCCCCCACTGACGGCTATTCGCGAAGTGAGTCTCAAAATTGCCGCCGCCGTTTTTCGCCAGGCGATTGCCGATGGCGTGGCCGTGGAGATTCCCGATGAATTGATCGAGGAGCGGGTGGAAAAGAACTTCTGGTCCCCCGAATATCGCCACTACCGGCGGACCTCTTTTTAGCGGGAGCCTACCATGGAAGCACCAGTGCCCAGTGCCACTTCCCTGGACGTCAGCCTGGGTCAGAAGTTGCGTCTGATCCGCGAGGCCAATGGCTTGTCGCAGCGGGAGCTGGCGCGCCGCGCCGGCGTCACCAATAGCAGTGTATCCCTGATTGAGCAGGGGCAGGTGAGTCCCAGTGTGGCCTCTCTGGCACGCTTGCTGGCGGCGATTCCCGTGTCCCTGGCCCATTTTTTTGCCTGCCTGCCAGCCGAGGAACCGGCGCGATTTTTTGCCACTGACAAGTTATCTGACAGCAACTATGATTGGGCAGTAGAGCAATCTCTGCCCCCGGAGATGTCTGTGGCATCGGCGCCCTTGCGGCGTTTGCTGGTGCGGGGCGACAGTGGAGAGGCGCCACTGTTTAGTGCCCAGGCACAAGTTTTTTGGCTGGTGACTGGCAGTTTGTGGGTGACTGCGGGCACACAGCGTAGGGCCCTGAAGGCCGGGGAGGGCGTGTATATCCCCGCGGGCCAGGCGTATCGGTTGCAAAATGGCGGTCCTGCCGAGGCGGAAGTGTTGGTGGCGCGTGCCTGATCGGGAATACTGGATGTTGAGGAGGCGATATGTATAAGGGCAGCCGATTGTCCTTGACCCTGGGCGATGAAGGGTTTGCAAAATTGGTGTTTGATTTTCCCGAGGCCTCCATGAATACCTTTGCCCGTGAGGCAGTGCGTGAATTCACCGAGGCGCTGGAGCTTCTGGAGAGTAGCGCCGAGGTCAAGGGGCTGCTGATTGCCAGTGACAAGTCCAGTTTTATGGCCGGGGCCGACGTCACCGAGTTCGAGCCGGTTTTCGCCGCCAGGGAAGCCGGTATCGCTGAATTTCTGCAAGCCAATATCGATAATTTTAAGCGACTGGAATCTCTGCCATTTGCCACCGTGGTGGCCATCAATGGGGTGGCCCTGGGGGGCGCGCTGGAAATGAGCCTGGCTTGCGATTTTCGCGTGCTGGATGAAACCGCGCGTGTGGGCCTGCCTGAGACCAAGCTGGGTATTATTCCGGGCTGGGGTGGCACAGTACGACTGCCGAGGATCGCCGGCGTGGATACGGCGGTGGAATGGATTGCCAGCGGCGAGCAATATAGCGCCCGCCAGGCACTGACGGCGCAGGTGGCCGATGCGGTGGTGGCGCCGGAACAGTTGAGAGCGGCGGCGCTCGATCTGTTGCGCGCCTGCGCCGCAGGTGAAATGGACTATGAGGGGCGCCGGGCGCAAAAACGCGCCGCCATGGCCCTTAACGATACCGAGGCCGGTCTTGCGTTTACCGCCGCGCGGGGAATGGTAGCCGCCAGGGCCGGCACCCACTATCCGGCGCCCGTGGCGGCGGTGGATTTGTTAGCCGAAGCCACACGTCTGACGGCTCATGAAGCCCAGTTATTGGAGACGCGCACTTTCGTAGCGGTGGCCGCCAGCGATACCGCGCGCGCACTCACGGGTGTGTTTCTCGCCGATCAACAAGTGATGAAAAAGGCGCGCCAGTGGCAGGCACGGGCATCGCAGTCGTGCCGGCAAGCCGCTGTGCTGGGGGCGGGCATCATGGGCGGTGGCATTGCCTGTCAGTCGGCGGTCAAGGGCGTGCCCGTGGTACTCAAGGATATTGCCCGCGAGGGCATAGAGCTGGGGCTGAAGGAGGCCCGGCAGCGGCTGTCTCGGCAGGTGGAGCGGGGGCGGCTGAGTCCGGCGCAGATGGGCGAGACGCTGCAGCGCATCCAGCCCAGCCTGGGTTATGAGGATTTTGCCGAGGTGCAGCTGGTGGTCGAAGCGGTGGTGGAGAACCGCGACGTCAAACAGCGCGTGCTCGCCGAGGTGGAAGCCGAACTCGCGGAAGGGGCCGTGTTGGCCAGCAACACTTCCACCATTGCTATCGGCCAACTGGCCGAGAGCCTGCAGCGACCCGCCCAATTTTGCGGTATGCACTTTTTCAATCCGGTCCATGCCATGCCGCTGGTGGAGGTGATACGCGGGCCGCAGACAGCCGAGGATACCCTGGCGCAGGTGATGGCTTATGCCTTGGCCCTCGGCAAAAAACCGGTGTTGGTCAACGACTGTGCGGGTTTCCTGGTGAATCGCGTACTTTTTCCCTATTTTCAGGGGTTGGCCATGTTGTTGCGCGATGGCGCCGACATGACCCAGGTGGATCAGGTCATGGAAAATTGGGGCTGGCCCATGGGGCCGGCACATTTGCTGGATGTGGTGGGCCTGGATACCGCCAGACACGCCGAGCGAGTGATGGCCGATGCCTATCCTGATCGCATGCGCCGCGATTTTACCGCCGCGCTGGATGTGCTTCACGAGACTGGCCGTCTGGGGCAGAAAAATGGCAAGGGTTTCTACGATTACCAGGCCGACCGCAAAGGCCGTCTGCAGAAGTTGCCCAGCGATGAAGCCGCCCGGCTGATTGCCGGCTGCAGCAGTCCGGAACAGAACTTTACGGCGGAAGATATTATCGAGCGCATGATGTTGCCGATGGTCACCGAACTGGTGCGGTGTCTGCAGGAGAGCGTCGTGGCTTCACCCGCCGAGGCCGATATGGCGATGGTTTACGGCCTCGGCTTTCCCCCTTTTCGCGGGGGTGTGCTGCGCTGGATCGACACTCTGGGTGCGTCGCGCGTGAGCGCGCTGGCGGAACGCTGGTCTCACCTGGGGCCACTCTACGAGGTGCCGGTGCTGCTGCGTGAAAAGGCGCAAAGCCGTGGTTTCTTTTACCCCCAAGGAGAACAATCGTGAGCTTGCAACCCCGCGATGCGGTGATAGTGGATTATGCGCGCAGTGCCATGGGGCGCTCCAAAAACGGGTGTTATCGTCAGGTACGCGCCGATGACCTGGCCGCCGCCGTGGTGACTCAGTTACTGGCCCGCAATCCGGCACTGGAGGCGGGCGAGATCGACGACTTTATTCTGGGGTGTGTGCTGCAGCGAGAGGAACAGGCCTTTAATATTGCCCGCAATGTCTGGCTGCGGGCGGGACTGCCGCACTCGGTGCCTGCGCAGACCGTTAATCGTCTGTGTGGCTCTTCCATGGCCGCTCTGCACACGGCCACTGCCAATATTCGCGCCGGACTGGGAGAGGTGTACTTGATCGGCGGGGTGGAGCATCTGGGGCATCTGCCCATGTACGAGGCCATAAGCCCCAACCCACTGCTGGGGCTGAGTGTGGCCGGCGCGGCGGGCAACATGGGTGTGACCGCCGAGTATTTGGCACAGCTCCACGGCATTTCCCGCGAGGCAATGGACCGCTTTGCCCTGCGTTCCCACCAGCGGGCCGCTGCCGCGACCGATCAGGGACTGTTTGCCCGGGAGATCGTACCGGTGGCGGGTCATAGTCCCGAGGGTTACCTGCGAATGATCGACACCGATGAAACCATCCGCGCCGAGACCACTTATGAGGCTTTGGCGGCTCTACCACCGGTGTTCGACCCGGTGGCCGGTAAGGTGACAGCCGGCAGCTCTTCACAGCTTTCCGACGGCGCTTCAATGATGCTGGTGATGTCCGCCGAGAGAGCCCAGACGCTGGGGTTGACCCCGCTGGCGCGGGTGGTGTCTACCGCTGTGGCGGGGGTGGACCCCTCGATCATGGGGTACGGCCCCGTGCCGGCCAGTCAGAAAGCCCTCGCAGCGGCCAATCTCACCATTGAGGACATTGAATATGTGGAACTCAACGAAGCCTTTGCCGCCCAGGCTCTGCCAGTATTAAAAGACCTGGAGTTGCTGGACTGCCTGGATGAGCGCGTCAATATTTTCGGCGGTGCCATTGCCCTCGGCCACCCCTTCGGTTGTTCCGGCACCCGTATTACCGGCACACTGCTGACCGCCCTGGAGTCGAAAAACGCCACTTTGGGCCTCGCTACCATGTGTATTGGCCTCGGGCAGGGCATTGCCACCGTGCTGGAACGCTGCTGATGTGGGCCGGTAAAAAGTGGTTTGCACCACGGGAAGATTGAACCTGTCGGGCGACTGTGGCAAAATCACCTCCCTTCTCACGGCACCCTGGGTAATTTTTGGGTTTTTTACATAAAATTCAATAACTTAGAAAATATCTTCGCAGGGCGTACTGCCAAGAGAGCGGTCGTGGTGGAATTGGTAGACACGCCAGATTTAGGTTCTGGTGCCGCGAGGTGTGAGAGTTCGAGTCTCTCCGACCGCACCAAATAACTGTGAACGCCGAGACTTTGGCGTCATTTAACCGATGTGAGAGACATCAAGAGTATTTCACGAGGAAATTATGCAGGTTTCAATTGAAACGACTTCTGGCCTGGAGCGTCGTCTGACAATTGGCGTTCCCGCCACCACTGTCGAGTCCGAGGTGGAAAAGCGCCTCCAGGAAGCGGCCAAGAACATTCGCATGAACGGCTTCCGCAAGGGCAAGGTGCCCATGAAAGTGGTCAAGCAGCGCTACGGCGCCGGTGTCCGCCAGGAAGTTGTGGGCGAAGTGATCAGCCGCTCCTTTTATGAAGCGGCAAAACAGGAAGACGTGAAACCTGCCGGCCAGCCCAGCATTCAGCCCAAGCAAATGAGCGAAGGCAAGGATCTGGAGTTTGTGGCCACTTTTGAGGTTTACCCGGAAGTGGCTCTGGGCGATATCAGCCAGTTCAAGGTAACTCGCTATACGGCCGATATCACCGACGAAGATATCGATAATATGATCGAGGTGCTGCGCAAGCACCAGGCCACCTGGGAAGAAGTGGATCGCGCCGCCGCCGAGGGCGACCGCGTGAATATTGATTTCGTGGGCACCAAAGACGGCGAGGAATTCCAAGGCGGCAAGGCTCAGGGACAGCAGTTGGTACTGGGTTCCGGTTCCATGATCCCCGGCTTTGAAGATGGCATCGTGGGTATGAAGCCGGGCGAGCAAAAAACCATAGAGGTGACCTTCCCGGAAGACTACCAGGCAGAGGAACTCAAGGGTGCCAAAGCGGAATTCGCCATTACCCTCAACAGTGTGGCCGAGCAAAAGCTGCCAGAATTGAAGAAGCCTTTCTTCCAGAAATTTGGTCTGGAAAAGGGCGGCATCAAGGCTTTCCAGAAAGAAGTGAAGGCCAATATGGAGCGCGAGCTGAAAAATGCTCTCAAGGCCAAGGTTAAGGCTCAAGTAATGGATGCGCTGATCGAATCACACCAGGTGGAATTGCCCAAGGCTCTGGTGGCCAACGAAATTCAGGTACTGCGTGACCAGATGATGCAGCGTTTTGGCAATCAGAAGCAGGATTTTGATCCGCGTTCGCTACTGCCGGACTCCATGTTCCAGGAGGAGGCTGAGCGCCGTGTGGCCCTGGGGTTGATCGTGGGTGAGATCGTCAAGCAGGCGAAAATCAAGCCCGATCCCAAACAGGTCAAGGCGATGGTCGAGGAAATTGCCAGCACCTACGAAGAGCCCCAGGAAGTGGTGGATTACTACTACAACAATCGCCAGTTGCTGGCGGGTGTAGAGTCCGCTGTCCTCGAGGACCAGGTGGTGGAACATATTCTGGGACAGGCCAATGTCGCGGAAGAAACCTCCACCTATGATGAAATTATGCAGCCAAAAGCCGATAAAAAGGCATAATTGAGCAAAAAAGCCGCGGAACGTCTGTTTCGCGGCCACCATTCTCCAATAATCTCCGGCACTACTGGCAAAGCCTGCACTCTCGGGTTAAGCTCCCAATATACTGTCAACCGGCGCTGCCGGACCCCGATAACCGAAGGAAAGCAACCAATGTCACGACATGTTTCCGACAGCCTGCCCGAACCGGTGCAGGGTGCCCTGATACCCATGGTGGTGGAGCAGACTGCCCGCGGCGAGCGCTCCTACGATATCTACTCGCGCCTGCTCAAAGAGCGGGTGATCTTCCGTACCGGACAGGTGGAAGATCACATGGCCAACCTGGTGTGCGCGCAGCTGCTGTTCCTGGAGGCGGAAAATCCCGACAAGGATATTCACCTGTATATCAATTCTCCCGGTGGCGTGGTGACGGCCGGGCTGTCCATCTACGACACCATGCAGTTTATCAAGCCCGATGTCAGCACCATCTGTATGGGCCAGGCTTGTAGCATGGGCTCCTTCCTGTTGGCGGCCGGAGCCAAGGGCAAGCGTCACTGCCTGCCCAACTCACGGGTGATGATTCACCAGCCGAGCGGTGGCGCCCAGGGGCAGGCCTCGGATATTCATATTCACGCCCAGGAAATTCTCAAAATTCGCCAGCGCCTCAATGAGTTACTGTCCCATCACACTGGGCAGAAGATCGAGCAGGTGGAGCTGGATACCGAGCGCGACAAGTTTATGACCGCCGACGAAGCGGTGAAATATGGCCTGGTGGACTCGGTTATCCAGAACCGGGGAGGCAATGCCATCTGATTCCCGGCTGATCCGGGGCTTGAAAAATCCGGTAAAAACAAGCATCTTTACCCTGTAAGTTCATATGATGGAGTGGTTTAATGACCGATCACACCGGCGATAACGGCGACAAAAACGGCAAATTGCTGTATTGCTCGTTTTGTGGCAAGAGCCAGCACGAGGTCCGCAAGCTGATTGCGGGGCCCTCGGTCTTTATATGCGACGAGTGTGTCGATTTGTGCAACGACATCATCCGCGAGGAGATACAGGAAGCCACAGGTGACGGGCAATCCGACAAGTTGCCCAAGCCCAGTGAAATTTCCGCCATTCTCGACGAATATGTTATTGGCCAGACACGCGCCAAGAAAGTCTTGGCGGTGGCGGTTTACAACCACTACAAACGTCTGCGTTCCGGTGCCGGCAAAGGCAAGGACAAGGAAAGCGTCGAGCTGGGTAAGAGCAATATTCTGCTGGTGGGTCCCACGGGTAGTGGTAAAACCTTGCTTGCCGAAACCCTCGCGCGTTTGCTTAACGTTCCTTTCACCATTGCCGATGCCACCACCTTGACCGAGGCCGGTTATGTGGGCGAGGACGTGGAAAATATTATTCAGAAGCTTCTGCAGAAGTGTGACTACGATGTGGAAAAAGCCCAACAGGGCATTGTCTACATCGATGAGATCGATAAGATTTCCCGCAAGTCAGACAATCCATCGATCACTCGCGATGTGTCGGGTGAGGGTGTGCAGCAGGCGCTGCTCAAACTGATCGAAGGCACCGTGGCATCGGTGCCGCCCCAGGGCGGCCGCAAACATCCCCAGCAGGAATTCCTGCAGGTGGATACCGGCAATATTCTGTTTATCTGCGGTGGGGCGTTTGCCGGCCTCGACAAAGTGATTCGCGAGCGCTCCGAAAAGGGCGGTATCGGTTTTGGCGCCGAAGTGAAAAGCAAGGACAATTCGCGCAATTTCGGCGAGACTCTGCACGATCTGGAACCGGAAGATCTGGTGCGTTATGGCCTGATTCCGGAGTTTGTAGGTCGACTGCCGGTCATTGCCACACTGGATGAGCTGGATAAGGAAGCCCTGGTGGAAATCCTCAATGAGCCCAAGAACGCGCTTACCAAGCAGTACCAACGCCTGTTTGAAATGGAAGGTGTGGAGCTGGATTTCCGTCGCGATGCCCTGGAAGCCGTGGCACAAAAGGCCATGGATCGCAAAACCGGAGCTCGGGGTTTGCGTTCTATCATGGAGTCGGTGCTGTTGGACACCATGTACCGTATCCCCTCGGAAGAACACGTCAAGAAGGTGGTGGTGGACGAGTCCGTGATCAAGGGCGAATCTGAGCCCCTGTTGGTGTACGAAAACGTGGAACAGCCCCAGGGCAAGATCGCCAAGGAGGACTGATTCTCTCTTTGCCGTATATTTGAACAAAAAGGGTGTGCTTCGCACCCTTTTTTGTGATTTTTTCGTTTTTTACCTCGCTTATCTTGTTTTTTCCCCGGTTTGCCCCCACTCTAAAGATACAGTCTCTTTATCCTGACCCCCTGACCGAAAGTATCGGGAGTTTTCATTATGGATCATCTACAGTCCAGTATTACTCAGGATCTGCCTCTATTGCCCCTGCGCGATGTGGTGGTTTACCCCCATATGGTGGTGCCGCTGTTTGTCGGGCGGGAAAAATCCATCGAGGCGCTGGAAAGCGCCATGAAATCCGACAAGCAAATTGTGCTGGTGGCACAGAAAAACCCTTCTCACGATGACCCTTCTCCGGAAGATCTATACACCGTGGGTACCCTGGCCAGCATTCTGCAGCTCCTGCGTCTGCCCGACGGCACCGTTAAGGTGTTAGTGGAAGGTGGCGACAGGGTCAGTATAGAGCGCACCGAGGAGGTGCAGGGCCACTATCGGGTTGAAGTGAGTGTCTTTGCCGAAGAGCAACTCGATAAAACCCTGGCTGAATCGTTGATGAAGGCCGCCACTGAGCATTTCGAGCAATATGTCAGCCTCAGTCGCAAAGTGGCAGCGGAAGTCATGAACTCACTTAACGGTATCGATGAGCCCGGCCGTCTGGCCGACA
>CBFGUT010000003.1:0-44164 GCA_965652265.1 uncultured Cellvibrionaceae bacterium | reverse complement strand
CAACCGCTGGCGCAAGTGGATGGGCCGCCCCTACTTTTCCCTGGCGGGGCTGATCAAAAACAATATCAAGGGAGCCAAGGATGCCATTGCCACCTACCAGCGCGAGGCCATGGATGAGGCGCGTCGGCGCGGTTTTGACGGCGTTATTTGCGGGCACATTCACTACCCCGATGTGACCGAGCAACAGGGCATCAGCTATTTCAATACCGGCGACTGGATAGAGAGCTGCACCGCGCTGGTGGAGGATCACCAGGGGCAGATACGCTTGCTGCACTACAGCGATCAATTACAGTGGCAACACAAGGCCTCGCCCGCGATCGCCGAAACCCAGGTCGCGTAATGGGTCAAATACCACTGGCCGGTACAGGCGCGGTAAAATATTCTTGGTAACGCTCGATAAAATAATTAAAGCACTTGCCAAAATCGTATCCCTCTTCGTCACTACAGAGTTGCTGCAGAAGCGGCGACTTCTGGTAAATACGTTCTGCGACTATAGCGGTGAGGTAGGCGGCTACTTTGTCATTAAAAATATCGCTGTGATTTTTAATAAAACTGGGATCGGCGATTAAAAAGCTCACCGGATCAGCCTCGGAGCATGGCAGAGGGCTATGGGCGGGTTGATGTACCGGCGGCTCATCGCATAAGTCCCGATAATCCCACTCCCCTACCACCGTGTTGTCACGTGCGGGGCCCTGAGCCTGGTCGCGCGGCACCAGCGCGCCTGTCCAGAAACGTTCATAATTGCCGATGGTGTTGATATCCAGCTCATGTTCGGAAAAGTTATAGGTGCGACCGCGGTAGGTACGGCTAAAATCGATCTCACTCCAGCCCAGCGCGGCAACGGATTGACCCAGTGGGAAGTACACATGCGTGGCGGCGTCGCCCTCGGAACTGATGACATGCAACAGTGGCGGCTGGGAATAATCCACCTCGGCATAACGCATACTGTGCTCCTTGAGAGCCAGCGCCTGATTGGCCTCAATGGCGGGATTGAGTAATACCACACCCTCACCCAGGGGCTCCACTGGCCGCGCCTGTGCAAGGCCGCGAATCATTCGCGACAGCAAAATATCATTGACCGCCGAAAGCGTCATGGCGCCACCAAAGCTGTGGCCCACTACCAGCAGAATATTGTTGTCGTTACTCTCGTCAACCTGATGCAGCTTCTGCACTAGTGGCGCCACCCCGTTATATCCCAGGTGCTCGGCCACCGACTTTCTGCCCCAGTAAGTCAGGTACTGGGATTTGAGCCCGTAAAGACTGCGTCCACGCCAACCCACATAGACACCAAACACTTTTCGATCACCCATAACGCCGGCCCGGCCGATGGCATCGAGTACGCGACGGAAGCTCTGAACATTGCTGTCCGTATCCTTAGCATTGTGCAACCAGCCGTGAACAAAGGTGACAATGGCGATACCCTCATCCGCGTCACTGGCGCTATGCAAGCGTGCAAAGATTTCTTCCGTGCGCTTGCGATCAAATTCATTGCCGCGCTCGGAAAATTCTACAAACCCCAGGGTGTAATGCTCATGCTCCTCGATGTAGGCATTGCCGCAATCGCGGCTGGGACAGGCCACGGGGTCGTGAGTGCGCCAGGCGCGATTGGGCGTACAGGACACCATCGTCAGCGTAACACCCACCAGTGCCAATACCAGTAACCAGCGGACCAAGCGCCAGTACGCCTGCTTGCTTTTCATCTTACACTCCTTGTCAGTTACCAATGCGGATTACCAGGGTTCTGCCAAAAAGGGGGACTCTGCCAGAAAGGGTTTGTCATTGACGGTTTTACGCGGCCAATCCCAGGTTTTGACATCGGCAAAAGACAACTCCCACAACAGGCAATCCCCCGTCTGACAGGCCAGTGCAGCCACATCGTCCGTCAATAACCTGCCGTTGGGGAAGCCCGGTGCAAAGCGGGTGGAGTAAATCATCACGTCAGGGAAGCGATCATAGTCGCGAATGGCGAACAGCGGCGCCAGCCTGGACATGAGCACACCCTCTATCAGCCCCGGATTTTGTTGGTGGTCGAGAATGGCGTCCAGGTGTTCGGCGGGTTCCAGAGTGTTGAGAAAATCCAGCCGCGGCTGCATGGTGCGATTGGAGCGCCCCACGTGATCCACTTTTTTACCGTTCTTATACAAAGCACCCCAGACAATAAAGTCCCGCTGCCCCTCACCAAAGACGGACATGGGGATAGCGGCCACCATTGCCACCACATTACTGCCAAAGAATTTGGGGAAAATAAAGGGATCATCCCGCACGCCCACATAGGTTTTTATCTCGGCTTCGCGCAACAAGCCGGTCTGGGTAAACTTTTCCAATTCGGCTCTTTCGTTGAGACGGTAGCCAATGGTGGCGGTGGCCGCTATGCCTGCAGGTCTATCCACGGTACCGCCATAGCGCAACTTCTGTACGGGATCGTCAAATGACACCGAGGAAATGAGATCAAAATGCACCTCATAGGAAAGCTCATGCACATGATGAAGTGACGGCGACTTTTCCTTAAGACCCGGAAAGAAATTCAAAATCACAATCATCTGGTCACCGTGAGGAAACACGAATAACCCGGAAAGACTCTGCTCGGGATCCTTATTAAAGACCGGGTCAGCATGATCGGAAGCGTGAGCGGAAAAACAACCAAGCAGCAGCGTTAGGCCCAATAAAAGGCCTGTTTTTATCAGCGACAACATATGCCCTCCGTTGACATTAGATGCCTTGTTTTTCCCGGGACCGCCATATCACGTCAGCCGCCTTTTCAGCCGCCACGTAAATAGAAGCCACAATAAAAAATCCGGGTATACGCGGGAAAATCGACGCGTCCACGACACGTAACCCCTGTACACCGCGCACACGAAACTCGCTATCGAGTACTGCCAAGGGATCGTCGTCGCGACCGATGGGGCAAGTACAGGAAGCGTGATGCCCCCAGGCATGCGCTTTGACGAAATCGCGCAACTGTTCATCCGTCTGGACATCTTTGCCCGGGAGCTCCTCTTCCTCGAAAGTGCCATTGGCAAACAGCGGCTTAGTCATCTGCCGCACAAATTTGATACCTTCCACCACCGAGTCCACATCTTCACCGGTAGCGTCATTGCCTTCATCGAAATAGCGAAAGTTGATGTAGGGCCGGTCCAGTGGATCGGCGGAGCTGAGGGTGACATAACCGGCGGTATTATTGGTATGCGCCTTCAGAATGGCCCAGGTGAGGTAGTTTAATTCTTTGATCAGCTTGGAATAGCCGGGAAAATAGCCGCGGAATTTCGCCAGTAAGGCAAAGCAGAATAAATCCGGCAGCGGTCGTTCCTCGAAGGACTTGCGAATCACCGCCAGTACGGCACCGTTGGTGGTGTATACGCCTTCACCGCGCTGCCATTCCTGATACTGTGGGTCCGTGGTGTCGTATTTGGCACCCTTGAGCACTTCCCAGTTCTCTTTCATGCGGTTGACCACGCCCACTTCGTAGCGATCCTGCAGGTTTTTACCCACTCCAGGTAAATCCAGCCTGCACTCAATACCGTGCTTTTCAATGTCCTCGCGCGGGCCGATACCGGAAAGCATCAATAATTGCGGCGTATTGAAGGCACCCCCGGAGACAATCACCTCGCGCGAGGCAAATACCTGCCGGGTTTCACCCGGCTCACCACTGGGATATTGATAGGCGCGGTAAAGCTTTTGCCCCTTGCGATATTCCACACCCACCGCACGCAAATGATCGTCCAGTAGAATACGGGTGGCCAGGGCATTCATTTCTATTGTGATCCGATCCGGATAGCGACGGGCGATGTTCAATAAGCGCTCACGGGTACCGTGGCGTTTGCGATGCCCCGTGGCCAGCGGCGGGTAGCGAAGCCCCTCAGCATTGCGCTTCACCAGACGCCAATCGTTAGGATCGCCGGCGCCCTCTTTTAACCACCCCAGCCGGCGCAAGGGTGAGGTCAGCACCCGGTAGGCAATCCCCACCGAGTCCTCCAGGGTGCGAATCAACGCGTGGTCTTTGAGAACATAGTTCACTGGAATCGCTTTTTCGGTACGGAACCAGCCATCGAAACCGTGGCGCGACGGATTCCAGCCAAACACCTTGTACACCCAACGCCAGAAACCGCGGTAGTGGCAGTCCTCCATTTTCTGGAAATACCCCCGCATGGTATCGGCATTCCAGGAGGAATCGCCTGTCAACTCGGCAATGGCATCCCAGTCCTGATTGTGGGGATAAACCGTTATCATGGCATTGTGCGCCATGCAGCCCCCCAGACAGCCGGCACGGGGGTAGAGCACCCCATTGACCGGGTGTCCCATAAACTCCGCCGAGTATTTGGGATCTTTTTCCTGCTGTGTCTGATCGCTGTAGTGCCGCACGAAGTAATCCCAACGCATTTGCTCGTTTTCCGTGGAAAACGCATGAAACACCGGGACCTCATAATCCTCCGGCAAACGATTCTGATCGCTTACCTGATCGGCACCGCGCGTTTTTACCGGATCCTCCCCCGACTCCAGCACCAACACCCGTGCACCCTGTTCCGCCAGACGCGCGGCCACGGTGCCACCACCGGCACCGGAGCCAATCACGATATATTCGTACTCGCTCATAGCCACCTCCCTGTTAGAGTGTTTTCAGATATTCAATCAGTGCACGCTTTTCCGTATCGGTGAGCGGGGTTTCGTTTTCACTCGCCGGCAGGTAGTCGGTACCAAAGTAGTGCCCGCGGTTAAGCACATAATCGGGGCAGGCGCTGGCTTTCATCAAGGGTTCCACCAGATTGGCAAACACGGCTTTGGCCTGTTCATCCGTGGCATTGGCGGGCAGCTTTTTCAAATCCTTGATTAACTTGATAGCCAGCTCCGCCTTGGCGGAATCCACTTGGGAAAAGTCAGTGTTGTAAATCAGATTGACGGGCGTGCCTGCCGGAATAGGCCCGAACATTACCCCTTCGTCATTGAAATATTTCGGAAATAATTTCGCCAGCAGGCCGCTGAATTCACTGACAATATCCGGATAAAAGCCCGCCAATACACGCAGTGAACTGGTCTCGCGCGTCACCTGCATATAGCCCGGGTGGGTCTTGCCGGAGCGCGTTACCACCTCGAAGGGGAAGTGATAATCTTCGGAATCATCCTGCCCGGAGATAGCGCGTTTCTCGGGCCAGAGTAAGCGCTCAATGGAGGCATCGAAAGACGCCATTCTCGCTTCCACCGTGCCCTCATAGTGAAAGGGACCCAGCGCGTTATTCAGCAGGAAGGGAGCCGAGGACCAGAGACTGATGAGCGATGCCGGGCGGGTATAACCGCGGCCGCCAGCGGGCATCTTGAATTCCGACACCGCGCCCGTGTAGGGGTTTTGCACTTGTATGATGCCTACTGCTGGCAGAGACTTATAGGAATCGGAAGAAAAGTTATCCCAGATATTATCGGCAATGGCGTTGCTGGCCAGGGGGCTGCAGGCATTGGTTTCCAGCAAGGTCACGGGTACGCGTAGCTCCGTGGAGAGGAAATTGTCCTCCAGAAAATCCGCTTCCTCACTGACGGCCACCATGGCCTCCTTAAACTGTTCCGTTTTAGTGTGCTGCCAATAGTCGTTCCAGCAGCTCAGGTAATTTTCATTGACACACCCCTTGTCGGGGAAAAAGTCGCTGAATACATATTCGGGCAATTTGGAGGAATGGCAACGCGCACAGTTCTCGGCAAACACCTCTCGTCCCTGCGCCAGCGTTTCTTCATCATCACTAAGATAAGTATCACCGTCTGGCGCCTCGGCCAGGTAGTCCGGTGTGGCACTACCCAGGAAGAAAAGCGCAACATCGGCGGTTTGCGCCTCATTGGCGCGCCAGTAGGTGGAGTTTTTTTGCGCGGTGGTAATTTCAAAGGGACGAATACGCTTGCCGCCGGTCACCGGCTCGAACAGCTGCAACCACTCCTCGCTGAACAAACCGATATTCACATAGACCCGGTTGAGTGCCCCCAGGGCGCCCACGGAATCGGCTCCGTCTTTCAAAACGCGCGGCGTATACACCGTACCCGGCGGCTCGAAAAACTGATCCAGCGGATGGCCCTCTGGCAGGTAGTCGGTCAGTTGTTTGTTATTGCGCTCGGGGCCTTCAAGTCTTTCTTTGCCCCACTTGGTACCCAATTCCAGACGAGCACCCAGATTGTAAACAGCATTCATGGTGCGCGGGTTATTAATATAGTCCGTGGACAATAGTGATGTGTCCAGGGCGCCGGGCTTGGAGGCATGGAATAGCTGTTTGAGGAAATTACTTTCGTCGCGCTCCCATAACAAAATACGATCCACCCAGAAATACTGCGCACCGGGATTGGAATTCAAATTGGCCCACTCGGGATTTTCAAAATCCGCTGGAGGATTACTGGGGTTGGGGCCAACGTGGCAGAAGCCACAGGACATACCCACGCGATAGGGCCGAACCAGAGTTTTGTCATCGTAGTAGTCCGGGTCGGTATAGTAGCGCACCGGATCCCACTTCGCCTCGGCCTCCTCATCGAAGTTGGGGTTGGGAAACAGCCGCAGCCCCACGATGCCGGTGCCGTAGCCATAATAGGAGCCGGTTTCTATATTGTTACCACGAGCGCCAAAAGGCACCCCGGGATATTTATCGGCATCCTCGAAAGGATCGGGGCCGCAGGAGGGATCGCGTTGATCCAGCCATAGGCCATAGCGATCAGCACGCGGTCCATCGCCTTTGGTGTAGCAGGGCTCGTTCACCACACCCAGGTACGACCAGCGATTGTCGCGGCTATAACCCAGACTGGGGTGATTGGAGATGGTCTTCAGTAAATCCAGATTCCCAAAGGTATAGCGGCCCATCTCGTCCCAAAGACGATCATTGCCGGCGGTCCAGACAACCCAGTTGTTGCGCCCGCGGGCAAAACGCTCCAGGGCTTCCTCTTCGGTAATATTGGGAAAGTATTTTTGCAGTCGAGCGTGAAGTTCCTGCGGCCGGGTGGAGATACCATAATCCATGTCCGCATAGTAGTCCTCAGTGGATCCGGGCATTTGGTCTTCGGTGACGTCCGCGCACTGGGCCTCGTCCAGTGTTTTGCCTATTCCCTTGCCACAGGGGTTTTCAGCACAGGCACCAGTAGAAAGAGTAGCGAAACCAGACAGGTAAAACTGAGAATGCGGTATCCATTCATAGTGTTATCTCCATTCACGGGTCTTTATTATTATTGATCCAAATATTATTGGTCCGGCCACCCACCAGCAGCTAAACCGGGATGCTCAAGGCGCGGCGGCCAGACTTCACACGTAAAAAAGCGGCGGGAGAGTTCTGCAATCGCCTATCCATTGGCACAGCAAAAAGGGATGGATATGCCTTTTTTTTCATCTTAATAACAGCTTATTGTTTTATCAATCACTCTGTGTTCTTCATCACAAAATTGTCGTCAGATTCTTTTTTATCCCCATTATCGTTATCTGGTTATTTAAAAAGTGAATGAGAACACCCTTTTAAAATAACCTTCTTACCAGATTAGCGTGCGCCTTTCCCGGTCATGGCATCGACTTTGCTCTTGCCTTTACCAGTCCCGTTGTCATTGCGCGGTTTAACGGGGATAGCGGTTTTTACCGCGCTTTTGTTACAGAAACTTTGTAGTCCTTACAAATTTAAGGAGAGACACACATGACATTCTCAAAACTCGGACTGACTAGCGTGTTGCTATTACTCGTGCTACTCGGCGCCTGTGCCAGCGGCCCCGAAGCACCTACCACTCTGGTGTCGCAAGCCCAGGCGAGTATCCGTCAAGCGGAGAGCGCGGGTGCCGATACCCATGCCCCCGTGGCATTGCGCGAAGCGAAGAAATTGTTATCCAGCGCGCAATCACATATTGGCAACGAGGATTATGACAAGGCCAAGCGACAACTGGAAAAGGCTATTGCCGAAGCCAACTTTGCCGAGGCCAGGAGCATGGCGGAAAAATCGCAGCGCGCCGCCGATGAGGTGGAGGAAAACCTGGAAGCTCTGGAACGCGAAGTTAACAGTCGCTAAGTCACACTCGCCGGACACAAGAGGATTTTGTTATGTTGAAAAGAACTATGATCGCCACCGCCATT
This sequence comes from uncultured Cellvibrionaceae bacterium, assembly GCA_965652265.1. GTDB lineage: Bacteria > Pseudomonadota > Gammaproteobacteria > Pseudomonadales > Cellvibrionaceae > Gilvimarinus. Next base: position 36,099 of record CBFGUT010000003.1, on the reverse strand, counting down.
GCCGTTAGCCTGGCATCCGGCTGTGCCACCACCCCTGAAGCCGATGATCGCGCCGAACGCCTGCGCGATGAATACAACCAGGTTGCCAGTGTCAGCCGCGCCGAACGTTTCGCTCCCATCAAACTCAAGGAAGCGGAGGAGGAACTGGAAAAACTGGAGCGCATGATTGCCCAGGACGCTGAGGAAGATGCGATTGAGCACCAGATCTATTTGACGCGAAAGAGCATTGCTATTGCCCAGGAAACCGCGCGCATGAAACGCGCCGATGAATTTATCTCCGAAGCGGAAACACGGCGCAAGGATTTACTGCTCAACGCCCGCTCGCGCGAGGCCCAGCAAGCCCGGGCCGAAGCTGCCGCCATGAGCCAGCAGGCGCAGACTGCCGCCGAGCAGGCACGCCGTGCGGAAGAGCGCGCCCGACTGGCCAATGAGCGTGCAGCGGAAGCGGAAGCCTATGCCGCGCGCATGGCCGCTCGTGCCGAAGAGCTGGAAGGCGAGGTGCAGGATCTGACCACCCAGCAAACTGACAGAGGCTTGGTGTTGACCCTGGGAAATATTCTGTTTGAATTCGACAAGGCGACTATTAAAGCCGGTGCCGACCGCACCCTTGAGCGTGTCGCAGAGTTCCTGAATGAATATCCCAAGCGCAAGGTCCGCGTGGAAGGTTTTACGGACAATGTGGGCAGCGATGATTACAACCTCGACTTGTCCGAACGCCGTGCGCGATCCATTAAGCAGCGCTTGATTGACGATGGCGTGCAGGCCAGCCGTATATCCACCCGCGGCTATGGTGAGAGTCACCCTGTCGCCAGTAATGATTCAGAGGCCGGTAGACTGCAAAATCGCCGTGTGGAAATCATTATCGCCGAGGAAGAAGGCGAGGATGTTGAAGAGCGCGGACAGGAGTGAGTCAATTAAGTGCGCTTTCGCAAACAGTAATACACTCAAACTGACTCAAGCCTAGAATGTGGGTAGCCGGGGTAACTCGGCTACCCACTTTTTGTCTGCAGCGCCGAACCCGCAAAGCGAATACCCTGCCAACCGCTCTCAATAAACTGGCGAATATTGCGGTGATCATCGCCCTCGGGATTGCCCAAAACTTCATCCCGGTAATAGTGACCAAAGCATGCCAGAGTCTGTGCCTCGGTCAGGCCATTGAGTTGTGCAAAGGCAAATATTTTGCAGCTGCCTTCGTTTTCTCCCCGATCATTATGTAGCCCACCATTTTCAAAGGCCGTGGGGGTATAGCGGTAGCAATGGTCAATAACGGCCATGGTTTCAGCAAACTCAACGGCCAGAGGCTCTTTGTGTAATTTGGCGAGAAATATTTCCAGAGTCATGGCGGGCCTTTAGCGGGAATTGAGAGACTTCGGCAACATTTCCCATTGTATTGTCCCAGGAGGTCTCGCTCAAGGAAGTTCGCCCGGCTATTGTCCAATCATTGGCAAACAAGTAAAATGTGCCACATCCTCGGGGTGGCTGACAGAGCCTCGCTGGCCGGAATTGCCCGACCAGCAATGCCCTCAAGCCTGAGACGCGCAAGCGGACCCGTTGAACCTGATCCGGTTAATGCCGGCGTAGGGATAGGACCTGGCACTTCTTTATGCCCACATCTACGCTTCCCACGCATGCCGGGTCTCCACTCTAGCCTTTTGGAGACTCTATGAAAGCCTCAACTCTTTGCACGAGCGCCTGCTCGGCTCTGGTTCTCAGCCTGTGCGCCAGCGCCAGCGAACCCGCTATCGAAGAAATCTATGTCAACGCCGACTTTCGCGGTACTTCGCTACAGACCCTGGCCACCAGTGCCACCGTCGTGGAAGCCGAAGCCATTGAAGCCCGCAGCGCCAAACACCTGGCCCAAATCCTCAGCCTGGCGCCCAATGTGAATTTCTCCGCCGGCGCCTCGCGCGGACGCTTTTTCCAGATTCGCGGCATCGGCGAGCGCAGCCAGTTTGTGGAGCCCATCAACCCTTCGGTGGGCCTGTTGATCGACGGCATCGACCTCACCGGCATCGGTGCCGGCGCCACCACTTTCGATATCGCCCAGGTGGAAATCCTGCGCGGCCCCCAAGGCACTCTCTACGGGGCCAATGCGCTGGCGGGGCTGATCAATATGGTTTCCACTGCGCCTCAGGCAGAATTTGGCGGTGAGGTTTCGGCGGAAATAGGCAACTACAACAGTCGCACCTTAAGCGGGGCCATCACCGGTCCGCTGACAGACAACCTGAGCGCCCGCCTTGCCATTTCGCAGCACACTAGTGACGGTTTCCAGAGCAACGACTTCCTGCAAGTGGATGACAATGCCCATGTTGACGAGCAGACCGCCCGCGCCAAACTGCGCTGGCAACCCAGTACCGACATCACCCTGGATATCACCGGTCTGTATGTGGATGTGGACAATGGCTACGATGGCTTCTCTCTGGATAATACCCGCACCACCCTGTCAGACCAACCCGGCCACGACCGGCAGGAAACCCGCGCGGGTTCCGCCAGGCTGGAGTGGGCCGCGCACAGCGCTTTCAGTGTGGTAGGCCTGGTGAGCCACGCCGACTCCGATCTGGAATACGGCTACGATGAAGACTGGGCCTTTAGCGATATCTGCAGCGTCTATGAGTGTGTTTATGAGGGCTATACCTCTTTCGACAACTACCTGCGCGATAACCGCAATACCAGTACCGACCTGCGCCTGGTCTCCAACCATCAACCGGGCCAATTGGGTTGGGTGATCGGCGCCTATTATCGCGACCAGCAGGAACTCTTACAGCGCGAATATACCTACCTGGAAGCGGATTTCTTCAGTCAGTTCAATACCGAAAACACCGCCCTCTACGGACAGCTGGATATTCCGCTGGGGCAGAGCCTGACACTGGTTACCGGTCTTCGTCGCGAAAACCGCGATGCACGTTACAGCGACAGCGACGGCGTCAGCTTCGCGCCGGAGGAATCTTTCTGGGGCGGCAAACTGGCACTGGAGTACCACACCGACAGCGGCAGACTGCTCTACGCACTGGCCTCCCGCGGTTACAAAGCTGGCGGTTTTAACAGCAACACCAATCTCGAAGCGAGCGCGCGGGAATTTTCCGCCGAGTACCTGTGGAATTACGAACTGGGTACCAAGCTGACCTCCGCCGACCAGCGACTGCAGGCGCAGCTGGCACTGTTCTATCAGGATCGCGACGATGTACAGACCAAACAGTCGCGTGTGCAACCTATCGAAGGCGATCTCTGCCCCTGTCGCTTTATCGACTACACTACCAATGCCGCCGCGGGCGAAACCTATGGCCTGGAAGCCGAGCTGAACTGGCAGGCTACTGACAACCTGGACATGTTTGCCAACCTCGGTGTGTTGCGCAGCGCGTTCAAGGACTTTGACAGCTTTGCCCACGCCGAGGCCGACCCCGACACCGGGACCCCCTACGACTTGAGCGGCCACGATTTACCCCACGCGCCGCATTACCAATTTGCACTGGGCGGACAGTGGTCTTTCACCGACAACTGGTACCTGCGCCTGGAAATGGAGGGCAAGGACAGCTTTTATTTCTCCAGCCGCCACGAAGCCCAGGCCGATGCCTACGAACTCTTCAATGCCCGGCTCGGCTACACCCGCGATCACTGGGAGCTCGCCCTCTGGGGACGCAACCTCACCGATGAGGACACCCAGGTGCGCGGCTTTGGCAGCTTTGGCAATGACCCGCGTGACGGTTACACCACCAAGCCTTACTATCAGTATGGGGAGCCGCGAGTGGTGGGTGTGAGCCTGGACTACCAATTTTAAACCTCAGGAATAACAGCCATGCAACTCACCGTGGAAATCAGCATGTACCCTTTTAATGGCGACTATATTCCGCCTATTCAGGGGTTTATCGACTGGCTCGACCAACAGCCGGGCATTCGCCGAGAGACTTACGCCACCTGCACTATTATCACCGGCGAGCATGACCGTGTGATGGGTGTTTTGAGCGAGGGGCTGCGTCACAGTTACAACACCTGGGGCAAGGCGGTATTTGTCGCCAAGTTTTTACCGGGCTTTGCCGCTCTGGACGACAACAACGATGAGCACTGACATCGGCCAACAGATAGCCCGCGCCTGGGCGCAAATGTCTGGCTGGGAAATGGCGGCTGTTGCCCTGGCCATTGCCTACCTGGTGCTGGCTGTTCGGCAGAATCGTCTGTGCTGGTACTGCGCCCTGGCCAGTACAGCCATCTACACGGTTTTGTTTTGGGACGTGCAGTTACTCATGGAATCGGCACTGAATGTCTACTATATGGGCATGGCTGTCTATGGCTGGTGGCAGTGGCGTCACGGCGGCACCCAGCAGATATCATTGCCCGTACAGCGCTGGCACTGGCAACAACACGCATTAACACTGGCGGGCATTGCGCTGGTGACTCTGGTCTCTGGCACTTTGCTAAACCGCTATACCGACGCCGCCTGGCCCTTTGTGGATTCCTTTACCACTTGGGCCAGTGTTATCACGACCTATATGGTGGCTCGCAAAGTGCTGGAAAACTGGTACTATTGGATGGTGATTAACAGCACTTCCATTGTGATTTTTATCGAGCGCGAACTCTACCTGACGGCCCTACTGCTTATGTCCTACCTGGTGATTTCTATTTTTGGACTGATCGCCTGGCGGCGCGACTATCGTCAAACAGTTCGCGAGACACAAAATGCCTGATGCCGGCCGGCTGCGCGAAGCCTTGGCCGGTTGGCGAGACTGGCCACTGCCCATCACCGCGCCGCCGAAAGTGCTCGGCCCCATCGACGGTGGGCGCACCAATCGCAATATCAAACTCCTGGCTCCCGGCCTCAACCACCCCATCATTCTGCGCCTTCACAACAGCCGCGCCAGGCAACTGGGCATTAACCGGGAGCAGGAAGCGCAAATCATCTATTCCGTTTCCCGCGCCGGCATTACTCCGGAACCTCTCTATCGGGACCCTGAAAATCGCTTTGCCCTCTTGCCCTATATCAAGGGCCGCGCCTGGACAGCGGCAGATTTTCAACGCGAAGACCAGCAACTGCGCCTGCTGACACTGTTAAAAAAAGTGCGGGCTCTCACACCCGCTGTACCTCGCCGCTCCTACCTGCAATACCTGGAGCACTATTGGCAACAATTGCTTGAGGCCAAAGCCGTGGACAACGATCTTAAGCGCCGCTGGCAGAACTTCCGCCCGCGCCTGGAAGTCTTTGACCAACAGCGCTGGCCCGCGCTGCTCACCCATCACGACCTGATCCCGGAGAATATTATCGACAGCGGCGATCATCTGTATCTCATTGACTGGGAATACGCCGCCCTCGGCCACAGCGATATCGATCTGTGGTGCATTGACCCCGCCCTCTGCCACGAGCCGTTTATCCCCAAACTGGCCACCTGGACCAACGAGTTGTGGGAGCGGGTTTTAACGATTTTGCCAAAGCCGTAAAACCCATTTCCTCAACTCAGGGGAGAAACCTGATGGATGCAACATATCTGTACGCTGGTGTTACAACTGACTTATTTTTTCATCCAGCCAGACCAGTCGCCCCATCAGCCATTGTTGCAAATAGTCGACTTCTTCTTCGTAGGTAGCACCGATAAAATAGTTGGGCCACACATAGTCGCCAATAATATCCCACCGCTCAAAATTTCTCTCCACAGCGCCAGTGCTTTGTAATCTCGTTACCTTCTGCTCGATTATTGTCTGCATGGCGGCGTCAGACAATGTGGTTTCCCGCAGTGACTGCCAGCGAGCTTTTACCAGTGCCACAAAGCTCTCGTCTTCAAGCAATCGATGCCACCAGAAGGGGACCGGAAAGACGCCACCGTCACAGCGCTCTTCACTACGATACACCCACTGGTCGTTGCGCCATCCCTCACAATAGTCGGCATTGCCAAACGCCAGGTTATAGTCCCACAGGGGCCCCATGGTCAGCTTGCCGTTCTTGTCTTTATATAAAAAAGTACTGAGGCGGTAACCATCCACATTGCCGGATATTTCCGTGGCTAGAAAATAGTCCACAAAGGAATCCACCTCCACATAGGCGCGATAACCCAATTCTTCATCGGTAAAAGCATCGCCCGCCAGGGCCGCTTCAAAGTCGTGAATATAATCCTGAATATAAAGCCGCTGAGCGTCGGTAATATCCTCGGGCTTGGGGTCGTGATAAATAAAGTGGTGAAGGCTGTTATTGATGCCATTTTCCTGGCGAGAGATAAAACTCATCCAGGGTGTAAACAGATCGTAAGCGGCGGGGAAGTCCGCGTGCTCGCCATTGGTTTTATCGAGCTTGACAATATAGCCACCCGTTAAATCCTCGCCCTCGTTTTCGTCCTCCTTGAGGTTATTGATATCAATGCGGTTGTCGTCGCGCTTCACTTTTTCCAGCAGGACGTAAACACCTCGGTACTCACCATCCACATAGAGTTCCGTAAAGTCCCAGCGCGAGGCATAGCGGCCAAACGCTTGACCAATATCGAACATCAGCGCATTGCGAATAAGCGTTTTATCACCGTAGGGACCATGCAGCACCCAGTCCTCTTCCTCGGGCATACCCAGCAGCGACACATCCATACCATCGCCGCTTTCATCCTGAGTTTCCACACCCAGGCTTTTCTTGTCATAAAAACTCTGCGAGCTGGAGCCGCGATATTCAACGCCTATATCGCCCTGATAATCCGTGACCGGTGGTTCACCCATGGTATAGGTCGTGATCCGCATTTGCGCCGGCACCTTGGGTTCGTCCACGATGGTGTTACCCAGTGTGATAATGTCAATCCGAGGCAGTGCCTCCTCGACAACCGGGGCTGTATCAATCTCAGGAAAGGCCGTTACGGGAGGAGGATTATTGGGGTTGCCGGTGGGCGGCGGACTCGTGGCCGGCGAACTATTGGATCCACCACAGCTGGCAAGTATCACCAGGCATCCCAAAGCCCAAAGCTTATTGATCGACATTGTTGAGTTATCCCTATTGTTATTGGTAATGGCACCTCGTGCGATGCTCGAGCTCAAGGCAAAAATATACCTCATTACCGGCATCGGCGGAACGTTAACCTGTTGACCACGACCCTAAAAATACTCAAAAGCCATTTTTAAATGGCGGGGCACCCCGGCTGGACACTAGGGGCCAATTCCTTCTTTTTTAATCGAGAGGCCTTTCAAGAGACAGGCCGCAACCGTTGCAAGCTGCTGGGGCCTGCCTTAGTCTGAAAGCACTATTGATAATTGATAGCTAACTATCAATTATCAAAACGCCCATGAGTAATGATTGCAAACTCTATAGACAGGTAGATGACTTTTTTCATATTTTTCAACATAATATTGCACTATTTCTGTATTTATCAGTAATAGACTTTTTATATTTACCTATGGTAGCGCTGTCTCTATAACATCAAAATATATGGTAGCGCAACCTAATAGTATCTTTGACTAAAAGCATATTGTCCCATTGACAATATTATTTACCCCTCCTAGAGTCGCCCCAGCCCGGCCCAACACGGGCCGTGCTTCCGGAGCCAAAACGTCTGCCTTCAGGCAGGCCAAATCCGTAAACACCCTCCTCCTCTATAGGCGGTATTGGTTGAGCGGTTAACCTTCTGGAGAGCGATCATGACGATAATGAGCACATCCAAGAATCACCTGAAGCAGGGCCTGGCCATATTGGCCACCGCAGCGGCAGCCCTAAGCCTGTCAGCTGCCAGCGCCCAGACTCTGACATCCAATGATACCGGCAACCACAACGGTTACTATTATTCCTTCTGGACCGATGCCCCGGGAACGGTCTCCATGACTATGGGGGCCGGCGGCAATTACAGCTCCCAGTGGAGCAACACCGGCAACTGGGTAGGCGGTAAGGGCTGGAACCCGGGTGGCCGCCGAACAGTCACCTACTCCGGCAGCTTCAATCCGTCGGGCAATGGCTACCTGACCCTCTATGGCTGGACCCGCAATCCGCTGGTGGAATATTACATCGTGGACAACTGGGGCTCCTACCGCCCGGGCGAAAGCGGCACCTATTACGGCACTGTCACCTCCGATGGGGGCACCTACGATATCTACCGTACCCAGCGCGTCAACCAGCCCTCCATCGAGGGTACGGCCACGTTTTATCAATATTGGAGCGTGCGCCAGCAAAAGAGAACCGGCGGCACCATCACCACCGGCAATCACTTTGACGCCTGGGCCAGCCACGGCCTTAACCTGGGCAGCCACGACTATATGATTATGGCCACAGAGGGCTACCAGAGCAGCGGCAGCTCCAACATTACCGTGGGCAGCAGTGGCGGCGGCAACAACGGCGGTGGCGATACCGGCGGCAATAGCAATCCCAGCAGCACCGATATCGTGGTGCGCGCCCAAGGCGCCAATGGTCAGGAACATATCAATCTGTTGATTGGTGGCAATGTGGTGGCCGACTGGACCCTCAGCACCAGCATGCAGGAATACACCTACAGCGGCGGCGCCGGTGGTGACCTGCAAGTGGAGTTTGAAAACGATGCGACCGGTCGCGATGTCACCCTCGATTCAGTCTACGTGAATGGCGAGACTCGCCAGGCGGAAGATATGGAGTACAACACCGCCACCTATGGCAACGGTGAATGCGGCGGCGGCTCCTACTCCGAGACCATGCACTGCAGCGGCGTGATTGGCTTTGGCGGCACGGGCGACTGCTTCAGCGGCAGTTGTGGTGGCTCCGGGGGCGGCAACACGGGCGGCGGTAATGCCGGTGGTGGCGATGCCGGTGGCGACAATATCGTCGTCCGGGCGCGCGGCACCAATGGCGACGAGCATATTAATTTGATTGTCGGTGGCACCGTAGTAGCTGATTGGACGCTAAGCACCAGTGATCAGAATTACACCTACATCGGTACCGCCTCGGGCAACGTGGATGTGGAATTCGACAATGACGCCTCCGGCCGCGATGTCATCGTCGATTACGTCACGATCAATGGCGAGAACCGCCAGGCCGAGGATATGGAATACAACACTGCCACCTACGATGGTGAGTGCGGTGGTGGCTCCTACTCAGACACCATGCACTGCAGCGGTGTGATCGGCTTTGGCCATACGGACGATTGCTTTAGCGGCAGCTGCAACTGAAGCAGACCAGTGGTCGGGTTTTACGATGTGCTAGCGTCGTAAAACCCGTCCGGATCACCTCTCCCACTACTCACTACTGATAAGCTCCTGACCCCGCTCCAGCACCCAACAGCGGGGGTTGTGGGTAAAACCAATTTTTTCATAGTAAGCATGCGCCGCCGGTGCAGCCACCAGTATCAACTTACATTGCGGACCCAATTGCCGCTGGGTGAGATGCTGCAGGGACCGGCCTATACCCCGTCGTTGGTAGTCAGCGTGCACCGCCAAATCGGAAAGGTAGCATGCATAGTGGAAATCGGTAATCGAACGAGCAACCCCCACCAACAAGTCGCCATCCCAGGCGGTAACAAGCAAACTGGCATTTTCCAGCATGCCCTGCATACATGCGAGATCTCCCACCGGCCGGCGTTCGGCCAGGGTGGAAGCCTTTAACAGGCCCAGAAACTGTTCTATGGTAATGTTGTGATTGATTTTATAGTCGATGCTCATGATAGTCACTTAACCGGCCACCCAGAATTATAGAAAAAATCGATATTCCTTGTCACTGCGAGCAGGACTATCAGCCCCAGTAATAAGCCGGAGTCCCTTTCCATTTTCGCTATTCGAACCTGAGAATACATATGCCTGCGCTCGTGGATGCGCCCACAACCAGAGACACTTTGCCACCACCCCAGTAGTTTATCGAACAGCTTGCTAGTAGCCAAAAGCACCCGGCGTATGCACAAGGCCGTGGAGATTGACCGCCCGCCCAGATAACGACTAAGCTATGCAGGAGTTCGGGATACCCCAGTACCCACAGCCCTTCAAAAGGCGAGCCGAAACACAGCTTGAAGGCTATTGACCAGCGGGTGGCGCTTCGCTATATTTGTTTGTATAACATACAAATTATTGGTATGCTACGTGACGGTCCGGATTCAATGCTGGCCAGCAAAAGCGACCTCACGCAAATATTGCTTCAAGATTCCACGGCGAATCAGTGGTTCGCTGGACTTTACTGCGCAGGCCAAATGAAATGTCACTTCAGGAGCAACCATGATTCCCGCAGACGTTAAACCCTTTGCCGACGACGGGCCCGATAAGCAATATGCAGCTTATCTGGCGGCGGGGGAATTCAATATCCTGAAGTGTGACGATTGTCGACAGCACGTGTTTTATCCTCGCTTGATATGTCCCCACTGCGGCTCCCAGCAATTACAGTGGGTAAAGGCGTCAGGCCGCGGCACAGTTTATTCCACTTCCACTCCTCGCGGCTGCCCGGAGGGAGATTACAACATTGCCTTGATTGACCTGGACGAAGGCCCTCGCATGATGTCGCGGGTCACCGATATTGAACCAGATAAAGTGACTATTGGCATGGCGGTCAATGCCTATATTGGCGAAATTGAAGGCACCGCACTGGTCTTGTTCACACCTGCGGAGGAGCCATCATGAGTCATGATCTGCGTGGCGCTATCGCAGCGGTAGGGGTCGGCCTCACTGCCTTCGGCAGCCTCCCTGGCCGCAGCGCCAGGGAAAATCTTGCCGAAGCGGCTTTTCGCGCCCTTGCCGATGCCGGGATCGACAAAAGTGAAGTGGACGGTTTGTTTACCTCCAACTTTCCTGAAACTTTTCCCTGCCTGCATGCAGCGGAATATATGGGCCTAAAGCCCAAGGTTATGGACGACTCCAATATCGGCGGCTCCGTTTACGTCAGTCAGTTACAACACGCCGCTGCCGCTATCCAGGCAGGCCTATGCAACGTGGCTTTAATTGCCATGGGAAGCAATACCCGTAGCAAATTGAAGCAGACCGGAATCATTGATGGGCCTCGAGAAAGCTTTCCCTACGCCGATGAATACAAGCCCAAACAACCTATAAACGGTTACGCATTAGCGGCTGCCCGGCATATGTTTGAATATGGCACCACTCGTGAACACATGGCCCAGGTAGCAGTGTCGGCACGGGAGTGGGCGCGATTGAACCCTCGCGCCATGAAGCGAGACCCATTAACAGTGAATGATGTACTGCAATCGAAAATGGTGTGCGATCCCTTGTCAGCACTGGATTGCTGCTTAATTGCCGATGCCGGCGCAGCGGTAGTACTAGTAAGCGCGGCACGTGCCAAGCAGTTGCGACAAGCGCCCGTATATTTATTGGGCGTTGGAGTGGCGACCACGCACGCCAATATTGCACAGATGCCTGATCTTACCGTAACAGCGGCAGCAGAAGCCAGCCAGCGCGCCTATGCCATGGCTGGCATACAACCTGCCGATGTAGATGTTGTGGAGGTCTATGACGCCTTTACTATTAACACCATTCTGTTTCTGGAGGACCTGGGCTTTTGCCCCAAAGGCGAAGGCGGGCGCTTCGTTGCCGATGGCAATATTGCCCCGGGCGGCAGCCTCCCAGTAAATACTAATGGTGGCGGATTGAGCTGTGTACATCCGGGCATGTATGGCCTGATGCTGATTGTTGAATGTATTGAACAATTGCGGGGCTCGGCTGGTGATCGGCAGGTAAAAAATGCACAGGTTGCCTTATGTAATGGCAATGGAGGGCATCTCTCAAGTCAGGTTACGGCAATTTTTGGTAACCAAGTCACCCTGTAAAACAACTACACAGCAATACGAAGCATGAGTCAATAACTGGGAGTTAAAATGGCAGACGTTGTTGATCTACAGATCGTTGCAGGCATTGCCAGAATGACCGTCAATAATCCTCCGGTGAATACCATCACCGCGCAAGTGCGGGATGGTCTCAATCAATGTCTCGATCAACTGGAAAAAAGCCAGAATGTTCAAGCCTTGATTCTGTCGTGTGAAGGTAAAACCTTCTTCTCTGGAGCCGATATTGGCGAGTTCAACGGCCCACCCAAGGAAGCGGAATACCGTTCTCTATTTTCACGATTCGAAAAACTGCCGATTCCGGTTATTGCCGCTATGCACGGTACAGTTATGGGGGGCGGGTTGGAAATTGCTTTGGCTTGCCACTATCGAATAGCGGCCGCAGGCACTCGCTTTGCATTTCCAGAAGTAACGCTGGGCATTATCCCTGGCGCTGGCGGCACTCAACGCATGCCCCGTTTAATCGGCATCGAAGCGACTTTGGATATGGTAGTAAACGCTGCGCCTGTTCAAGCGGAAGAAGCCAAAGAGAGCGGCTTTATTGATGTGATTGCCGAGGAAAGCCTGCAAGAGACCGCTAACACCTACGCCCAAAAATTGATTGGCGAAAACATGCCGCCACGACCCACGGCCGCCATGAGTGTGAGGCCGGTTAAGGAATCCGTGATAAATAAATTCCAACAGCTGGCCCAAAATAAGTATCCTCACCGTACCGCTGCATTAACCGCTATTGATGTGATTGCCAAAAGTGCGGAGCTGGAATTTTCAAAAGGTCTTGACTACGAAACCGAAAAAGTTAACAGAGCAAAACAAACTCAAGAATGCAAGGGTGCGATTCATACCTTTTTTGCCGAGCGAGCAACCACTAAATTGCCTGAAATTTCGGACAGCATCACACCTCTTGAGATAAAAAAAGTTGCAATTATTGGGGCCGGCACCATGGGCACCGGTATTGCCATGTGTTTTGCCAATGCTGGCATTCCAGCAACTTTGATTGACATTAATGAACAGAGCTTGCAGCACGGCATGCAAAATATCGACGCCAATTACGAACGGCGAGTCAATCGTGGCCGCATGAGTGCAGAGAAAAAGGCCAAAACCATGGCGCTGATTGCCGGCAGCACAACGATGAATTCGGTAGCCGATGCCAATTTGGTCATCGAAGCTGTGTTTGAAGATATGAAACTCAAGCAATCCATTTTTAAGTCTCTGGATGAAATAACGCTTCCGGACACAATACTCGCCACTAACACTTCCACATTGGATATTAATAAGATTGGTGCGGTCATTTCCCGACCCGAAAATGTGATCGGGTTACACTTTTTTAGCCCGGCCAACGTTATGCCGCTGTTGGAAGTAGTGCACACCGATAGCACATCGCAGGAAACAATTCGCACCGCGATGGACCTGGCTAAGAAAATTCGCAAAACGCCGGTATTGGCCAAAGTGTGCTATGGTTTTATCGGCAACCGCATGATGGAAGGGTATGCCCGGGAAGCAGAGTTTATGGCTCTTGAAGGCGCCACCCCGCGGAAAATAGATGACACTTTGCAGGGTTTCGGGATGGCAATGGGCATCCTGGCGGTGTTTGATATGGCCGGCGTGGACGTGGGAGTAAAGGTTCATAAAGCCAATGCTGAACAGTTTCCACCCGATCCAGCTTATTATCAGGCCTCGCAAGCCATGTATGATGCGGGCCGAATGGGCCAGAAAAATGGCAAAGGCTTCTATCAATACAAACCTGGCGATCGCCACCGCTACGACGATGAGGAAGCATTGCGGCTACTAGAAGAAAGAGGCAAAGAGCTGGGAATCCAGCAGCGAAATGACCACACAGAGCAGGAAATTATCGAGCGCTGCCTCTTTCCACTCATTAACGAAGCCATTCAGATTCTGGATGAAGGCGTTGCCCTGCGTGCCAGTGATATCGATGTGGTGTGGACATCGGGTTACGGCTTCCCCCGTTTCCGGGGTGGCCCTTTATATTATGCCGATACTATTGGGCTGAAGACTGTCTATGATGGAATATTGACATACCAAAAGAAGTTTGGTAGCGTCCATTGGCAACCCGCTCCTTTGTTGAAAAAACTGGTCGCCGAAGGGAAATCCATTGCCGACTGGGAAGCCAGCCAAAAGCGCTGATTGCCCAAGAGCTGGCAGCCTGGTTGTTGATAAATAAACTATAGTGTCATAAGTCTAGCTCACCGCTGCAATCAGCGGTCGGCGTTAAGAGAGTAGATTTCAGCGTGAGTGGAGCAGTTATACGTAAGAAAGCGGCGAGCTCGCCCGCCAATAATAATACTGTGGATGTTTCCATCCTCGAAGAAAAGCTGGGTTACCAGCTACGCATTACAGACCGGGCGTTGTCTCGGGGGTTTTATCAGATTGCAGGCCTCACGCAAGTGCAATTCAGTGTGTTCAGCTTGGTGGCCACCAATGAAAACCTGTCGCAGGTAACGGTGGGGGAAGCGCTTAATATGGATCGGGCCTCCACCATGGCTATTGTTCACAAACTGGAACTGGCGGGACTGCTGGAGCGGCGCAAGTCACCTCACGACCGGCGCATGCATGCTTTGCAATTAACCAGTAATGGCAAAAAGGAATTCGCGCGGATTAATAAACTTGTTACCGCTCACGACAATTCGTTTCGCGACAAGCTCACCAAAAAGGAATTGGAAACCTTGTTAAAATGTTTGCAAAAATTGCGGGATTAACGGCGAAGTAAATACTCCAGTCTACTTGAGAAAACGCCGTAGCCAAGTCAACAAATACATAATATAGTATGTAAGAAATACAAATTAATATTATCAATTCATATTACAAGCGACCTGCCCCCGGACAAATTTTAACAGGTTGCACAAAAGTAGAAGCATTTTCTTTTGGGTATGTACCCTGTGAGAGGTAGAAAGTGAAGAGCGAGGTGTGGATGTAATCATTTTAGTATGTAAGACATACATATAATATTAGGAGGCTCTAATGAACTGGCTTAATAATGATAATAGAACGAGAAACTCCCTGAAATACAAGCATTACCTGATACCTGCGGCATGCGCCTTGGCAACACTCAGCGGCGTAACCCAGGCTCAGTCACAAACCGGGGCGCTGGAAGAAATCGTTGTCACGGTCCGCAAGGTCGAGGAAAACCTGCAGGCAACCCCGGTGGCGGTATCCGCATACACCGAAGCGTCGCTGGAGCGACGCCATATTGAAGGCACTGCCGACCTGGATAAGATCACTCCCAACTTGCAATTCACTCCCTATAGTCCACTATCGGGTAGTAATGCCGCAGCGCAGGTGTTTATTCGCGGGATTGGTCAATCCGACTCCTCTGGGGGCGTCGATCCCGGAGTTGGGCTCTATATCGACGATGTCTATATGGGTCGCAGTATAGGCGGCATAATGGATTTCCGTGATATCGCCAATATTCAAGTATTGCGTGGCCCACAAGGCACCCTCTTTGGTCGCAACACTATTGGTGGCGCGGTACTCTTGTCCACCCGAGCACCAGGGGAAGAATTTGGCGGCACCGTGCGCCTGGGAGGAGGCTCCGACAGCTTAATGGAGTTTTTTGGCGCCGTGGATCTGCCCATTAATGACAGTATGGCAACACGCATATCCTTGGGCTCCCGCAAGCAGGATGGCTATGTCGAACGCCTGTCCGACGGCAAAGATTTAGGCGATACAAATTCCTGGACACTGAACGGTTCACTGCATTGGGATATATCAGACTCGATAAGTCTGGTGTTGCGGGGCGATAAGTCCGAATCTGATGAAAATGGTTCTCCATTTGTATTTGCGGCCATTAACGAAAACGCGGCTTTCCCAGCCTACCAGAGTGTAAGCGCTGGCTGCCCTGGAGCCACAGCGCCCGCATCCGCCAATCCGGGGCCACCTTCGGTACCAACTGGTGTGGTAGATGAACGTTGCGCCAACAACGCCACCTGGAATTTGGGCCAATTTACCAACGGCGGGACAACCCAGGCGGAAAGCAATACAGAAAACTGGGGCGTATCCGCCAATTTAGCCTGGGACATTAGCGACACACTGACATTCAAATCCATTACCGCCCAACGAGAACTGGAGTGGTTGGGAGCCAGAGACGCCGACAATACCCCATTCATTATATTAAGTACGATTTATGAAAGCGAACAAGAACAATTCAGTCAGGAATTTCAACTTTTAACAGAGGGAAGTCGATTAAATGGGGTGGTTGGCCTATTCTACTTTGATGAGGAGATTAATGACTTATTGCATGTTCCTTTTGGCCCTCCAGGACCGCCGCCCGGGCTTTTCCCAGTAGACTACCAAGAGGCTGATCTTATAAATGAGAGCTGGGCCGCTTTTACACAATGGACATTTGATATAACCAACTCGCTTAGCATTTCCGCCGGCGTTCGGTATACGGATGAAACCAAGACAATGCGCCTGACGTCCTGGACAGCACCGCCAATTACTCAACCGGTAACACCGATTCCGGATATTGGCACACCTCCGACTTCAGTAGCGAGTGGCCTGTTGATCGAACCTGGCCCGCATGAAGAAAAATTCGACAAGACCACTGGATCACTGAGCCTGCAATATCAAATTAACAATACCAGCATGGTATACGCCAGTTGGTCTCAAGGCTTTAAGAGTGGCGGTTTCAACCAACGATATAATGCAGCAACCGATGACAATATGCCCACATCGTTTGACTCGGAGGAAGCGGAAACCTTCGAGTTGGGATTTAAGTCGGATCTAACTGAAAACCTGCGTTTGAATGCAGCGATTTTCAGCTCCAAGTATGAAAATATGCAACTCACTTACCGGGCTGGTATTGTTCCGCTATTATTTAACGCCGGCGAATCCACTATTTCAGGCGCTGAACTGGAGGTCACCTTTGCGACGTTCAACGACCTGATTATTGAAGGTAGCCTGGGTTATCTGGACGTTACAATTGATGAAGTTGCCACCATTGATTTCTCTATCGGAGACGCTCAGGCAACAGCGACACTGGGGCCAGATGATCACCTACCCTTTACCCCTGAGCTGCAAGCCAGCTTAAGCATTTCCAAAGGTTTTGTACTGGGCAATAATTTGGTGTTGACGCCACATTTCAGCGCCTCCTGGACTGACGAGTACTACTTCGACACCGGTAATACAGAGGAAATTAAACGAGATGATGTGTGGGAAGTGGATGCGTCCTTGAAGCTGGGTGACTCTAATGATCGCTGGAACTGGCGTCTGGGTGTGAATAACGCCACCGACAGCGACCATTTGGTAGCCGGAAATTCATCCTTGAGCAGTAGTAGTGGTTACGCAGAAGCTATTTATGCACGGCCTCGCACTTTCTATTTGCGAGGAACCTATAATTTTTAAAAAGGCCTTAAACCTGTCTGCTTGAACAAGCAGGCAGGTTTATACAATAAGAAAGGATACCGCCATGGGAACTACAAGCAGTATATATGACGGCCTAAAATATCGGGTGAATCGATTATGCAGGTGCAATCTGCATCCCCCCGTGGATTACAGAGAACTGATCTTTTTCCTGACGGCCTTCCCCGTGAGGATATGCCTTCCGCTCAAGCTTTTCGTAATATTATGAGCACAGTTCGATCAGTCATTACCGGCGATTTAACGGCCCTGATTACATCCCGGGAAGATGGCTCATTGTTACTTCAGTCACAAACAATATTGAGTCAATATCCAAAAACTCTCTTGGAACGGCTGCAACATTGGGCCAAATCAACACCGGATAAAACTTATCTGGCTGAGCGCGACAAAGACAACCCTGATAAGTGGAAGAGAATTACCTACGCCGAAACCTGGCAATCAATTAGACATATTGCCAGCGGTTTATTGCAGCACAATCTTTCCGTCGATCGCCCTATTGCCGTATTATCAGGCAATAGCATTGAACACGCCTTGCTTGGTTTAGCCGCCATGTATATAGGCGTCCCCTATGCTTCCATATCAGAACAATACTCACTCGTCTCACAAGATCACGAAAAATTACGTTATGTACTCGGCCTGATTACGCCCGGTTTAGTTTTTGCCGATGATGGTAATGCTTACCAAAAAGCTATAAACACCACAATCGCCAATGATGTAATAGTATTAACCTCATATGGCGAGTATCCTGATAAATCTGGCATAAAATTTTCAGATCTGCTTGACCATCCCATCGATTCGCGGATTGAGACAATACACAGCGCCTTGAAGGCCGATGACATTGCCAAATTTCTGTTTTCATCCGGTTCCACCGGCAAGCCCAAGGCTGTGATCAATACTCACCGAATGCTCTGTTCCAATCAGCAGATGATTCGTCAGGCCCTTCCCTTGCTACAAGATCCACCCCCCATTTTGGTGGATTGGTTGCCTTGGAACCATACTTTTGGTGGAAACCACAATTTTGGCATTGTGCTTTACAATGGTGGAACTTTGTATATCGACAAAGGAAAGCCTACACCGCAGGGATTTTTGGAGTCGGTTCGCAACCTAAAAGAAATTGCGCCCACAGTTTTCTATAATGTGCCCAGAGGTTTTGAGGAACTGGTAAAGCATTTACGTCAAGACGACGAACTGTGCCGTGTATTTTTTAGTCAAATGCGTATGTTTTTCTATGCCGGTGCTGGCTTGTCGCAACCCGTGTGGAATGCCCTGGATGAACTGGCGCTAAAAACCTGCGATGAGCGCATTCTCATTCTCACCGGGCTGGGCTGTACAGAAACCTCCCCGTCAGCCTTATTTACTACTAACGATGGTGGATTTGCAGGCCTTCTGGGATTACCGGTTCCTGGCACTGAAGTCAAGTTAGTAAAGGTAGGAGAAAAAACAGAAATTCGCGTACGCGGCCCCAATGTTACACCAGGCTATTGGCGCAACCCGGAAATCACTCAAAAAGCTTTCGACGAGGAAGGATACTATTGTACCGGTGATGCAGTACGCTTCGTGGACCCCCTGGATCCACAACAGGGTTTGATGTTTGACGGACGTATCAGTGAAGACTTTAAACTGGACACCGGAACCTGGGTCAGTGCCGGACCTTTGCGCGCACAATTTCTAAACCATTTTGGCAATATTGTGAAAGATGTGGTGATCGTAGGACGCGACCGACCGTTTGTGAGTGCCTTGGTTTTTCCCGACATAGACAATTGTCGATTATTAGTCGACAATTCCAGCGGGTTGAGTGATTTAGCTATTGTCAATCATCCCGCTGTCAGAGAGCGTTTTGGCAGCCTCCTGCAGTCTTTTTCCAAAGACGCAACAGGTAGCGCGTCTAAAGTTGTCCGATTATCTCTACAAGTCACTCCCCCTTCGTTGGATCAGAACGAGATAACCGATAAAGGCTCACTCAATGCCGGTGCCATTCAAGATCATCGGCATGCCTCTATTAACCACCTATACTGCGACACTGATTGCAATGAAAAAAATGATAATATTTTGATGAAAGACGTTGTGATTTTTCTTCCTTGAGCACCCTTCCCTCTTAGCATGAGACCCTTGCTTTTCCCGGCTTCGGCCGGGTTTTTTATATTACAACGTCAATAATTACGCTATTTTTCTCATGCGGAGCTACTTTCCTTTTCAGATAGCTTGTCGTCGGTTTGATTCGGTGCGAGTTTTAAGAACATCAAGACTATGGCCGCACAGGTGGAGCCCAAAGCCATAATCAAGGCCACACTGGGCAGGGTGTATCCCGTATCGAATAGAAAACCTGCCAGAATAGGCGCGAGTACCGCACCACCTCGACCAATACCAATCGCAAAGCCAGTACCGAATGCGCGCACATGGGTGGGGAAGGCGTGGGCAAAAATCGCATAAAGCCCCACTACCCCCGCATTGGTACAAAAACCTGCAATGGCACAGATTATGGAAAGGCTTTTTATATCAGAAGGACTGTGTCCAAACAACGTCACCATGGCAGTGGAAATCAATAGAATTCCAATGGTCAGAGGTTTAACCCCTACCCTGAGGGTTAGCAAACCAAAAGTGGCACCTCCAGCCGCACCACCCAGATTTGCCCAAACCAACACCTCGGCACCCATAGATGGTGAAAAGCCCATGTCGGCAACAATTTTCGGAACCCATTTGAGAATAAAATAGAAAGTGGTAATGTGAAAAAAATAGGCTGCGGTCACAATTAGAGTGGTGGCAATCAGTGTTGGCCCAAATATATCGCCAACGGACCGTTTACGAATGCTCTCATGAATGACTGGCAAACTATCCACCTGAGGTTGGCCGAGGTATTTTAAAGTACGATTAACACGGGCAAGTGCATCCCTGGGCTGCTTTCGAGTCAACCAGTGAACGGACTCCGGTATAAAGAAGTATACAAGTGGAATAAAGAATATGGTCGCGGCACAGCCAAAATAGAACACTGAACGCCAGTCGTAGCTACCAAGCAGCTGGGCAGTAACTGAACCGCCAATAACCGCACCAATAGGATAACCGATGACCATTAACGATATATTCATATGCCGGCGCTTACTATTGGAGAATTCCGCCGCTACAGCATTAATAGCCGCCAACATTCCCCCAATACCCAGGCCAGTTATAACTCGCCAGACAGAAAGGTCGAAAATGCCATATGCCTTAGTGGCCATGAACATTCCCACAGACATCACGGATAGACAAAAGAGAATAGAGGGTCGGCGGCCAATTTTATCGGCCATACCACCTAGCAGAATGGAGCCCACACACATACCAATAAGCTCCATTGACAGTACGATACCCAGTGCGGCTCGATCGATTCCCCATTCCTCAGCGATACCCGGTGCCGCAAAACTAATAGATAGCACATCAAAACCGTCCAACGCATTAAGAGCGATGGTGATAGCTACCACCAACACCTGCAAGGCCGTCATCCGGCTGGTGGAGAGCAGATCGCGAGGATCGAGGGCGCGGGAGTCAGTCATAGTGTGCTCCAGGGAATTTTATTGGCTAGTGGTTTCTGTCGTTTCTTCTTTAATCATCCGATCAATGACCCGTCGAGCGTAAACACCGCCAGCGTCAATATTTAAAGGTATCAAACGTCTTTTCGGGTTACGGCTAAGACTCTTTTGCTGTGCCTCTAAAATCTCCATATCTTCCGCAAAAATCTTACCCTGGGACATTCGCATACGTTCCGTGAGCTCTGTATCATCCACACTAAAGTTGCGGGCCATACCCCAAAAATAGTGACAACTGGTGTCGGTTTCCGGAGTGATCAAGTCCACCACAATAGCCTTGACCCGCTTATCATCAGTCGCATCGACGCCACCACAACCGGCCAGTGCCACACCCACATCAATCATGACTTGCGAGGGTGGCACAAACCGACAAATTTGCCACCGGTCACACAAACTATCTCGAGGCAGCTGATTGGCTTCCAGTGCATCTCCCCAGAAGGGTGGCGGGATAATTCTTTCCATTAATCGACTGACACGAATCTCTCCCGCCTCGCGGGCAACTTCCGGGGGGCTCTCTTCAATTTCTGGCTGACCGATACTGGTCGCATGTACGTAAGTTTCATGCGTCAAGTCCATGAGGTTGTCAATTAACAACCGGTAATCGCAAGCCATATGATAATAATCACCGCCGTAGGCCCAGTCGCTACTTTCCGCCCAGCTTAAATCCGGCACCAGTGCGGTATCTGCCTGGGTAGGATCGCCCAGCCAAATCCAGATAAAGCCGTAGCGCTCGTGGGTGGGATAAGCGTGAATACCGCGAAACCGGGAGACATCCTGCCCCACCATGCTATGACACCTGCCATCACAATTGACGACCATACCATGATAGCCACAGGTAATCTTACCTTCATTAATAAATCCCATGGAAAGCGGCAATCCGCGATGCGGGCAAAAATCCTCCAAAGCTACGGGTTGGTTCTGCTCATTGCGAAACATCACCAGGTGCTGGTTACCAATAACTCGGCCCAAGGGGGCCTGTTGTAATTCATGGGGCATACAGGCCACATACCAGGCATTGACAGGCCAGTGATTCTGATTCTGTGTCATAGTCATTCCCCGAATTTATTGTTGTGCTAAATCAAAAGGTTGTGGGGTTTTTACTCGCCGCAGACTCCAAGTAACTTATCGATGTATCCCTAACTGAGACTCTCCATAAAAATGAGGCCTTCCTCAATTATTATATGTATGTTATACATACTAAATGGTTTGCAGCCTTCACTCAAATGTTTTTTGCTAAAGCGTCCAACAGGGATAAAAAGTGTGACTGGATGCGTGTAGGTTGCCAGTGATTGCGCAGAGTATAGCCAATATTACGACTGGTATTAAGCGCCAGCGGCAGACAGGCTAATAGTTTGGCGTTTAGTTCTGGGGCCACCTGCCGTGCTGACAGAAGTGCCACGCGATCACTTTGCAATAGCAAGCTGCGGGTGGCAACGGAAGAGCTGCATTCCACCAGGTGAACCGGCGGATCCAGACCGTGATCGGCAAACAATGCCTGGAATTTTTCCCGGGCTGGCGTTCCTTGACGCGGTGCCACCCAGTTGAGAGGAGCAATGCTGGCCAGGCTGAGGTTTTTAGCTCTGAGGAGTGGGTGCCCAGCGCGCACCACTACTGCCAGGGGGTCAGTGAATAACAGATGTTGGGTGACTTCCCGGGTCGGGATCGGCTCGCGCAGGGCACCGACAATACAATCAAGACGACCGTGCATGAGGCTGTCCAGCAGTTGCTCGTAGAGACCATCGATAATACTGACCCGCGCATCAGGGAACTGTTGAAGCAACTGAGTAACCGCGGCGGGAACCAGTTGAGTGCGCGCCAGAGGCAGGCTGCCTATACGTAAACGGCCTGTCATTTGCCCCCGGTATTCGGCCACTTCATCATAGCCCTGGTGCAGCTCGGCTAAGGCCAGACGAGCCAGGCGTGCCAGACGGTGGGCGGCGGCGGTACTGTCCACCCCGTGATAGGTGCGCGTGAAGAGTGGCTGACCACAGATGGCTTCTACCTGGCGCACCGCCCGGTGAACGGTGGGTTGCGCAAGCCCCAGCGCATTGGCCGCGACCGTAAAGTTACCGTGCTCCACCACGCCGATAACGGCGCGCAACTGAGCCGAACTAAAAAGCTGATGCCATGGACGGCCGGAGGGAGTCTCCTTGCAGAAATTGCGCAAAAAACCAATGGCGCGTTTAACCCTATGGTTGAACAAACTACCCGCGGGCGTTAACACCATACCTTTGGAAGTGCGCTCGAAAAGCTCAGTGCCAAGCGTTTTTTCGATTTTGGTTAAGCCCTGGGTTATGGCGGGCTGTGACATATGCACGACTTCCGAGACCTTGCTAAGGCTGCCGGACTCGGCAATTTCCGATAATAGATACAGGTGACGAATATTGGGCAGAGGGCTCATAAATTCTCCGTGTGAAATATCAATTATAGCAAATACTTATAGATATACACGGCAAACGAAACACCGGAAATGTGTGGAGTATGAAATACTCCCTTTGAATGTTGCCCTGATACTGGCCAGGTAACGCCTTTGTCAGTGGCCAAATGACAATGGCGTAATGGAGATAACACAATGGCAGTTGTGGTTACCAACGTGAACCGCGTGGCACCGTCATTGGTTAGTGCCATGCAACCCTATGGTGTGGCTACCGTCCACGAGGCCCTGGGGCGCAAAGGGTTAATGGCCAGTTATATGCGGCCCATTTACCGACCCGCGCACATTGTCGGCACCGCCGTGACCTGCGAAGTGGCACCCGGTGATAACTGGATGATTCATGTGGCAGTAGAGCAGTGCCAGCCCGGTGATATCCTGGTGGTGACCCCCACAAGCCCCTGTGAAGACGGTTACTTTGGCGATTTGCTGGCAGCCTCACTGAAGGCCCGTGGCGTACAGGGGTTGATTATCGACGCCGGGGTCAGGGATATCGCCACCCTCACCGAGACGGGTTTTCCCGTCTGGTCGAAAGCGGTGTATGCCCGAGGCACCGTAAAAGAAACCATTGCCAATGTGAATGTCCCGGTCGTCTGTGCCGGTGCACATATCATTCCCGGGGATTTAATTGTGGCCGACGACGACGGCGTGGTGGTAGTACCCAACAGCCAGACCGCAAAAACCCTGGAGAACGCCAAAAAACGCGAGGCCAGCGAAGAGGCCAGGCGGCAACGGTTTGAAGCTGGCGAACTGGGCTTGGACGTATACAACATGCGCGAGCGTTTAGCCGAAAAAGGGCTGCGTTATGTAAACAGTTTGGACGAAGTGGAATAACGCCTTTATGCAAACCGCAATTCCCTGCAGTGTGATGCGTGGCGGCACCTCCAAAGGCCTGTATTTTGAGGCCAAAGACTTGCCAGCGGACAGCGAACAGCGCAATCGGGTACTTTTAAGCCTGATGGGTTCGCCGGATGACCGACAAATCGATGGCCTGGGAGGTGCCCACCCGCTTACCAGTAAAGTCGCTATTGTGGGGCCATCGTCTCATCCGGACGCGGATGTTGATTATCTGTTTTTACAAGTCGCAGTGGATAAAGCCGAAGTCAGCGACTCGCAAAACTGCGGCAATTTATTGGCCGGTGTCGGCCCCTTTGCCATTGAGCAGGGCCTGGTGAAAGCACGGAGCGATTTCACCCCTGTACGTATTCATATGTTAAACACCGGCAGCATTGCAGTGGCTCAAGTTCCGACACCTGGTAAGCAGGTCAATTACCAGGGTGATGCTCTTATTGATGGCGTACCGGGAACAGCGGCGCCGATAATGTTGGATTTTGTCGATATAGCCGGTGCCAGTTGTGGCGCCCTCTTGCCCACCGGCAACAGTGTCGACGACATACAAGGGGTACCGGTTACCTGCATTGACAATGGCATGCCGGTAATATTGATCAGTGCCGCCGATCTGGGAAAGAGCGGATATGAATCGCCAGAGGAATTGGAGGCTGACCCAATATTGAAGGAAAAAATTGAGCGCATTCGTTTAAAAGCGGGAAGAATGATGAACCTGGGCGATGTGGCGAAAAAAACCGTGCCTAAAATAAGCCTTGTAGCCCAGGCGAAAAACGGCGGGGTAATCTGTACCCGCACCTTTATTCCCCACCGTGTCCACGAAGCTATTGGCGTCTTGGGTGCGGTCAGTGTGGCTACCGCCTGTGTTCTGCCAAGATCTGTAGCTCAGAAAATATCCGGAAAACAGTCCGTAAACGGCGTCGAATCGCTACAAATTGAGCATCCCACAGGCTTTTTCGATGTGGAGATTGAAGTTGAACAGCATGACGGCGTATTGACAATTAAACGCTCTGCACTATTGCGCACAGCACGATTACTCATGCGTGGGGATGCTTTTATACCCTTCCAATTGGAACCTCAGTACTGATGTTAGATAAAGTGTGTCTATTGGGTTTTGGCGAAGTTGGCCAACGGTTAGCCCCGGCACTATTAAATGCCGGCGTACAACTGTGGGTTTACGATCGGTTATTTACCGATGCCAACAGCGGCCCCAGCCTGGCCGTCCAAAAACTCACTGGCATTACCGCTGCCAGCACACCAACCGAAGCAGTAAAACCAGTACAGTTAGTCATATCGGCGGTAACTGCGGGACAAAATATTCCCGCCGCAAAATCTGTCGTTAATGGGTTATCCCCTGACACCTGGTTTCTGGATTTAAATTCTGTAAGCCCGAAAAACAAGCAACTGATTGCGAATATTGTGAGCAAGGCTAAAGCCCGTTATGTAGAGGCGGCCATTATGGAATCGATAAATTCCAAAGGTATAGCCTCATCAATATTATTAGGAGGCCCCCAAGCCGAAATGTTTTTACCTGAAGCGCAGGCCTTGGGATTTACTGGCACCGTATTTTTTCACCCTCGTATCGGTCAGGCTTCTGCCTGTAAGATGTGCCGCAGTGTACTGATAAAGGGCTTGGAATCGCTATTTACTGAATCCTTACTGGCGGCGCATTACTATGGAGTAGAGGAAGAAGTCATCAAATCATTGGAGAATGCGATCCCCGGAGTGAATTGGCAACAACACGCTCCTTATATGATCAGTCGCAGCATTGAACATGGCGTGCGTCGCGCCGAAGAAATGCGTGAATCCGCCATCACAGTGACACAAGCGGGCATAATGCCGCGCATGGTTAACGCTTGCGCGGAAACTCAAACCTGGGCAGCCACACTTTTTAAGGCCTTTGATCATGGCCACAAAAACAATTTATTAAAAGCTTTGCTGACACGTATGACACAAGAGCATAAGAATCACAACAACCTTAAATATCTGAATAAAATCGAGTAAGGCCATGACCTTGATTATTGATTGCCACGGACACTACACAACAGCACCAGAATCACATCAAAATTATCGTGAAGCGCAACTGGCTCATTACCAGGATCGCAGCTTACCGGCGCCTACCCGACCCTACATCAGTGATGAGGAAATTCGAGATTCAATCGAAAATAATCAATTGAGATTACTACAAGAGCGTGGTGCGGATATGACCATCTTTTCACCCCGCGCTTCCGCCATGGCCCATCACCTGGGCGATGTAAGGGTCTCCCAGGAATGGACAACGGCCTGTAACGATTTGATTCATCGAGTTGTGAACTTATACCCTGAACAGTTTATTGGGGTATGTCAATTACCCCAGTCGCCAGGGGTACCTATTGAACATTCGATAAAAGAGCTGGAGCGCTGCGTGAGCGAACTGGGTTTTGTCGGTTGCAACTTGAACCCCGATCCCTCTGGTGGACACTGGACTTCTGCGCCCTTAACTGATAAATGCTGGTACCCATTTTATGAAAAAATGGTAGAGCTAGATGTACCAGCGATGATACATGTATCCGGCTCCTGCAATCATAATTTTCACGCCACCGGCGCGCACTATATAAACGCTGATACAACTGCTTTTATGCAGTTTCTTCAAGGGGACCTCTTTAATGACTTTCCCAATCTTCGCTTTATTATTCCCCACGGCGGCGGCGCCGTTCCCTATCATTGGGGCCGCTATCGAGGTTTGGCGGATATGCTAAAACGACCGCCACTGAATGAACATATAATGAGAAATGTGTTTTTTGATACTTGTGTTTATCACCAACCAGGTATTGACCTTTTATTTGAAGTTATCAATATAGATAATATTTTATTCGGATCGGAAATGGTAGGCGCCGTACGCGGCATCGATCCGGAAACCGGATATTATTTTGATGACACTAAACGATATATCGAAGCGTTAAATCTCAGCGATGAGCAACGCCATAAAATTTTCGAAGGCAATGCCCGGCGGGTTTATCCACGACTGGATGCGGCCTTAAAGGCACAAGGAAAATAGAGGTGGCTATGGCAAATCATCAAGCAATGGACAAAGACTGGCTGTGCTGGCACCCCAATCCCAGCAAACCCAGATTCCAGGTGCCGATCGGTGCGGTAGACGCTCACTGCCATGTATTTGGCCCGTCTGCAGAGTTTCCGTTTGCCTCGGAACGCAAATACACGCCCTGTGATGCCTCCAAATACCAGTTGTTTGAATTGCGGGATTATCTGGGATTTTCCCGCAACGTCATTGTTCAGGCTACCTGTCACGGCGCCGATAACCGCGCCCTGGTGGACGCACTTGAACATGCCAAGGGCTTAGCGCGGGGAGTTGCTACTGTAAAGCCAGATATTACGGACGACGAACTACAGGCACTGCATACCGCCGGCGTACGCGGAGTGCGCTTTAATTTTGTTAAACGCTTGGTGGATGCCTTACCCACTGATAACTTACTGAGCATTGCCGAACGAATTAAGTCTCTGGGCTGGCACATAGTCATTTACTTTGAGGGCCAGGAACTGCCAGAGCTATACGACTTTTTTAGCGCCCTGCCCACCACCGTGGTAGTTGACCATATGGGCCGGCCAGATGTGAGCAAACTGGTGGACGGCCCGGATTTTGCGTTGTTTTTAAAACTATTGCAGGACAATCCAAACTTTTGGTCTAAAGTCAGTTGCCCGGAACGTCTATCCCACGAAGGCTTACCCGACTATAGCGATGTAATACCTTTTGCACGCAAGGTGGTGGAAACCTTCCCCGACCGAGTATTGTGGGGCACTGATTGGCCACATCCCAACATGAAAAGCCACATGCCAGACGATGGCCACCTGGTTGATTTTATTCCAAAGATCGCACCCACTAAAGTATTACAACACAAATTATTGGTGGCCAATCCAATGGCGCTTTATTGGCCCGAAGAGAATGTGTGATACAAACACATAAGGAGAGAGCAACCATGGCCAAACAATCAGATAAACCTTACGCGGATATTCCCGGCACAACAATTTTTGATGCAGATATGTCACGCAAGGGCTATCACCTGAACCAATTTTGCATGTCGCTGATGAAATCGGAAAATCGCGAATTGTTCAAGGCCGACGAAAAATCCTATATGAATCGGTGGCCTATGACAGAAGCACAAATACAGGCCGTATTGGATCGCGATTACAATGCCATGATTGCCGAAGGTGGCAATATTTATTTTCTGGCCAAGATATTCTCCACCGATGGCAAGAGCTTTCAGGAAGCCGCGTCCACCATGACAGGAATGTCTGTGGATGAATATAAGCAAATGATGATTAATGGCGGCCGTCCCGTCGAGGGGAATAGATATACACATGAGCTTTCATCCGACAATTCAAAGCCAACAGATTGAACTCAATAACACTGGGGGCTGTTATTTGACTATAAACACTTCAATTACTGGCTCATTAAATCAAAGCTCGGAGGCAGTTATATGGCCAAAATAACCGCAGGTGTTACTACTTCTCATGTGCCAGCCATAGGCGCGGCATTGGACAATGGTAAAAGCAATGACGATTATTGGAAGCCAGTATTTGCCGGTTATGATTTCGCGAAAAAATGGATTGCGAAAAATATGCCGGATGTTGTTTTTTTAGTCTATAACGACCACGCCTCGGCATTCAGTCTGGACTTGATACCCACTTTCGCTATTGGCGTGGGCGAAAGTTTCGATCCCGCTGACGAAGGCTGGGGGCCTCGTCCGGTACCAAAAGTGTATGGATATCCTGAACTGGCTTGGCACATGACCCAGTCTATTATTGAGGACGATTTTGACCTGACCATTGTCAATAGCATGGATGTTGACCACGGTTTAACCGTGCCTTTATCACTCATGTTTGGCCAACCGGAAAACTGGCCCTGCAAGATTATTCCTTTTGCCGTTAATGTTGTGCAATACCCACCTCCCAGTGGTCGCCGCTGTTATCAATTAGGCAAGGCCATTCGTCGTGCCGTGGAATCTTTCCCCAAAGATATTAATGTGCAGGTGTGGGGTACTGGTGGCATGAGCCATCAACTACAGGGACCTCGTGCCGGTTTAATTAACAAAGAGTTTGACAATGCCTTTTTGGATCAACTGGTGAATGACCCCGAAACCCTGTCACTTAAACCCCATATCGACTATGTGCGAGAAGCGGGATCCGAAGGCATCGAGTTGGTAATGTGGCTAATTATGCGCGGAGCCCTGAATGAAAAAGTCAAGTGCCTACACCGATTTTATCATGTGCCCGCCTCTAATACGGCTGTGGGTCACCTTGTACTGGAAAATGAATAAATGCCTCCAGGATTGAGAGCCGCTAATTTATCCATTTACCAGCTGAAATTTATCAATTTTAACAGGAGGTACTCATGAAAATTGCTCTTGCCGGTGCCGGTGCCTTTGGCATTAAACATTTAGATGGCATTAAAAATATCGATGGTGTTGAAGTTGTCTCGTTGGTGGGCCGCACCCGGGAAAAAACCCAAAAGGTTGCCAGTGATTACGGCATTAAGCATTTTACCACTAACCTGGACGAAGCTCTGGCACAACCCGGTGTGGAAGCCGCTATTCTATGTACTCCCACCCAGGTTCATGCCCAACAGGCCATTCAGTGCATGGAGGCTGGAAAACATGTCCAGGTGGAAATCCCCCTGGCGGATTCATGGACCGATGCAGAAGCCGTTATGGAAAAGCAACAGGAAACCGGTCTCGTATGCATGGTTGGCCACACCCGTCGTTTCAACCCCTCTCATCAATGGCTTCATAATAAAATTACCTCTGGCGATCTGAATATTCAGCATATGGATGTACAAACATTTTTCTTTCGCCGCACCAACACCAACGCTAAAGGTGAACCGCGCTCCTGGACTGACCACTTATTATGGCACCACGCCGCCCACACCGTGGACCTGTTCCAATACCAGACTAGGGAAAAAGTCGTTGAAGCCAATGCTATCCAGGGCCCCAAACATTCGGACTTGGGAATCGCTATGGATATGTCCATTCAGTTAAAAACTGAAAGCGGAAAGATTTGCACCCTGGCGCTTTCCTTTAATAATGATGGCCCTTTGGGAACCTTCTTCCGCTATATCTGTGACAAAGGCACTTATATCGCCCGTTACGATGACCTGGTGACCGGGCGGGAAGAACCCGTAGACGTAAGCCATGTCGATATATCCATGAATGGTATTGAATTGCAGGATCGGGAGTTTTTCGCCGCCATTAAAGAAAAGCGAGAACCCAATGCCTCCGTTGCCAGCGTTCTGGAGTGTTATCGAGTACTCCACGAACTGGAAAAGAAGCTTAATTAAAATGCTATGTAACTTACCACAAAGGCCATTAGGAAAGCATAACGTATCGGCCATTAGCTTGGGCTGTATGAACTTGAGCCACGCTTACGGTCACCCACCCACACCCGCTGCGGGAAAGCATTTAATCCGCCAGGCCTATGACTGGGGCGTCAATCATTTTGATACCGCCATTCTGTATGGGTTTGGCCGCAATGAAGAACTGGTGGGTAATGCCATTAAACCCTTTCGCCAAAATGTTCATCTGGCCAGTAAATGCGGCTTGACAACACCGGATATGCAACGTGGTATCGATGCGCGTCCCGAGGTGATTCGTCAAGCCTGTGACGACTCTCTGAGACGCTTGCAAACCGATTTTATTGACCTGTATTATCTGCACCGTCTCGACCCGAATGTGCCAATTGAAGACAGCATAGGTGCCTTAAGGGATCTGGTGATAGCCGGTAAAATTGGCAGTATTGGTCTGTCAGAAGTTTCGGCGGACACTATTCGCCGCGCCCATCGAATTCACCCTATCACCGCAGTACAGTCAGAATATTCTCTGTGGGCACGAAATCCGGAAATTGCCGTGCTCACTTGTTGTCAGGCATTGAATATTACCTTCGTCGCCTTTTCGCCTTTAGCACGGGGCTTTCTTACCGGTCAGTTGGCCGACCCGGAAAGCTTTCCGGAAAAAGATATTCGCCGAAACATGCCACGCTTCCATCATCCCCATTTCAATACTAATCTGCAATTATTGGCTAGGCTGAAAGACATGGCTAAGCACTACAATTGCAGCATGACACAATTGGCATTGTCCTGGCTTCTGCATAAAGGCGAACATATTATCCCTATTCCCGGTACCACTCAACTGAGTCACCTGGAAGAAAATTTGAATGCCGCCTCAGTTAAAATCTCAGAACGCGACATGGCCATTCTAGACAGTCATTTTAATCCCAAGGCAATCAGTGGCCCTCGCTACAATGATAAAACCTTACAAGAAATTGATACCGAGCGCTGGGACCATGAATAATGGTTTGTCAAAGCCATTTATATAATGGCATAAACCACGCCTGACAATATAAGAGGTATCGCTTGCTAACAAACACTGCGCCGTGAAGCGATGATATCTACCGACTCTCTCGCCGAAATTCCTGCGGCGACACACCGGTTAACCTTTTAAAAAAGCGCGTGAAGTAGGCCGGTTCGGAAAAGCCCAGGCTGTAAGCAATTTGGCTAATCGTCATGGCAGTGTATATTAAATTGCGTTTGGCCTCCAACAATAAGCGTTGATGCACCAGTTGTAGAGCGGTGTGTTGCGTAAGCTCGCGACAAATACTGTTAAGATGCTGCACCGAAATTCCCAGACGTTCGGCAAAGTACGCCTGGGGCCAATGATCGGCAAAATGCTGCTCCACCAGCTGATTGAAATATAGCAGGTACTCACGGCTGCGGCCGGTCGCTTGGGGTGTGGCTGGTACTGCTGGCGGCATTAGGCGTACCACCGCGATCAATAATTGATTAATGGCTGTTTCCAGAGCCCAGTTGCGATAGGGATGTTGGCCTGTGTATTCCGAAGCGATGTTATCGAGAATAGCGGGCAGTTGTTGTGCTGGGTCGCTTAACAGCTGGCAAGCTTGTGGAGGCCAATAGGCGTTGTCCAGTCGCTGGTTAATCCTGTCAATCAAAGGCGCTGCCAGAGTGATTACATGGCCTTCCACATCGGTGGAAAACACAAACCCGTGAATTGCCAGTGGCGGCACCACCAGTAAGCAGGGAGGCCGAAGTGACACGGTTCTGCCGTCCAATTGGGCGTCTCCTCTGCCCTTAATCAGATAAATAAGCTGCAGCAAATTGGTGTGACGATGGGGTTTGATTTGCCAATTGTGCAAGCGGCTCCGTGAGGCCACTGCCTCCCAATGCAGTAAATCCGGTGTTGGCCACTCCTGGGGCTCACCATAGAGACTAAAAGTGGGGATCGAATTCACCATAATGGCAAATTAGCAAAAAATATTCATAAAATCCAATAATAATCCTTATTATTGCATTTTATATCGCCTCTTATCCTCGGAAAATACAATTATTAGTTATACATAAGAGGCGTAAATAATGTCCACACTACGCACCCAGGTAGCCATTATCGGCTCTGGCCCCTCAGGATTGTTACTTGGCCAGCTACTGCAAAAACAGGGCATTGATAATATTATTCTGGAGCGCCAAACCCAGGAACATGTTCTGGGTCGTATTCGCGCCGGCGTACTGGAGCAGGGCATGGCCGATTTGCTGCGTCAGGCCGGGGTCGGTGAGCGCATGACCCGGGAAGGGTTAGTACACAGTGGTTTTGAGCTGGCATTCGATGGTCGTCGAAAACGTGTGAATTTACCCAGATACGCTAATGGTAAAACCGTCATCGTGTATGGCCAGACCGAGGTTACTAAAGACTTAATGGATGCCCGGGCGGGCCTCGGCACACCGACAGTGTACTCGGCCGACAAGGTCACATTACACGACATCACCTGTGAAAAGCCTTGGGTGACCTACCAAAAGGACGGCAATACCCACCGCATTAACTGTGACTATATTGCCGGCTGCGATGGCTTTCACGGCGTGTCCCGCCAATCTATTCCCCAGGACAAGTTACGAGAATACAAGCGGATCTATCCCTTTGGCTGGCTGGGTCTGCTATCGGATACTCCGCCGGTATCGGAGGAATTGATCTACGCCAATCACCAACGCGGCTTCGCCCTTTGCAGTATGCGCTCACACAGCCGCAGCCGGTACTATGTACAAGTGGGGCTGGATCAAAATGTGGAAGACTGGTCGGACAATCGATTCTGGGAAGAACTCAAGGCACGCGTACCGGAAGATGTAGCGGATCAGTTGGTAACGGGGCCCTCAATAGAAAAAAGCATTGCCCCATTACGCAGTTTTGTGGTGGAACCCATGCAGTACGGCCGCTTGTTCCTGGCCGGTGATGCCGCTCATATCGTACCGCCGACGGGTGCCAAGGGGCTCAACCTGGCTGCCAGTGACATCCATACCCTGTTTTCGGTACTGACCCAAGCATATCAAAACGGGCGCACAGACTTACTCGCACAATATTCCGCTACCTGTTTGCGACGTATCTGGAAGGCGGAGCGATTTTCCTGGTGGATGACCAGCCTACTGCATAAATTTGACGATGATCCTTTCAGCCACCGCATGCAACTGGCTGAGCTGGACTATTTCACCGGTTCCGAGTCGGGATTGGCTACTATTGCAGAAAACTATGTGGGCCTACCTTATGAGTCATTAGAATAAATCAATGATATGCAATCATTCATTATCCCGATAAAGGTATTACGGTCGTTCAGAACACGAGGAATCGCTATCGAAATATGGGTTATTGGTATTGATTCAGGCCAAGCTCTTTTTGCATTTTTTTGGTCAAGCCCAAAGACACAATTCGATAGGATTCTTGCAAGTAGTATTGCAACTCATCATCGGGCACCAGAGTGTCGTCGTAGGCCTGTATCCATTTCATGCCTCGGGAAGCCAGGTAAGGCGCAGGCTGATAACCCGGTTGTTCCTGTAGTAGATGGTAGTGCAATTCTGACGTTTTAAAAGTAAAGGCAGGCATATCGGCTTTTCCCCAGCCTCCCACCGCGAAGACCTTGCCACCCACCTTCCACACATGTGATCCACCCCACTGCATCACGTAGGTTGTCGCCGGTCTGGCTCGGCAGAAGTCGTTAAACTCATCGTAAGTCATAAGGTTCTCCCCACTGGGCGGTCAAGGCGAGCGACAAGAATCTCAGCTCCACCACACATGACTTATTGCATAGGCTGGCGGATGATAGTGCGGTACTTTTCCGGCGCCACACGGCGCATATCACTTAAGTAGATTTCGTGATGTTTACCGCTTAAACGCCCACCCGCTTCCGTTATGGCATTGTGTACACGCACAATGGTCGGCCCTTCATCCGCAAATGGGCCCAGATGAAGAATCTGCGCGCACTTCCCCTCTTTTAATGTCTCAAAAGTCACTTTCTCGATGGCAGCGGGTTGCTTTTTGTCTTTCACATGCTGCCGAGCCTCCTCAAATACCGCTTTTGTCACACTGTCGGGTTGCATTATCATCATGGTCCACTGCCACTGCTTGCGCTCACCATTGATAAAAACATTCATATCCTCAGCCCACCACAAGCCTTCCAGGGGAGGCACCACATAGTCCAACCCCAAGGCCTTCTTGATCGCGAACTTGATCGTGTAAGCGACGGGGTAAAGCGCCTCCACCGCCGCTGTAAAATCCTCGCCGCCGGGCTCACCCTGCCCGTGAACCATCAGATAGTTCATGGGCGGCACATCGATAAACTCGACCTGCTTTGAGTTGGGCGCATAAAGGTGTCGAAGTGTCTTTTTATAGTCTATTTTTGCCATAGTTTATAGCCTGGGGTCTGCGTGGCCATCTCATTATTTTTGAGGAATAATCAATTTTTTCAAGAGCGCCGTACCATAGCTACTCTGTAGTCCGGGTCCGGCAGGGCTGCTCGTTGAGCTTTAATCAATTGACTCAATTCGAGACCACATTGATGCTGCGGCACCATCACAAAACCAAATCTCTCGTAATATAGCCTATTCCATGCCAAATGAGAGTATGTTGTCAACCAAAGTGGCCGATCTTCACTCCAGGAAATCGCCCGCTGCAAGAGGCGACTCCCTACCCCTTGTCGCATAAAATTCGGATGTACCGATAGCTGGTCAACATAGGGGTCACCATCCACCCACGACAAAATCATAAATCCTACTGGGCAATCAGTATTGTCACAGGCCACATAGGCCAGCCCCTCATTAATTGCCTTACGCCACCGGACCGACTCGTCGAGAACAAAGGGATGGCCGCTATCAAACGCCAACGGCAATCCTGCGTTGGCATAGAGAATAGAGGCCTCATCATCTATATGGATAAGCGCCTCCAGCTCATCAGGCCTGGCAAGTCGTATATGGTGCAATTGCCTCCCCCGGTTTACAGGCTAGTAGCTATTGAGTAACGCCAACAGAGCCTACTATCGCCAGCAGTTCATCCACTGCCCACTGGTCATCAGCATGTTTTCCGTAGTGTAGTGCTAGAACGCGCCCTTCACGATCGATCAGGAAGTCTGCAGGCAACCCAAAGGGCGACTCGCCCTTTCCGGGCAGGCCAAATTTGTGATTGAACACGCCTTTAAACGCCGCCGGCCATGCCATGGGATTTAGCACAGAGAGTATTGAAGGCTCCACACCAAATTCTTTATAAAGACTTTTATTGGGATCGGCAATCAACGCAAATGGCACTCCGTCATGATACTTCTGCATTTCCGATTGGGAGGAGTGAAAAACCGCAACCTCGTTAATACCCTGACTTTCAATTTCATCCGCACGTTGAACAAATGTTTGCAAATGCAAGTTACATATCGGGCATCCGGCAAACCGCCTAAATTGCAAGTGCGTCAAGCGAGAAGCCTCAGGAATAGCCAGCTGCTCCCCCCGAACCGTCTCCAAAGCTCTTTCCTGTAGTACGTCACCCACTTTTATTTTACTCATCCATATACCTCGCGAATTCAAGTTCGAAATACACCCCAGGTGCTGTTTGCCGTGAAAAGGATCGATTCAAAACCGCTGACTTCCCTGAGCGCTGGCAGCGTAAATAGGGTGATCCTGCCCAGCGTAAATTTCTTGAGCCCAAGCCCAAAGCGCTTCTGAAGGAGAAGAGCGCTGATTAACCATTATGCGTGAGAAAATCTGACAGGCTACTTTAACGGTTACCTGTCAGGTATTGTCAACACTTCTATTATACTGCCACTACTTTTCCTAGGGAACTTGGGCATTTAACGTTGCCAACAGGGGCCCGCGTAGCGGGTCCCAGCTTGCTTGGCCTTGTTA
>CBFGUT010000002.1:0-46807 GCA_965652265.1 uncultured Cellvibrionaceae bacterium | reverse complement strand
GGCGAGGTGAAGTTCCACGGCCCGGCCCGTGACCTGTTGGAGCGCGACGACCTGCTACTGGATTCCGGCGACGACGAGCAACTTATCCATATTCACCGCGCCGCCTTCGAGCAAACCCTTAAGGATGCCATCGTCTGCGATATCGCCACGCCCCTCGCGCCCCTGGAGCAGAGCGACCTGGCCGCCAACGACACCGACGATATCACCAGCGCCATTACCCGTTTTACCACCTTGCGAGTGCGCCAGCGGCTGGAGGAAACCCTGGAGTTGCCCCCACTGTCCGATACCGCGCAGAAGATTATCAAATTGCGGGTGGACCCCAATGCCGATATCAGCGATCTGGCGCAGATTGTGGAAACCGACCCCAGCCTGGCGGCGCAAGTGGTCAGCTGGGCCGCCTCCCCTTACTACTCGGCCCCCGGCAAAATCAAATCCATTCACGACGCCATCGTCCGGGTCCTGGGCTTTGACATGGTGCTCAACCTGGCGCTGGGGTTGGCGCTGGGCAAAACCATCAGCCTGCCCAAGAGCGGCCCCCACGGCGAGCTGCCCTACTGGCAAAATGCCGTCTACATGGCCGCCACTATCGAGGGGCTGGTCACCGCCATTCCCCGCGAGTACCGCCCCAGTTTCGGCATGGCTTATCTCACCGGCCTGCTACACAATTTTGGCGCCCTGATCATGGCGGAAATCTTCCCGCCCTACTATCAACAGTATTGCCACTTGAGTGATGCCAACCCGCATACCACGCCCCAGGCCATTGAGCGCTTTCTGTTGGGCGTCACCCGCGACCAGATGGCCAGCACGCTCATGGAACTCTGGTCCATGCCGGAAGAGGTGGTGATGGCACTTCGTCATCAGCAAAACCCCGATTATCGCGGCGAACACTGGGAATATGCGCGACTGATCTACCTGGCCAAACAGCTATTGCGTCAGCATGATATTGGTCTGGGTACCAAAACGCCCATCGACGATGCCCTGTTCCAGGAACTTCACCTGCAACGTGACAAGGCCGAGGCCACGGTGGCTAATATTATCGAGTCATCGGACGAGTTGGAGCATATTGCCAAAGCCCTGAATGGCTGAGCGACAAGTCAGCGAGCCGCCGATTCGTCCAGGACTTCGAGCGCGTTAAACCGCTCCCTGTCCAGCAGTTTTTCACTACTGGCCACCACCGTGGTGACGGCGGCATCGCCCGTGATATTGACGGCGGTGCGTACCATATCCAGCAAGCGATCCACACCGATAATCAGCGCGATGCCCGCCTCCACCGGCAATCCGGCTTGTTGCAGCACCAGCGCCAGGGTGACCATCCCCACACCGGGCACACCGGCGGTGCCAATGGACGCCAGGGTGGCCGTGAGCACCACCATTAAGTAGCCCGTCAGCCCCACATCCAGCCCGTACGCCTGGGCGATAAAGACCGTGGCCACGCCTTGCATGATGGCAGTACCGTCCATATTGATGGTGGCCCCCAGGGGAATGGTAAAGGAGGCCACCTTGTTGTCCACGCCGAGCCGGTGCTCCACCGTGCGCAGTGTCACCGGCAGGGTGGCGTTGCTGGAGGCAGTACTGAACCCAAACATCATTACCGGGTACATCTTGCGCAGAAAGGGCATTGGCGACAACCGGGTAAGCAACTTGATAAAGGCGGGGTAGACCAGCAGGCCCTGCATCAGCAAAACGCCCAATACCGTCATGAAGTACACCACCAGATCGCCAAAAATACTCACGCCGGTTTCGGCAAACAGCTTGGCAAGCAGACAGAAAATACCGTAGGGCGCAAAGTGCACCAGAATCATGATCATGCGCAGCACGACCTGATTGAGGTCGTTGAAAAATTTGAGTATCGCGCCAGCACTGTCACCACTGCGGGAAATGGCTATGCCGAAGAGGATGGAAAACACAATCACCTGTAGCAGATTGCCCTCTGCCATAGCCGCCACAGGGTTGCTGGGGAAAATATTGACAATGGTTTCTTTCAGTGAAAGATCCACATTCGCCTGAGTGTCGGCGGGTGCGGTCAGGTTCATACCTGTACCCGGCCCCACCAGATGCGCCACCAGAATCGCCAGACTGATGGCAATGCAGGTGGTGGCCAGATAGAGCGCCAGAGTCTTGCCCGCCAGAGCGCCCATGCGCGCGTGATTGCCGAGGCTGGCGGTACCACACACCAGCGACACGAACACCAGGGGCACCACCAGCAGTTGCAGGGAGGCCACAAACACCTTGCCCACGGTATCGAAAATCCCCAGCACCAGGTACACCTGCAGCCAACCGCCCGTCGCGCCGTCCGCCGGTGACAGTAAATTTATCACCACGCCTACGGCAATGCCGAGCACCATGGCCAATAACACGCGCTGGGTTAAACTCATAGAAACACTCTTATTGTTGTCACATTTATCAATTGAGCCATTAAACCAAGGCAGGCCGGGGAGGTAAAGGATTGTGCCCCGCACTCTGGTAGAATGCCGGCTTTCCCGTTACCGCTGCCGAGGTTTGGCTTGAAGCAACGCGCCACACAACGTTTTATCCGCCGGGGTATGGGCCACTGGCGCCGGGCCAATACCGCCTGCCGCGCCCAATTGCCACCGCACTGGCGCAGCTGGTTGCTGGATGAGCGCTCCCTCACCGCCAAACTGCAGACCCGGAGCGGGGGCCAACTACAGGTGGAAGTCCTGGCCCAGTATCGGGGCAGGCCGCGGCTGTCGGAGGCCCGCTTGTTGCGGCTGCCGCCGCTGCGCCAGTGTATTGTCCGCGAGGTGTTGCTCAAGGGGCCCGGCAATGTGCCCTGGGTGTTTGCCCGCAGCCTCTTCCCCCTTACCAGCCTTACCGGGCGCCTGCGCCACCTCACCCGCCTCGCCAATCGCCCCCTGGGTGCCTACCTGTTCAGCCATGCGCAGCTCGAGCGTTCCCCCATCCAGGTGGCCGCCCTTCCACCCGGCGAGTGCGACAGCGCGCCCGAACCTGTGCGCAATCAGCCATTGTGGGGGCGGCGTTCGGTGTTTTATCTGTACAATAAGCCGCTGCTGGTGAGTGAAATTTTCCTCCCCGCCCTGCTGGAGTCCGACCATGAAAACGGCTGACACAGACTGGCGCACCCGCCTCGACCGCTATGTGCGCCTGACCCGCCTCAACCGGCCCATTGGCTGGCTATTGGTGCTCTGGCCCACGCTCTGGGCTCTGTGGCTGGCTGCCGGAGGCCTGCCACCGCTCAAGCTGCTGGTGATTTTTGTGCTGGGCGCCATCCTCATGCGCTCGGCCGGCTGCGTGATCAACGATTTTGCCGACCGGCGTATCGACGGCCATGTGCAGCGCACCCGCGAGCGACCGCTAGCCACCGGAGAAGTGAGTGTGTGGGAAGCCTGGTTGCTCTTCGCCGTCCTATGCCTGATGGCTTTTGCGCTGGTGCTGTTTACCAATCAGCTGACTATTTTGCTGGCGCTGGCGGCGCTGGGGCTCGCCAGCCTCTACCCCTTTATGAAACGCTACACCCACCTGCCGCAAGTGGTCCTGGGCGCCGCTTTTGGCTGGGCCATTCCCATGGCCTTCGCCGCGGTGCAAAACACGGTGCCGCCCGAGGCCTGGCTGGTATTCTGTACCGCGCTGGTGTGGACCGTCGTCTACGATACTTTCTATGCCATGGTGGACCGCGAGGACGACCTGCAAATCGGGGTCAAATCCACCGCTGTGCTCTTTGGTGACCAGGACCGTTTGTTTACCGGCATACTGCAAGCCGTGGTCATTGCCGGCCTGCTGATGATGGGGCAGCGCTTCGAACTCAACCACATCTATACCGCCAGTGTCGCCCTCGCGGCAGCTCTCTTTGTTTACCAGCAATACCTGATTCGCTACCGCCAGCGCGGCCCCTGCTTCGCCGCGTTTATGAATAACAACTGGGTGGGGGCGATTATTTTTGCGGGTATTGCGGGAGCAATGCTGACAGGTCCATAAGTTTTATTCAGCAATCGGTGGCTATCACTCGCATTCATTCATCGCGGGCGATGGTTGAACGCGCGGAAAAATTGGACTCATTCATCTGGTTCACCATTTTGCACAACCGGCGGCGGTGCCAGAAGGCATGGCCCTGTTGTGTACCCCAGGAGGCGGGCGTGAGAGCGCCTTTATATTCGTCGCTATTGATATCAAAACTGCGTGTGGCACTGATCGGTCGATAGTCAGGGCCGTAGAGGGCGATAATCTCGATAGTCAGACAATTTAAGCGCAGGTCGCCTTCCGGACTGTAGCCACGCATTTCAATGCCCTGGTACGCCAGCAGGCGCCGGACAATATCCACAAAGGTACAGATGTGGGTAAAGTCCCCCGACTGTAGCGGCCCTTGACGAGTACTCTGCTGAATCACACCCGACGCCGTCGGCCTGTTATGCACTTCGACTGTCTCACCACGCTCAGAGGCTTCTGCCGGCGCCTGCTCGAAGTCGGTGATATCCATAATGATGGAACCTTTCGACGTGGTCAGCGTCGCCAGAATATACTCCACATAAATCGCCTCCTTGCTCATATTGCTGATAATACACAGCGCATCCATATCTTTTTGCTTGCCGCGATTAATAATCAGCCGGGGGCTGCGCTGGCGCCGATAGCTGGAAAACAACAATTGGGCATACACCAACCACACCAGCAAAGTCGCAAAACTGATACCGATGCTCAATACCGCCTGGTGCTGTTCAATCCATTCCATCATAGGCTTTCGCTTTCCTCAAATGTCACTGGCCTTTCACATTTAAGAAGCAATAATTCAAACATATCGCCAACACCGGCTCAAGTTGGTGTCCAAAATCAATCAGGTTAGCCGAAAAAATATGGAGTCAATCAGACATGCTTCGACAGATAACGCCTTACCACCTTATAGCGCGCACCGTCGTGAGATAAATGGCTGGCGAACAGGGCGATAGACGCCACTGAAAAAGACGAGGAATAAAATTGGCGGTGTTCGCGCAGAAAGTTATCCGCCGGCGCCGTGTGCCGGTCAAACCGGGCCAGGGTCACATGTGGTTGGTAGGGGCGCTCTGCCAGCACAAAGCCCGCTCTATCCAACCGATCACCCAGTGCCCGATACCAGCGATGCAAGAGCGCTTCCGGCTCCACACCGGCCCAGAGTGCACGGGGCTGACTCGGTTTTCCGAATACGCCGACACCTTGCAATCTTACATTTATAGGAGAGAGCGATAGGTTTAAAAAACTACTATCCAGGCACTCAATAGACCTTTCATGCACCTCTCCCAAAAAATGCAGTGTCAGATGCAACTGCTCTGCACTCTG
This sequence comes from uncultured Cellvibrionaceae bacterium, assembly GCA_965652265.1. GTDB lineage: Bacteria > Pseudomonadota > Gammaproteobacteria > Pseudomonadales > Cellvibrionaceae > Gilvimarinus. Next base: position 41,524 of record CBFGUT010000002.1, on the reverse strand, counting down.
CCAGCGCGCGCCCGGCCAGTGGCAACGCAATTTCAGCGCTTCGGTTTTAACCGCTTCGGGCAGTTCAAGCCCTAGAAATAATCGCATAAACTCTGCAAAAAATTGGATAACACATGGTCGAATGTGTGACCCCTCTTCCTATACAAAACACCACGCTACAATGCATCAATGTCAGAGGAAGATACCAGACATGTCTTCTCATTTGCATAATCTACCCTTTTTGAATTGTGTCGGGGCCCTTCCGACCAAGTTCTCCATAGTTTTTATTCCTGACCAAGGCTCCGGGCTTGGCCTTTGACCACTTGCACATTGACTCATTCTGGCCTATGCTTATGGTTTTATTGACTATAACAGAGCTGTAGCACCCTGAAGCAGCGATAATAAAGATCAGCATCAAGAATATGCACCCTTAGCCAGGCCCGGTGGCCAAGGGCCTGCAAACATTGTCTGCATCCGCCAGCTGAACCCTAAAATGCGAGCCAGAACCATGATGTTGTTACGCCAAGTCCTGCTGACCTTCGCGGCCCTGATGGCCGCCCTGTTACCGTTGCAGGCCGCTGCTCTCGGCGAACCGGCCTATGTGCGCCACACCCCCGTCGACAACGCCGTGCATCTGGTGCATGGCCGCCAGGTGGCCAGCCTATATCACGACGCGACCGCCGACACTGCCATCCGCTTCGCTCTGGGCCACCTGCGTGACGATATCCAGCGGGTGACGGGCCGCAAGGCGGATGTGGTTACTGACGCTCGCAAGCTGGATAAGCACGCGGTGATTGTGGGCCAGATTGGCCAGAGCGCTGTGATCGACCGGCTGATTGCCGAGGGCAAGCTGCAGGTGGATGACACAGCCGATGCCTGGGAGGGCTATGTGATCCAGGCGGTGAGCCAGCCCCTGCCGGGCGTTGAACAGGCGCTGGTGGTGGCCGGCAGCGACAGACGCGGCACGGCATATGGCATCTACGATATCAGCGAGCAGATCGGTGTCTCGCCCTGGCACTGGTGGGCCGACGTGCCCGTCAAAAAAGCCAAAAACCTGTATATCGAACCTGGCACCCGTATCAGCGACGCACCCCATGTGAAATATCGCGGCATCTTCCTCAACGACGAGGCGCCGGCCCTGACCAGCTGGGTGCAGGAGAAGTTCGGCGACTATAACCACGAATTCTACGAGCATGTGTTCGAGCTGCTGATGCGGCTCAAGTCCAATTTCCTCTGGCCTGCCATGTGGAACAACGCCTTTGCCGACGACGACCCGCTGAATATGGTGCGCGCCCACGAGTACGGCATTGTTATGAGCACTTCCCACCACGAACCCATGATGCGCGCCGACAAGGAGTGGAATCGCTATGGGGAGGGCGCCTGGGAGTACTCCACAAACCCGGAGAATCTCTACAAATTTTGGGAAGCGGGCGCGCGCCGCAACAAGCCCTACGACAGCATCTATACCCTGGGTATGCGCGGTCAGGAGGACACCCCCATGAGCGAAGGCCAAAATATCGGCCTACTGGAGAAAATCGTGGAAGACCAGCGCGAGATTCTGGCCCGGGTATTCGATGATCGCGCACTGGACGAAGTGCCGCAAGTGTGGGCGCTCTACAAGGAGGTACAGGGCTTCTATGAGCGCGGCATGCGTGTGCCCGAGGATGTCACCCTGCTGTGGGCCGACGACAACTGGGGCAATATTCGCCGCCTGCCCACGCCCGAGGAGCGCGACCGCAGCGGCGGCGCAGGTGTCTATTATCACTTTGACTATGTGGGTGGCCCGCGCTCCTACCGCTGGATGAATGTCACCCCCATCGCCAAGATCTGGGAGCAGATGAACCTGGCGGTGGCACACGAGGCCGACCGCATCTGGATCACCAATGTGGGCGACCTCAAGCCGCAGGAGTTTCCCACCGAATTTTTCCTGCGCATGGCCTGGAGCCCCGAGTCCTGGCCCAAGGAGAGATTGCAAGAATTTGGCCGCCTGTGGGCCGCGCGCGAGTTCGGCGAGGAACACGCTGCCGAGATCGAGCAGCTGATTACCGGCTATACCCGTCACAATGGCCGCCGCAAGCCCGAACAGATGTCGCCCACTGTCTACAGCCAATTGCACTACGATGAGGCCGATCGAATCAGTGCCGAGCTGACCGCCATGGTGGAAAAGGCCGAGGCCATCTATGCCGACCTGCCACGCCGCCAGCGGGACGCCTTTTACCAGTTGGTTTTACATCCTGTGAAATCCGTCTACGCCATCAATGAACTCTACAATGCCACCGCCAAGAACCGGCTGTACGCCGAACAGGGCCGAGCCGACAGCGCCGACTACGCCACCCGGGCGCGGGATATGTTCGCCCTGGATGCCGCGCTCACCGAGCGCTACCATGCGCTGAATGGCGGCAAGTGGAATCACATGATGAGCCAGACGCGTATTGGCTACACGCACTGGAACAACCCGCCAGCCAATACCCTGCCCGTGCTCTACGACTACCGCCCCCACAACCAGCCGGATATGGGTGTGGCCATCGAGGGCAATCCCACGGCCTGGCCAATCCCGCAGGGCCCCATGGTATTGCCCGAATTCAGTCCCTATGGCGCCAAGACCCACTATATTGACGTCTACAATCGCGGCACCTCGCCCTTTGAGTTTACCGCCACGCCCAGCCACGAGTGGATTAGCCTGAGCGAGACGGCGGGCACTGTTGAAACCGGCAAACGGCTCTATGTGGGTATCGACTGGGAAAAGATTCCCGCCGGCCACCAGCAAGGCCATGTCTTTATTCAGGGCACCGGCTGGGGTGGCGCACGCATACAAATACGGGCTTTCCTGCCCGACGCCGATACCCGCGCGCAGGTAGAGGGGTTTGTGGAAGCCAACGGCTATATTGCCATCGAAGCGCCCAATTTCAGCGCGCGCCAGGCAGCCGAGGGTGTCCAATGGGAGGCAATCCCTCAACACGGTCGCACCCAGGGCTCCATCACACCGCTGCCGGTGACAGATCACAGCTTTACCGACCTAAGCGAAGCCCCCTGGGTGGAATACGACCTCTATTTGTTCAGTGAGGGAGAGATTACCGTGGAGGGCATCTTCGCCCCCAGCCTGGACTTTGTGCCCGGCCGCGGCCTGCGTTACGCCATTGCTATAGATGACGAAGAACCGCAGGTGGTGGATATCCTCAGCGACCTCTCCTCTGCGGCCTGGGAAAAGGCGGTCACCCAGGCGGTCCGCAAAGCGAGCACCTCTCATACCATAGACGAGCCGGGCGCGCACAAACTGCGCATCTACGCCATTGACTCGGGCGTCACCCTGCAAAAACTGATACTAGACACCGGTGGTTTGCAGCCCAGCTACCTGGGCCCGCCCCAGAGCTACCACCGCTAGACCGATCCCTGGAGCAACCTCAGGAAGCTTTCCCCGGCCGGAGCAATCCGCCGGGGTTTTTTATATGCAATCGTCTGACGTCTGACGTCGGACGTCAGACAAATCTAAATATGAATCCCCAAAATCTGAATGACACCCACCACGATCAGGTAGATGGCAACCACATAATTCAGTAGTTTGGGTTTGATTAAAATCAGGATACCGGCCAGGATCGAGAGGATGGGGATAAGCTCAATATGCAATGTCATACCAATATCTCCATTAAGGGTGGTATTCCATTCTGCTACAGCCCATAGCCTTTCACAAGCTTATGGACCACTCTGTCATTAACAAATCTATACTGGTCTAATACTTGCCACTGCCTCATGCTGATTATTGGATAATAACTCTGACAATTATCATATAATCACGGAGGCGGCCATGTCCTCACGTTTTCTGCAATCCCTCACTCTTATTTTTCTGCTTATGACTACACTGACCGCGCACAGTCACGAAACCGGGCAATTTTCCCAACATCAGGATATAGGCGCCGTCAAACATACTGGCGACCTGGATTATAACCCCGACACCCAGATCTACACCCTGTCGGGCTCCGGCACCAATATGTGGTTTGCCGAAGACGAGCTGCATTACGCCTGGAATAAACTCAAGGGCGATTTTATAGTCCGCGCTCATATAGCGTTTCAGGGTGAAGGCGTGGACCCCCACCGTAAGGCAGGCTGGCATTTACGACAGAGCCTTGAACCGGATGCCGCCCATGTATTTGCCGCCGTTCACGGTGATGGCCTGACTTCATTGCAATTTCGCCCCGAGGCGGGCGCCAACACCGAAGAGTACCGGTTGAAAGTACAGGCACCGGAAGTCATTCAACTGGAGCGGCGCGGCAATTCATTGATAATGTCCGCCGCACGCTATAGCGAGCCTTTCCAGGTCACCCAGGTATCACATCTGCAATTCGAGGACGAAGTCTATGTGGGGCTGGCCCTGACAGCCCATAACGCCGATGCGGTGGAAACCGTCGAAGCATCCAACGTGCGCATTATTCAACCCGCGCCTGCCAATTTTGTTCCCTACCAGGACTATATTGGCAGCAACCTGGAGATAATGGACATGCGGACGTATAACCGTCGCATTGTGCACCGCGTGCCCGACTCGCTCCAGGCCCCAAATTGGACGCATGATGGCAAGACCCTGATTTTTAACCGCAATGGTCTGCTGTACACCTATGACATTGCCACAGGCGCGGTGAATGAGCTCAACACCGGCTTTGCCACTCAGAATAACAACGACCATGTACTCTCCTGGGACGGCAAACGCATCGGTATCAGTCACCATGCCGAGGAAGAGGATGGGCGCTCTACTATTTACACTTTACCACTCACCGGCAGCGATAACCCCACCCGCGTCACTCGTCCGGGGGTAGGCCACTCCTACTTGCACGGCTTCTCGCCCGACGATAAAACATTGATTTTTACCGCTCATCGCAAAGGTCAATACGACATTTACGCGGTGGACATAGACACTGGCGCGGAAACACAACTGACCAACACCAAGACGCTGGATGACGGTTCCGAATACAGTCCGGACGGCCAGAGCATTTTCTTTAACTCCAACCGCACCGGTACCATGCAATTGTGGCGCATGAACGCCGATGGCAGTAACCAGCAACAGTTAACCTTCGACGAGTACAACGACTGGTTTCCCCACGTCTCACCCGACGGCAAGACGCTGGTCTTTCTGTCCTATATGAATGACATCAACTCGGCCGACCACCCCTTTTACCAACATGTCTATATCCGCACTATGCCGGCGAACGGCGGCGAGCCGCGCATTATTGCCTATGTCTACGGCGGTCAGGGTACTATCAATGTGCCCAGTTGGTCGCCCGATGGCTCGCAGATCGCCTTTGTGAGCAATACCCAACTGGAAAATTGAGGCTACTGGAAAAGCGACAGGGATGTCTTGAGAGGTCTATACTCTTGGATGTGATGAAAACTTTAATAAAAAGCCTCGGCGGCCTTGTCCGCCCACTGTCGCTTGCTCTGTTAATCACTGCTTGTGGCGGTGGCTCCAGTAGCAGTGAGCCCTCACCTACGGTTAATCCTCCCAACAATCCTGGCCCCACGACGCCCGAGCCTGAACCAGAGCCCGACCCCAAAATCGTGCTGGAGCCCGATTCCAGCCCCGACCCGAACCTGCCGATCCGAGGCACTCCCGCCTGGGAGGAAGCCCGGGAAGCGGCGCGTTTTCTCACCCAGACCACTTTTGGCCCTACCGCAAAAAGCGTTCACGACTTCATACAAAAGGGCGAGGAGACGTGGCTAGCTGAACAGTTTTCCCTGCCCGTCACCTCCAATCTGACTCTGCTTGACCAACATGTGGAGGCCATCGGCTGGGAGCCGATTCCCGGAAAGGAAGATGATGGCGAGGGCTGGGTGCGCGATCTGCAACGCAGCGATGCCTGGTGGGAAATTGTGGTGCGAGGCGAAGATCAATTGCGTCAACGCATCGCTTTTGCCTTGAGCCAGATTTTTGTGATTTCCAATGTCTCGGATGTGCTCTACAACGATACCCGCGGCATCGCCAGTTATCACGATATGCTTGCCCGCAATGCCTTTGGCAATTTTCGCCAGTTACTGGAAGACGTCACCCTCCACCCCATGATGGGCGAATACCTGAGCCATGTGCGCAATGAAAAAGCCAATGAAGAGCGCAATATTCGCCCCGACGAAAACTACGCACGCGAGGTTATGCAGCTGTTTACCATCGGTCTGGTGGAACTGAACCTGGATGGCTCCGTACAAGTCGATGGTCAGGGGGAACCCATCCCCACCTACGATCAGGAAATCATCAAGGCGTTTGCCCGGGTGTTTACCGGCTGGAACTTTGCCACCGCCAATCAGTGGTGGGAGTGGGTGAGCGACCCGGTGGGTGAAATCCAGCCCATGCAGGCTTTCGAGCAGATTCACGACACGGGGGAAAAGGTGCTGCTGGGCGGTACGGTTTTGCCGGCGGGACAAACAGCGGCGGAAGATATGACCCAGGCGCTGGACAATCTCTTTTATCACCCCAATGTGGGCCCCTTTATTGGCAAGCAACTGATTCAACGGCTGATTACAAGTAACCCCAGCCCGGCCTATGTGCAAAGAGTGGCACAAGTGTTTAACAACAACGGGGCGGGAGTTCGCGGTGATATGCAGGCGGTGATTGAGGCCATTATTACCGACGAGGAGGCACGCAGTGGTCACCTGCAGCAGCCCGATACATTTGGTAAGTTACGCGAACCCATGTTGCAGTTTGCCCACCTTTGGCGGGTTTTCAAGGCACAGGGAGTAATGGTGAATAATCCCCAGGGGGATGCCAAACAATTGCGACTGCGTTTTCGCGGATCCGACCGGGAGGCTGGTCAACGGCCCTACGGCTCCTTTTCCGTGTTTAACTTCTATCGACCCGGCTACAGTCACCCGGGGCAAATTCAAGATGCCGGTCAATTGTCACCGGAGTTTCAGATTCACACGGAAAGTGTTGTGATCGCCAAAACCAATCAATTGAGCAACAGTATTTTCTGGCGGGATATGGATGCCGACTATGTTCAGGAACAATACGCCCAAGCAGATTGGGATGTCTATCCACCCATGCTCAATATGACCGAGGAAAAAGCGCTGGCTGACAACCCCGAGGCACTGGTGGATCGTCTTGATCTGTTGCTCACCGCAGGACAATTGACACCAGAGGCACGGCAGTTGCTGACGGAATATTTACACACACTGCCCAACCCCGATTGGAGCGAGCACAACCAGCGCCTGCGCGTTTTCGAGGCCGCGAGCCTGATTGCCGCTTCGCCCTATTTTGCCGTGCAGCGCTAATGCTGTAGAGGATAAGTCATGAAGGACAACTCTCATCGCCTCAACCGCCGCCACTTTTTGCGCGGCTGCCTCGGCGCTGCCGCCGGCAGTGCGGGCTTACTGGCGGCCCAGGCACGCCTGCAGCTGGCACTGGCACAAATGCCCGAGGCCGAAGATTACAAAGCCCTGGTCTGCATTTTTTTATTTGGCGGCAATGACGCCTACAATATGCTGGTGCCGCGCAGCGATCACGAGTACAGCATCTACCGCGAGGTGCGCCAGAATCTGGCCATCCCCCAGGCGCAATTATTGCCGCTGGTTATGACAGCACCCGGCGAAGTGGAATACGGTTTTCATCCCTCCATGGGCGAAGCCCAAGCGCTTTTTAACAGTGGTCGCCTGGCTGTATTGGCGGGTGCAGGATCGCTGATTGAGCCGGTCACCAAAGCCGATTATCAAAACCGCACCGCGCGCTTGCCTCCGCAGCTGTTCTCTCACAACGACCAGCAAAACTTCGTGCAATCTCTCGATGGAGGCAAAGCCGCCAGTGGCTGGGCCGGGCGGGCAGCGGATGTCATGCAGAGCATGAATATGAACCAGCGTTTGTCCATGAACATCTCCCTGAGCGGCAGCAATATTTTTCAGAGTGGGAAAACGGTATTTCCCTATGCCGTCAGCGGGCAGGGCGTGGACACCTTCGCTTACTTCGACGAAACCCACGGCGATGAGGCCGAAGTTAAACGCGCTGAAGTCTACCGCGCACTGATGCAAAGTGCCGACACTCACCTGTTTCAACGCGAATATGCCACCATCCAGACACGGGCCTGGGCTTTGTCGGGCGAACTGATCGCCGCGCTCGACCAACAGCCCGCATTAACCACACCCTTTCCCGCCGGGCGCCTGGCAACTGACCTGAAAATGGTGGCGCAATTAATTTCCGCACGCGAGGCACTGGATGTGAAGCGCCAGATTTATTTTGTCGGTTTTGGCGATTTCGATACCCACGGCGACCAGAATAATCGCCAACCGGCGCTGTTTGCCGAGTTGAGCAGCGCCCTGGGGGCCTTTGACCGTGCCATCAATGAATTGGGCCTCGGCAGCCAGGTGACCACCTTTACCATGAGTGACTTCGGTCGCACCCTCACCAGCAACGGCGATGGTACTGACCACGCCTGGAGCGGACATCAATTAGTCCTCGGGGGAGCCGTCGAGGGCGGCAATATTTATGGCTCCCTGCCCAGCCTGGCACTGGAGAGCGAGGATGACATTGGCGAGGGCCGTCTGATTCCTACCACCAGCATTGACCAGTATGCCGCCACCCTGGCCAGCTGGTTTGGCCTGCCCACCGCCGATTTCGCCGCCGCCTTTCCTTATCTGCACAACTTCGACAACATTGATCTGGGTTTTATGCGCCGCTAAGGGGTCGTTTTCAACGGCCTGCTAAAGCCTGCTAAAGTAACAGACATGAAAGACCTGATTCGACAGTTTGGCCGTTTGCGCCTGCTGGCGCTGCTGCTCACATTCCTGCCGCTGGCCGCCATCCCCCTGGCCGGGGTGGTGTGGCTCTGGCAGACCGGACACCTGGCACACTGGCTGTTACTTCTGGCCGCTTGCGGTGGCTTGGCAATGCTATTTCAGTGGATTCTGGCCCAGCGCGACAAACGTCGGACCTTTGAGTCCCGCACCCAACCCGATGCCCACTGGTCCCCCACCGCCGAGGGTGCCTGGGAAGAAGTGGAATCGCTGGCGCAAAGTGCTCATCCCGGCGACTATTCCCTGAATGATGGCACCGCTCTCTGGGAGCTGGCCCGCGAGGCACTGGGGCGGGTCGCCAGTCATTTCCATCCGCTAAAAAAACAGCCGCTGCTGGAGCTCACCGTTCCCTATACATTGCTGATTATCGAGCGCGCCAGCCGCGAGCTGCGCGAGGAAATCGTGCATACCCTCCCTTTCAGTCATAGACTCACCCTGGGCAATCTGGTACAGGCGCGCCGCCTGCAACAAACTGCCGCGCGCTATCACAATGCCTACCGGGTGGGACGCGCACTGATAAGCCCGGCCTCAGCCCTCTATAAGGAGTTCAGCCGCGCCGTGGGCGGCCATATTCTGGATTACGGCAGTGAGCGGATTCAGCGCTGGCTGCTGCAGGAATATGTGCGCAAAGTGGGTTTCTATGCCATTGAGCTCTACAGCGGCAACCTGTTGCTCAGCGGTGAACTGGCCACCGGTAGTGACGAGCCGCTGCGGGTGCTGGTCCTGGGCCCGGCGCGCAGTGGCAAGTCCAGCCTGATCCAGGCCCTGAGTGGCGGCACCGCCGAACCCTGCCCCGAGAAGAGCACCCCTTATCTCAATGCCCAGCGGCTGCACTCGCTGGAATGGGGAGAATTACTGCTGTGGGACACACCCGCCTGGAAGAGTTTACCACGCGGTAACGCTCGGGAAGCGGTGCGCAATGCCGATATTATTCTCTGGGTTAGCCATGCCGAAAACCGCGATCGTGAATACGAGAGCGAACAACTCGGGCGGATTCGGCGCTGGCTGCAGAAGCGTGCCGGGCAACCGCAGCCGCCGCTACTCATTGCCCTGACACACAGTGAAAGTGAGGATGCCACTCGACTGCAGTGGGACACGGCTGAGCAATTGCAACTGCCACCGGCCCATATTATCACTTTGTCGCTGGCCGATCCGCTGGCCCCGACCGCCTATCAACAGCTGCACGCCGCCTTTGCCACTCACCATCCGCAAGCGGTGCGCAGCCACTACTGGCGACGGCTGCGGCGGCAACGCCGAGCGGAGGACCGCGAGCTGGCGGGCCGCCAATTGCGCAACAGTGCCAGCAATGCCTGGCGTGCAGCCCGCAGTCTGTTTAAACGCAACCGCTGATGTTGAGCGCGGGGTGTGTGCAACTGATAGACTAACGCTAACAGGGTGATGACATTCCCCGTCCGCCTCGGTTTGGTTTATCGACAAGGAAATAAGGAAATCACGTTATGTCGCTGTTAAAAATCCTGGGGCTCAGCCTGTTGGTAATATTTGTGCTGGGAGTCGCGGTTGCCGCCCTGTGGTATTACCTCTATCTGACACCGGCCAAGCGGGCGGAAAAACATCTGCGGTATGTCCACCAGTCCATAGCCGACATGCATCCCGCCATGCTGGAGGATGGGGCCGAAGGCTTTCGTCGTATCCACTCACAAAGCTTTGAGCAAGCGCTGGCACGCTTACCCGCCGTCCATTCCACACGCGATATTACTGCCCTGATAAACTTTTATCTGGCACCCTATGAGGACCGTCACTTGCAAGGTGCTGTTGCCCGCTCCCCTTTTACCCGGATTGAAACCAGTGCCAACCATTGGGCGGGATGGGTACTGCGGGCAACGCCGACGGGCTATGAAGTCAGTTACAGTCTCGGCGGCGATCGCTACCCGCCTGTCGGTGCACACCTGATCACCTGTAATCAGCAACCGGTAGACGACTTTTTGCGGACTCACTACGCTCCCTACCGCGACCTGCGCTGGTCAATTCTCAATGCCCGCGATCAAGCCGCCAAGCTGTTAACCCTGGACACAGCTAGATACAGTGCTTTACAGCGACCAACTATTCGCGAGTGTGTTTTCCTGGCACCCAATGGCAACACAGTAACCGTTGATTTTGCCTGGCTGGCTGCCGATGTCACCATCCTCAATAACTTACGACAACACCTCTACCCGGATTATCGATTTCCCCGCCTGGAGCAGATTGCGCCGAATGTGCACTGGGCCTATGTCACCGATTTTCAGCTCAATTCAACCGAGGCCTACAACAGCCACAAACAGTTGCTAAAAGATTTGCAGGCCCTCTATCAGGCTAATGATCAACATCAGGTGGTTATTCTGGATACACGCAGCAATAACGGTGGCAGCTCCACCTTTGGCCAGGAGATTATGGAAGCGCTGCTGGGACAGTCCAACTACGAGTTTATTGCCTATCAGTTGCAAACAAAGCTGAAGGGCGAGGACGCGCTTTTTCGGGCAAGCTGGCCACTGTATTGGTCTTACGACTACCAGGCTAAGCAGGCCAGAGGTCACCACGGCGAAACTTCCAGTATGGTTCAATACCTGGATGCATTAGTAGACTTGACGCGATCGACCCTGGAAAAAGGCGAGGATTTTTTCTGGCAATCCGAACTGAACATGGAGACGGACCCCCACGAGGCCGCCTCACCCGAACAGGCTCCGGACTGGACAGAGCGTGGAAAAATTCTGTTGCTCACCGACAAACACTGCATGAGCGCCTGTCTGGATTTTGTGGATTTGGCCAGGCAAATTCCCAACCTGGTGCATCTGGGCGAACCCACTGATGCGGATACCGCCTACACTCAAGTAGCCGGTATGTGGCACGAATACTACAAAGAGGCCTACGGTTTTGCTGCCCCTATTAAAAAATGGAATAAACGCCTGCGCGATGACAATGAACCCTACATTCCCGATGTACTCTATTCCGGTGACATCAATAATACTGAGGCGCTACAGGCCTGGGCTCTAGAACAACTATGAACAGCGTGCTTTTAGAATCCAGACTGTTGGAAACAAGATCAGGGATATTCCGCTCACTTATCCCAGCGATAAATAATTTCCTTGAGTGCATTCAGGTGAGACTGGGTATTAATGCCGCCGTTGGTGAGTATGACAAAGGCCAGGTCGGTGGCTGGTCGTACGGTCATCTCGGTGCGAAAACCGTCAAACAAACCGCCGTGGCCATAGGTGTCGGTAAACATCATAAAACCATAGCCATAATCGCCACCGAAAATCTGACCACGCCCTTCAGTCATCAGCGCCAGCGTGTCCGCGGAAACCAGCGTGTTATCCCGTAAAGCATTAAAAAACCCGACAAAATCCTGTGTGGAACTCACTTGCCCCATATTGCCTACCAAATGGGCGGTCAGATTGTTATAGAAGGTGGTGCGATCAGCGTAATTGAGAGCATCCTTTGAGCGCAGAAAGGCCATTTCATTATCCAGATAACTATCCACCATGCGCGCCGGTTCGAAAATGTGTATGCGCAAATAGTCGGCAAAGCTGTAGCCCGAGGCACGCTCAACCACTTCCGCCAGCAACACATAATTGGTATTGCTGTAAACAGTGCGACTACCCGGCGTAAAGGACAGGAAGGGATTGTCGGCGTAGTAACCGACTGCCTGATCGTTGGTCATGCCATCCATAAAGCTGAAGGGGGTGAGCACATCGGGCACGCCCGACTGATGGGACAACAAATGCTCGAGCGTAATCTTCTGCCAGCTTAACGACAGCTCGGGAATATAGTGACGCACCGAATCCGTCACCTGCAACTGGCCCATTTCTACCAGTTGCATCACCGCCAGAGCGGTAAAAGACTTGCTGACAGATGCCAGACGAAATCCCGTGCGCCCCGAGATAGCCACCCCGCTCTGTTTGTTGGCCAGTCCTCGGCCGCCCTGATAGACCACCTCGCCGCTCTGCATTACCAACAGCGCCACTCCCGGCTGATCGACGGCCACTTCGCGCAATAGATAGGCTTCCAGCTCTGCTGCAAGGGAAGCGTATTCGATGTCGGGATCGGAGCTGGAGGAGGCCGCAGAGGACGTTACAGAGGAAGCCGGGGCTGGCACCACGGCTGAGGATGATGAAGAACCGCCGCCACAGGCAGCGAGTCCGGCCAACATCAGCAGAACGATTCCAAATTTCCCGTATGCCATCATTCTTTTAGCCCCGCTGCTAGCAGGCTGTTGATAAACCCCTTGCATGCTCAGCGAGACCTGAAGCGTGCAGATGTTGTGTCTTGTCTCGACGGACAGGGTGGTTCCCTTTCCTAGAGGCAAGGCGCAGCAGATGTGCGCTTCAGGCCTCGCCCTTCGGGGCTTGCAGGCTGATCCGTACTCGTCGTTGCCATTTTTCGATGGGTGGACACACACCTTCAAAACGGCGCCTAGATTACGGACCAGCCTGTAAGCCTGAGTACGTAAGGGGTTTATCAACAGCCTGCTAGTCATTGTTCGTCAATAAATCGATCTCCCAAAGCTGGGAATTAGCAGAATTATATTGAAGTCTTGTCAACGGGGCAGTCATCGAGGGCATGTCTGGGGTATGATGGTGGGCGGCGGTGCCGCCTGGAGTTTGCCTATTATGCGTCTTAATAGGCGCGAGTGCTTGTAGTTTATCGCGCCGCCCGCTAGACTTATTGTTTTTATGACCATAAGAAAATTCGATCATTCTGAGGAGTCCCAGGCGTGAAGATTGTCGCCGCCAAGGTTATTGTCTGCTGTCCCGGTCGCAATTTCGTGACTGTTAAAATCACTACCGATGAAGGCGTTTACGGTATTGGCGATGCCACCCTCAATGGCCGCGAGAAATCCGTCGTCTCCTACCTGGAAGACTATCTACTGCCCTGCCTGATTGGGCGCGACCCCCAGCAGATAGAGGATATCTGGCAGTTTTTCTACCGCGGTGCCTATTGGCGGCGCGGACCGGTGGGTATGACAGCGCTGGCGGGTATCGATGTGGCACTGTGGGATATCAAGGCCAAGCTGGCCAATATGCCCCTGTATCAATTACTGGGTGGCAAAAGCCGCGATCGCATCATGGTGTATACCCACGCCAACGGTAAAGACCTGCCCTCCACCCTGGAGGCGGTGGCCAAAGCCAAAGAGGCCGGGTATAAGGCGATCCGGGTGCAGAGCGGTATTCCCGGCATTGACAAGACCTACGGCGTTGCCAAGGCGGGCAAGGCCTATGAGCCCGCCGACAGCGACCTGCCCGCGGTGGAGAACTGGTCCAGTGAGAAATACCTGAATTTTATGCCCAAGCTGTTCGCTGCTGTACGGGAACAGTTTGGCGATGACCTGCACCTGCTGCACGATGTCCACCACCGGCTGACCCCCATCGAAGCGGCGCGCCTGGGCAAGGAACTGGAGCCCTTTCATCTGTTCTGGCTGGAAGATCCGGTGCCCGCTGAAAATCAGGAAAGCTTCAAACTGATTCGCCAGCACACCACCACTCCTCTGGCGGTGGGCGAAGTCTTCAACAGTATTCACGACTGTCGCGAGCTTATTGAAAGCCAGCTGATCGACTATATCCGCACCAGTATCGTCCATGCAGGCGGTATTACTCAGTTGCGCCGCATTGCCGACCTGGCCAGTCTCTATCACGTGCGCACCGGCTTCCACGGCGCCACTGACCTGTCTCCCGTGTGCATGGGCGCCGCGCTGCATTTCGACTACTGGGTGCCCAATTTTGGTATGCAGGAACATATGGCCCACAGCCCGTTGATGGAGTCCGTCTTCAGCCGCGCCTACCAATTTGACGACGGCTACTTTACCCCCGGCGAAGCGCCCGGCCACGGTGTAGATATCGATGAGCAGGAAGCGGCCAAACACCCCTACAAGCGCGCCAGCCTGCCGGTCAACCGCCTGGAAGATGGCACCCTCTGGCACTGGTGATCCTCCCCGTGCATCTGGCGATTGCCCTCCTGGCCGCCTTATCGCTGGCGGCCTGTGTATCGGTGGAAAAGACTGAGTCGCGAGCTTTCGCCAGCCCGCCGTTGATCACTCACCGCTACAGTGCCGATCCGGCGGTCCATGTCTGGGACGGCGTAATCTATATCTACAACTCCCACGACATTGAAAACAACCAGCCCCACGATGCCGAAGGCTCCCACTTCGTGATGCGCGATTATCCCGTGTATTCCATGCAGGCCGTGCCCGGTGAAGTCACCGATCACGGCCCGGCGCTGAGACTGGAAGACATCCCCTGGGCCCACCGCCAGTTGTGGGCTCCGGACACTGCCCGCCGGGGTGGCCGCTACTACCTGTATTTTCCCGCCAAGGACGCCGCGGGTGTTTTCCGCATTGGCGTGGCCAGCAGCGACTCGCCCACCGGACCTTTTCACGCCGAGCCCACTCCGATTGAGGGCGCTTACAGTGTGGACCCTGCGGTTTTTGAAGATAAGGGAGACCATTACCTGATCTGGGGCGGTATTGGCGGCGGCCAGCTACAGCGTTGGCACAACGGTGTCTACAACGGAGAGAATCACTACCCCGCTGACCATGAGCCAGCTCTGACACCCCGAATCGCACGGCTTGCCGACAATATGACAAGCCTGGCCGAGGCACCACGGCCGCTGGTGATCGTGGATAAACAAGGGAAGCCACTGCGCGCCGGCGACCGCCACCGCCGCTTTGCCGAGGGCGCCTGGCTGCACAAGTATCGGGACATCTATTACCTGTCTTATTCCACCGGCGACACGCACAAAATCGTCTACGCCACCGCCGACAACCCCTACGGCCCCTTCACATGGCAGGGCACCGTGCTGGAGCCGGTACTGGGTTGGACCACTCACGGCGCCATTGTGGAATTCTCAGGGCAGTGGTATTTGTTTTATCACGATACGGAATTGTCGGGAGGGCAGACACACCTGCGCAATATCAAGATGTTGCCCCTGGATTACGATAGCGAGGGACAGATCGAGACACTAAACCCCTTTGCCCCTTAGAGCTTGCAATTGCTCGCGTGCCATCCGCACATGGTCAACCACCTGCTGGTAGATGTCGTGATGGCTCTCGCGAACGGGCGCCATGGTGTAGGCCGATAATTCCTGCAACAGGTTATCTTCAGCCTCCAGGCGCTGCGCTAGTATGTGTTCGGCCTGATCTTCATCCAATACCGCCTCCAGCCGCTGCAACCACTCACCGCCTGTCTCCCGATCGGCATCGGGCACCGAGGGCAAATCTCCGCTCTGGCGAATCGCTGCCTCCACCTTGCCAGCCAGTGCACTGCGCTCTTCGGCGAGGCGCTGTAGCTGCTCGCACAGGGTCTGGTGCGCGTCTCCCTCCAAAAATCCGGCCGCATCACTGTAGTAATCGGCACTCTCCATCAGGGTGACGTGTAGATCGTTAAGCGCCATCTGTAAATCTGTTCTGAGCAAACTCATGGTGCGGCAATCCTCTCGTTCATGGCTTCGGCGGGCACAAAGACCTCAATGGCTTTCGGCAGTATAGTAAAAGCCGCCGGTGTGTGGCTGACGGGTTCCCCGTCGGCATGAATAGCAAGGCCCTTGGGGCGAGTCTCAATGTTTATTGCTTTTGCCCGAGCGCGAAAAACGCGCCGGGCATGCCGCTGTTTACCATCGCGCAATAGGGGAGCCAAGGTCAACAATTCCCACACAGATTGTGGACGCAGGCTGTATAGAGACAGCAGGCCGTCATCCATGCGCGCCTCCTCATCGATAACATTGCCCCCTCCATAATAACGTCCATTACCCACGGCCAATTGAATGGAACGCAACTTATAAGATTTTCCATCCACCCGCAGGCGTACACGAAATCGGTGCACTTGTCCCAGTGCGGCGAAGAAAGCCTTCAGGTAGCTGAAAACGCCCCAGCTTTTCTTCACCTCGGGCGTCAGCTCTTCGGTCACTTTTACTCCCAAGCCCATATGAGCCACATTAAAAAAGTGATGATTGTTGACGCAACCGACATCAATGCGGGTTCTCACATCCTTGGCAATAACGGCAAACGCTTCTTCCGGCGTCTCGGGAATCGCCAGTGAACGCGCCAGATCATTTGCCGTACCCAGGGGTATGATACCCAGCGGCAGGCCGGTCTCAATCAAAGTGCTGGCACAGGCACTGATGGTGCCATCGCCGCCGCCGAGAATGACATAATCCATTTGCTCGCAATACTGGTGAATGGCCTCACGGGTTTCCTCTGCACTCTCCGAGGCGATCTGATGGACCCCGATGCCCGCTTGCTGTAACAGCTTCACTCCCAGGTTCAGGCTAGCTTCCCGACCCTGCCTTGAGGCGGGGTTAACAATCAGCAGAGCTCGCTTCTTTAACAGCAGATGATTCATTCACGCTCTCCGCGTCCAGCTCTCTGTTGTAAAACTTCTGCCAACAGCCAACACAGCAACGCCCATGCCGCACCGGCCGCCCAGCCGGCCAGTACATCCGTGGGCCAGTGCACTCCCAGATAGATTCGACTGATACCCACCAGCAGGGTCAGTACAGTGGCCACCAGTAAAATGTAGGTTTTCACCCGACGACGTCGTTCCAGCCGGGTCAGCAGAGCACCGAGAGTGAGGTAAATACTCGTCGCCGCCATGGCATGGCCACTGGGAAAACTGGCGGTATACACCGCTGTATGGTGAGGGACCAAATCCGGTCTTGAACGGTCAAAACTGTTTTTCATCAAGGTGTTCACCCCCAATGACCCAAGCGCCGAGACCAAAACGATGATCACGAGCCTTTTACGTCCGTTCAGCAACAGGTAACCCACCACTGCCAACACAAAGAGTGTCAGTACAATATTGCCGCCCAAGGCGGTGATATCGCGGCCCATTTCCTCTACCCAACCAGGGCCGAGGGGATCACTGACATCATCGCTGTGGCGCATCATCAGCAATACAGTTTCATCAAGCTGGCCGGTTTCACCCTCCATGACCTCGTCTGCCAATTCGGCAAAACCCCACACCAGGGTCGCCAGTACCATTACTGCCAGCAGAATTCGCAGTTCTCCATGCCCCAGTCGCGACTGCAATTTTTTGCAGGCCTCCGTTAAAGACTCCGTCATCGCCATGACTTTCAACCTTATATCCATGTGAAGCTATGAGCAGCGAGCTAATGGCCGATATCGCTATGGTCTATCCAGCGCACAAGCCGCTACCGGATCATACATTCAGAAAAATCAATGATATGGGCAGCAAAATCAATGCCATGGAGGATATGCGGCGCAATCACAGGCTTTATCGGGGAGAACCGGTAGCCGCAACAGGCGGGCAGGAAAAGACGGGATGAATTATGCCCACCAAAGTAAAATTTACAATCGGTAAGTGTTTTTAATCCCGTTGCAAAGCGGTGATGGGATCCAGTTGAGAGGCCTTGATGGCAGGGTAAATACCAAACACCAGCCCAGTGACCGTACAGAAGACAACCGCGATCAAGACTGCTCCCAATGACCATGCCACGGGCCAGCCGGCAAACAGTGAAATACCTGCCGCAAGCGCGAAGCCCAAGACGATACCGAAGAGGCCACCGATACCGGAGATAGTCACACTCTCAACAATAAACTGATCGCGAATATTCTTCTGAGTCGCACCTATGGCGCGCAGCAAGCCAATTTCGTTGGTACGCTCCAGCACCGTAGCGAGCATAATATTCATAATACCTATGCCGCCCACCAACAGCGAAATACCGGCCACACAGGACATGATTATATTGAAAATACGCTGGGTTTGTTCGTGCTGATTGAGCAACTCCGCCGGTACCACAATCGTGTAATCCTGCTCCTGACCATGCCGGCGGTTTAGCAGATGAGACAGACTCTCGGCCGCCATTTGTGGTACGACATCTGGCGCCAGCTCCAACCGGAAGCTGTCGATTTCCGGCGCCATATCACGAAATTGATAGCGCTTGAGGGCGGTCATCAGGGGCATATAGATGCGGTTGTTTTCGCCGGCCAGTTGCACGCCCTGAAAACTGTCCTTGGTGAGGTTTTTACTGCCCAGCACCCCGATCACTTCCAACCAGAGATGGTTCACTTTGACCCTTTGCCCCACGGCATTGCCACTGGGGAACAGCTGATTGGCAGCGCCGGCACCCAGTACTACCACCTGCCGATAGTAGCGATCATCTTCTTCAGAGAGCCAGCGCCCCGCCTCTATTTTCAGGTTTGCCAGCTCGCGCAGGCTGGGCGTGACCCCCAACACCTCACTATCGCCATCGGCATAGCGGCTAAATAGGGTGTAAACCTCAATGATCTTTTCGGCACTATAGCGCTGGGCAAATGGCAGGGTTTCCATACTGGCCTCCACATCCTGCAGGGAAAGTCCCACCGAGTGTCGTCGTACCTCTCGCAAGCGCTCTCCGTAGACGACTTTTTCCTCAACCAGGATATTGCGTAGCCCCATGGAGTCAATCAGGCTCAAGGCTTCCTTCTCTGCTCCCTCGCCCACACTGACCATGGCAATCACCGCGCCCACACCAAAAATCATCCCCAACAGGGTAAGAAAGGTGCGCAATTTATGAAACCACAACTGTTCCAGTGCTTCGTAAAAGCCGGCCTTGAGTTTATTCATCAGTTCTCTCCCTGCGGCTGGGTCAGGGCCACCTGATCGCCCACTTCAAGGCCCTGAGTGATTTCAGCACGCGTCAGACTGCGCATGCCCACTGACACCGCCTGTCTGACAAACTCACTGCCTCGCCGCACATAGACCCAGTAGTCGGCGTCATCACGAAATAGCGCCTGGGCAGGAATACTGATCACATTGTCTTTCCGGGCCACGTAAATCACTCCCTCCAACTTTTGCCCCGGTCGCATAAAATCCGGATTGGTTTCATCCAGATCGACAATAACTTCAAAATATTTGGTGGGACTGCGGTTATTGCGCTGGGTGGCAATATTGGCCACCCTCACCACCTTGCCGCTAATGACCTTGTCGATATAGGCATCCAGCACAATCTCTGCCCGCAAACCCACTTCGACACCCGCAGCCTCGGTTTCCAGAACATACAGCTTGGCCTGCAAATTATTCAGGCTGGGAATAGACGCCAGTTTGGAGCCCGGCCACAGCGTCTGGCCCACCCGAACTTTTTCCCCGCGCCAGTTTTTTTCGTGAATGAAAATACCATCGACAGGGGCCGTCACCTCGAGGTTGTTCAACGCCCCCTGACTGAGATTAATAGCCTGCTGGTAATTGCGTCCCTCCAGGCTCAACAGTTCCAGTTGGGCGTTGCCCTGTTCTTTCTGGCTGGCCTCGCGCCAGGCAAGATACATGGATTGCGCGGCGAGGTACTCCTTGCTCAGTAGCTGATCGATAATTTCATTTTTGGAGTAGACCGTCAGGTCGTCCACACTGAACCGCTCCACCATCTCCCGCTCTTGCGTCACCGATTCCGTCTGTTGGCTAATGGAAAATTGATTGAGCGAGAGATCGCGGGAGGTGATGGATTTGGATAGTTCAGTCTTTTGCAGATTCAATTGCGCACGCTGTTTTTCCAGTTCGTGCTCCGTGCCATCAAAGCGTGCCACCACATCGCCCGCCTGTACGCGACTGTTTTCTTCCGCCATCCAGGCCAGGGTCAACTGACCGCGATTTCCCGACGGGGCATTAATGGAAATGGCTTCGGCCGAAATCAATTCTCCCTTGGCGGGCACTGAGAAAACAAATGCCGAGCGTTCAACAGGAGTGGTCAATACCCCTTCAGGAGGCTCGCCGGGGCTGCAGGCGCAAAGAGTCAGCAGTGACAATACCGTCACCAATGTGCTTACAGTCTTCACAACAATACCTCGTCGCCGTCTTGCAGACCTTCGGTCACAATAGCGTCACCCCCCTGGCGCCCGACAATAGTCACCTCCCGTGAAACCTCTCCCACCAGAGAATTTATACGGACGAGCGATTTTTCTCCCTCATAAATAATGGCGTGCTGGGGTATGGCCACGGCACTCTCCTCAATGCGCTGTACAATCGACAGCCGCGCCGCCATGCCGGGGCGCATGGACTCTACATCGGGGTTTTCAATAACAACCACGGCATCGAAAACTTTGCTGGGCTCACGGCGCGATTTCACGCGCACGATATTGCCAAGATCCCCCACATGTCCGGTAAATGTCCGCTCCGGCACAGCATCGAGGCGAATTTCCACCCGATCTCCAACACTGACTTTGTAGGCCTGCTGTTCGGCAATCGTGGTTTCCACAATGAGACTGTCGAGATCGGGAATTTCCACCACCTTTTGGATCAGGGAAAACTGATCACCCTCCGCGGGTTTTTCACCGTCATTGTTGGTTTTGTATACCACAATACCATCGCGGGGAGCCTTGACATTCATGGCCTCAATCGCCGCCTTTTGTTCATTGACTTCCGCCGTCAAACGCTCTACTTCAGACTGGGTAATCTCCCGATCCACTTCCATTTGCGCGAGCCGGTTTTGCTGGCGTGTTTTTGCCATCTCGTAGTTGTACTCGGCAATCTCGCGGTCAATTCTCAGCTTCTCCACTTCCAGGCGCGCCATCAGGCCGTCCACATTACTGGATTTTAAACTGGCCTTATCCAACTGCATTTTAGTTTCGGCCAAATCCAGTTCCAGTTGCTCACGTTCCTGCTCCGCGTTCAGTGCCTGACTTTCAAAGCGCTGCCGCTCGGTGGCCAGGGAATGCTCAAGATCGCGCAACCGGGAGAACTGCTGCTGTGCGTCAAAGGCGATAACGCGCTGACCTTCCGTTACCCAGGTGCCCTCGGGGATCAAATAGGAGAGCTTGTGTTGCCAGGTGTACTTCACCGCTGGGGGGCCCAGCTCCACGGTGCGCGCCGATGTCAGTTCGCCGGTGGTCTGTATCGCCAGGGCAATCTGGCCTTTTTTGACGGTCAAGATCTCGGCTTTTTCGCCACCACAGGCGATCAACACCAGGCTGCAAAGCACCCACAGCAAAACCTGTTTCATGGTGTCTCCTCCAATATTTCCACCATGACACTCATCCCCGGTAGCAAGCCGTGCTCCTGACTGTGTTCAAAGTCTATAGACACATCGATATAACCCGATTCACCCCAGTGCTCTTTGGGTTCCGCCTGCTTACCTATGCGCTCCACCCGGCCGGCCAACTGCAGTTGGGGCCGGGCGTCAAAACCGATTTTTACCGACTGCCCCTCACGCAACTGCGCCACATCCACTTCGTTGAGCCAGGCCCTGATGTGCAGGTCGTCGGTGGAGGGTATTTCCAGCACACTAAAACCACGCTGTACCGAATCCCCCTCGCGAATTTTCTGGCCCGTCCAGGGATGGTCCACATACATGGCTGTTCCGGTCCGGTCCGAGTGCTGAGTCATGGCATCCAGCATGACCTGCACGCGTTCGAGTTCATTTTCTGCAGAGGCGATCTCCACCTGGCTACGCTGCTTTTCCGCCACCACATCCTCTTCCTTGGTGGCCAACGCCTTCTCCGCCTCTTCATAGGCGTTTATAGCCTGGGTCAGCGCCAGTTGGTGTTGTTCGTACTGCAATTCACTGAGCAGTTCGCGGGGAATACCGGCGTCCAGACGCGCTTTGCGCAAATTCAACTCCGCTATACGGTGCTGGTGCTGAGCCTCCAGCAAAGCCAGATCCTGCACCAGGTTGTTGCGGCGGCTCTCTGCCTTGACCCGGCGCAAAGTGGCTTCAAGCTGCTCCAGGGTGGCGGCAATACTGGCGGTCTCGTACTGCACCACCGGATCGCCGACCTCCACGCGTGCGCCCTCTTCCACCATCCAGGCAATTTGCACCATCCAGTTATCGGCCTGGGGGGCGACAAACACCTGGGAGTTGCGCGCGGCAATTTCGCCACTCAGCAGCAGTGGTTGAGCGTAAGCAAGGGGGGCCACGCCCAGCAACAGGCTAATGAGCAGACGCGCGTACATGCTCGATCTCCTCGATTTGGCCATCGCGCATATGAATGACTTTCTGGGCATAGGCGGCGATGTCCGATTCGTGAGTCACCAGGATGATGGTCTGTCCACTCTGATGCAACTCGGTAAACAGCTCCATGATTTCCACGGAGGTTTTACTGTCCAGGTTGCCCGTGGGCTCGTCCGCAAAAATAATACTGGGGCGATTGACTAGCGCCCGGGCAATAGCCACCCGCTGGCGCTGCCCGCCGGAAAGCTCATTGGGGACATGCCCCAGCCGCGATTCCAGCCCCACGCGAGACAACATTTCCCGCGCGCGTACCTCGGCCTCCTGCAAGTCCACGTCGGGCGAATACTTGAGGGGCAGCATGACGTTGCGAACAATATTCAGGCGCGGCAACAAGTGAAAGGACTGAAACACAAAGCCAATATCGCGATTGCGCACTGCCGCCAATTCGTCGTCACTCATGGCACTGACTTCGCGCCCCCCCAGCCGGTAGATACCCCTGCTGGGCTGATCCAGGCAGCCGAGAATATTCATCAGGGTGGATTTACCCGACCCCGAGGGCCCCATTATGGCGATAAACTCGTTGCGCTGGATGGCAAAGCTGAGACCTCGCAGTGCCGCCACCTCAATATCTCCGGCGCGATAGATTTTCTCCAGGTTTTCCAGCTCGATGATCGCTTGTTGCACTACACAGGC
Organism: uncultured Cellvibrionaceae bacterium; assembly: GCA_965652265.1. Taxonomy (GTDB): domain Bacteria; phylum Pseudomonadota; class Gammaproteobacteria; order Pseudomonadales; family Cellvibrionaceae; genus Gilvimarinus. Next base: position 18,229 of record CBFGUT010000002.1, on the reverse strand, counting down.
CCCTGTCATGTCGGTGGGTGAATGGATTGGCACCGACAGGGTATTTATAACGACCGTGCGCCCATTTTCAAGAAAGGAATTGCAAAGCCCGGTTAAAAAAAGGGCGCCTGATGGCGCCCTGTCAATGACACTGTGCTGGCTTGATGGCTCGGAGCCACTTTGCCGCGATCGCGAGGACCGCCGTGGGAGGAGAGCCCACTTCACACTGTAAAGGCACCCGGCTACCCCAAGGATCAGAATTTCTCCTGCAGGCGTAACTCAACGGGTGCACAAACCCATGAAACCGATTACATGTAATCGGTTTCACATTATCGCCACAAGCATCCTCCGGGTCAACCTCCAGTGGAAGCGAAGTGCAACAGACGCCTTCATTGTCGCTATCCACCGGCCCCGTTATACTGTGCCACTTTCTCATGAGATCCGGACCCCCGTCATGTTCCGACCTGTTTCCATGATCGCCCTGTGTCTGCTCCTTTGGGGCCTGGCCGGTTGCGGGCAGAAGGGAGCACTATACCTGCCTCAACCCGAGGAACCCGTCCCCACCGAGGAAGACGGCGAAAGCAAGTAATCACTAACAGAGAATTCTATGTCCTTTTTTTCCCAACGCCAGGGCGAGTTGCACGTCGAAGATGTGAGCCTGTGCCGTATTGCCGAAGACTTCGGCACCCCCGCCTATGTCTACAGCCGTGCCGCCTTTACCCAGCACTATCTGGCCTACGCCCAGGCGTTAGGCTCCCATCCAGGCATGATTTGCTACGCCGTCAAGGCCAACGCCAATATAGCCCTGCTCAATCTGCTATCCAGACTGGGCGCGGGCTTTGACATTGTGTCCGGAGGAGAGCTGGAGCGTGTACTGACCGCCGGCGGTGACCCCGGCAAAATTGTATTTTCCGGCGTGGGTAAGACTGCAGCGGAAATCACCAAGGCCCTGAGTGTGGGTATCTACGGCTTTAACGTCGAATCCGAGGCCGAACTGGCGCTGATCTCGCAGATTGCCAGTGAGCGCGGGCAGCGCGCCCGCATCTCCCTGCGCGTCAACCCCGACGTGGATGCCCAAACCCACCCCTATATTTCCACAGGCCTCAAGGAGAACAAGTTCGGGATTGATATTGCCGTGGCGCCGGCCGTTTACCGTCGCGCGGCCGAGCTGCCGGGTATCGAAGTGCACGGCATCGATTGCCATATCGGTTCCCAGCTCACCACCCTGCCACCTTTTCTGGATGCCCTGGATCGCCTGCTCAACCTGGTGGACCAGTTGGCGGCGGAGGGTATTGTGATACAGCATTTGGATCTCGGCGGCGGCCTGGGTGTCACCTACCGGGATGAAACCCCTCCCTCAGTGGCAGAGTATATGGCGGCCATCAAAGCGCGACTGGGCGGGCGGCCGCTGTCACTGAGTTTCGAGCCAGGCCGTTCTATCGCGGCCAATGCCGGCATTCTGCTGACCCGGGTGCTCTATCTAAAACCCACCGCCCACCGCAATTTTGCCATTATCGACGCCGCCATGAATGACAATATCCGCCCCTCCCTCTATCAGGCCTGGCAGGATATCCGACCGGTGAAAGCGGGACAGGCGGAGGCCAAAACCTGGGATCTGGTGGGCCCCGTCTGTGAAACCGGCGACTTCCTCGGCAAGGATCGTACCCTGGCACTGGCAGCCGGCGACTTGCTGGCAGTCATGTCCGCCGGCGCATACGGCTTCTCCATGAGCTCCAACTACAATACCCGACCGCGCGCCTGTGAGCTACTGGTGGATGGCGACCAGGTACACGTCATTCGCGAGCGCGAGAGCTTTGTGGATATGATTCGCGGTGAACATTTGATAGCGCAATAATCGGATGATTTTGCAGGGTTTTTCGGGCAAACTATGACCCTGATCAGCCATGACCCGACTGCGAAAATTCTATGCGCCTGCGCTTTACCAAAATGCACGGACTCGGCAACGATTTTGTTGTCATCGACGGCATCAGCCAGAAAGTGCGTCTCTCGCCCGAGCGTGTCCGCCAGTTGGCGGACCGCCACTTCGGTGTGGGTTGCGATCAGGTGCTGTTAGTGGAGGCTCCTGAGCACACCGATGTAGACTTTCGCTATCGTATTTTTAATGCCGATGGCGGCGAAGTGGAAAATTGCGGCAATGGCGCCCGTTGTTTCGCCCGCTTTGTACGCGACCGCAAGCTCACCGGCCGACGTCGCATTCGCGTGGAAACCGCCGCCGGCCAGATGGAGCTGGTGGTAGAAGACAATGATGAAGTGACGGTGAATATGGGAGCGCCCGAATTCACACCGGCACGGATTCCTTTCCAGGCAGACCAACAGGCCGTTCGTTATGAACTGGACGTCGCCGGGGAGACGTTAGACATCGGTGCCGTTTCCATGGGCAATCCTCACGCCGTTATGCGGGTGGAGGATGTGACCACAGCCCCGGTCACGCGCCTGGGGCCGCTGATAGAAAGTCACCCCCGTTTCCCCCAGCGCGTCAATGCAGGCTTTATGCAAGTGCTGGATCGGGAGGCCATCAAACTGCGCGTATTCGAGCGCGGTGTGGGCGAAACCCTCGCCTGCGGGACGGGCGCCTGCGCCGCGGTGGTCTCCGGTATTGAGCGCGGCTGGCTGAACGGGCGAGTCACCGTACACTTGCCCGGCGGTGCCCTCAATATCCATTGGCCAGGGCCCGGTCACTCGGTCATGATGACCGGACCCGCCGTATCCGTTTTCCACGGGCAAGTCAGACTCTAGAGCTGCTGTGACGATATGATTGATGAGACGCAAAGCGAATCCCACCTCGAAGCCACCGATGTCGCCCGCTATCTGGCGCAGCATCCGGAGTTTTTCCTCGAGCATGGCGAGCTGCTGGCGGAACTTGAACTGCCTCACGACAGTGGCTCGGCTATCTCCCTGGTGGAGCGGCAGGTGGCCGTACTGCGTGACCGCAATATGGATATGCGCCACCGCCTGAGTCACCTGCTTGACAATGCCCGCGACAACGATCGCCTGTTCGACAAGACCAAACGCCTGATTCTGGAACTGCTCGACGGCCGCGATCTGGGCGATGTGGTCGACGCCCTGCACTACAGCTTCGACAAGGACTTTAATGTGCACTACACCCGGCTGTTGCTGATCGGCAACCCGGACAGAATCCCTGGCTCGCAGGCACGGGTTATTACGTCTCAAACGGCCAAGGATAATATCGCCAGCCTGCTGCGGGGCAACCGCGCTTTCTGTGGCACCCTGGGCGATCAGGAGAAGAGCTTTATTTTTGGCGAAGCCGCCAATCAGGTGGGCTCGGCCGCTACGGTTCCCCTGGTACACGGCTCCACCATTGGCCTGCTGGCCATAGGCAATCGCGACCCCAAATACTACCGCTCCAGCATGGGGACACTGTTTCTGGGTTATATTGCCGAAGTACTCAACCGCCTGCTGCCGCGCCACCTGCCGGAGTAGCCGCCTATGAGCCGCGATCGCCAACCGCTTCCCTTCGCCTATGAGCTCGCGGCCTTCTACGAATACCTCGCCAGCGAACGACAGCTGTCGATGCATACCCTGGACAACTACCAACGCGACTTGCAAAAGCTGCAGCACTACTGCGCCCAACAGGGGCCGACACAACTCGACCAGCTCGATACCCACTGCTTGCGGGCACTGCTGTCACTGTTGCATCGTGCAGGTCTCGGCAGTCGTAGTTTGCAGCGCTGGCTCTCGTCGCTGCGCAGCTTTTTCCGCTTCGCCATACGCCGCCAGTGGCTGGCCTATAACCCCGCAGATGGGTTGCGCGCACCCAAAGCGGCTAAAACCCTCCCCAGGGCCCTGGATGTGGACCAGGCGGCACAATTTGTGGAGCTGAAGGGTGAGGATTTTATCAGCCTGCGCGACCGCGCCATGATCGAGCTTTTCTACTCCTCGGGCCTGCGACTGGCCGAGTTGGTGGGGCTGGATATCCATGACCTGGACCGGCGCGAACGGCAGGTCCGCGTTACCGGCAAAGGCAACAAACCGCGCACACTACCCGTGGGTAAAAAAGCCTTACAGGCCATAGCTAGCTGGTTGGCAGTGCGCGACCAGCATGCACCGGCAGAGCAAAAAGCGCTGTTTGTCAGTCAGCGTGGTCGACGCATCAGCCACCGCAATGTGCAGCAGCGACTGGCCCGAATCAGCCAGCAGCAGGGTGTGGGTTTGCCGGTGCACCCGCATATGCTTCGTCACTCATTCGCCAGTCATATGCTGGAATCCAGCTCGGATTTACGTCTTGTGCAGGAATTGTTGGGCCACGCCAATATCACCACCACCCAAGTCTATACCCACCTGGACTTCCAGCACCTGTCCAAAATATACGACGCCGCCCATCCGCGTGCCCAAAAGCGCTCGAACAGGGACGATCAGTAGCGTCCTGCCAGATAGTCGTCGTGGCTGGGCATGGCCGCCACGGGCGACTGTTTCAACTGTCGCAACTCGGCCAATTGCCGTCGCAGTGTCGCCGGCTCCACCGTCACCGCCAGCGGGTGGCAGCCGCGGGGTATCAGCCCCTGCCCCACCATCACCTGCAGCCAGGAAGCATCGGTAAAAATATCGTCCAGTTCCCGGGCAATGGTGCCCTGCTCGCGAAACAGTGCCAGCTTGTGAGCCAGTGTCTCGGGCAGGGCCATGGCCCGCAGCTGCCGCCAAAAATCTTCCCCGCGGCCGTTCAGGTGGTAGTGCATCACCAGGAAATCGCGAATGGCCTCGTATTCACGCCGCGCCTGGCGATTGTACTCGGCGGCCTGGGCGGCGGCGGAACCGGCACCGGGCATGAGTTTCAGCAGGCGCACCACAGCCGACTGGATCAGGTAGATACTGGTGGATTCCAGCGGCTCCAGAAAGCCCGAGGCCAGGCCCACCGCCACCACATTATGGTGCCAGGGACGTGGGCAGAAGCCGGTGGTAAAACGCGTGAAGACGGGCTCCTTGAGCGCCGGCGCCTCGAGGCGGGCGAGCAGTTGCGCGCCCGCCTCGTCGTCGGACAGGTGCCGGCTGCTGTACACCAGGCCATTGCCGTTGCGATGCTGCAGGGGTATGTGCCACTGCCAGCCGGCCGCGTGCGCCATGGCGCGGGTGTAGGGCAGGGTTTGGGCAAGGCGTTCGGAAGCCACGGACACGGCGCGATCACAGGGCAGCCACTGGCTCCAGTCGGTAAAGCCCGCCCGGAGTTCCCCCTGGATCAGCAGCCCGCGAAAACCGCTGCAGTCGATAAACAGATCGCCCGCCAGGCGCGCCCCATCCTCCAGCCGCAGGGCGCGGATATCGCCGGTATCGGGGTCGCGCTCGGCGCCGATAATCCTGCCCTCGCGCCTTTGCACCCCCAGGGTTTCGCTTAGCCCGCGCAGGTATTGTGCATAGCGCGTGGCGTCGAAGTGATAGGCATAGGGGACCTGCAGGCGCGGGTCGGCCGTGTTCACGGGAGCAAAGCGGTTTTGCAGGATAGCCTGGTAGTTGAGGTCGTAGTCCCACAGGCTTTCGGGTGCGCCCAGCTGCCTGGCGCGCACCCAGTAGTGATGGAAGGGACAGAAGGCGTGACTCTGGCCCGGGGCGCCGAAGGTGTGGAAATAGCGGTGCCCGGGCCGGGTCCAGCCTTCAAAGCTGATGGCCAGCTTGATACTGGCGCCGGTTTTTTGCAGAAAATCGCGCTCATCGATACCGAGCACGCGATTGACCATCTGAATCGGCGGGATGGTCGCCTCGCCCACGCCCACGGTGGCGATGCGCTCCGACTCCACCAGGGTGATGGCCGCGCTTGCCCCCAGGACTTTTTGCAACAGCGCCGCCGCCATCCAGCCGGCGGTGCCTCCCCCGGCGATCACAATATCCGTGGTCTGTTTTGGCATGGACAGCTTTCCCCTTGCGCGGCAAAAAAGCCCGCGGGACAAAGCCGCGGGCTCACCACTGACCGACCCTTTGGTGGTTAACGGCTAGAAACGGTAGTTGACGCCCAGCAAGTAGTTGGCTCCAAAGCTCTGGTACTGGGTCACCTGGCGCGGATCGCCTTCATTAAACTGGATGGTATCCTCGTCGGTGAGGTTCTGGGCCTGCAGGGTGATGGTCAGCCCCTCAAGTCCATCGATGCCCGAATCGCGGAAACTGTAGCCAATCTGCGCGTCCCAGAGTTCCGAACCCGTGTCGATGGTATCCACCAGCGACAGGCTGAGGCCGCGCGTCTCCGACAGATACTCGCTGCGCTCGCGGCCGCTGATGCGGAACTCGAACCCCCCGCGTTCATAGTAGGCGGTCAGTTGATAAATCTCATCCGACAGGCCCGGCACCCGATCGTCCTCGCCCAATTCGCCATCGGCAAAGGTGGCGCTCAGCAGAAGTCCGAATCCATCCAGGGTGTCACTGAACAGGTGGAAGGGAATGCTCGCCTGCAGCTCATAGCCACGGGCAAAGCCCTCCAGGCCGTCCTCGCGGCTGGTGACTTCACCCTGGAACAAGCCGGGCGGTTGCACCGGCACGTCATTGGCCCCTGAGGACTGGTGATAACCGGGAATATAGTTGTCGGTAAAGTCGCCGATAACCGTGCCTTCCCGGTGCCAGTTCACCAGATCCTTGTAGAAATAGGCCACAGAGAACATGCCGTCGTCGGCGAAGTACCACTCGTAGGCGATATCAAACTGGTTGGCCTCCAGCGGCTTGAGTTCCGGGTTGCCGGCGCTGCCGGACCAGGGGCTGTTGGCAATATCGGACTGCTCCAGGATTTGCGCGTCGTTAAAAGAGAAGGTCACGGTGTTATTGGGGCGCATGTCATCCATGCGCGGCCGGCTGATGGTTTTGGAGGCCGCCAGCCGCAGCATATGTTCTTCCGTCAGGGCGAAGTTGAGGTTCATGCTGGGCAGCACCTTGCTGAAGGAGGTGCCACCCTCCACCGGCGTGGCCAGCACATAGAGGTCGGGGCCGGTAAAGGAGTCGTAGCCGGATGAAGACTGTTCGGTATCCACCAGCTGCACACCCAGGTTACCCGTCATGCGCACGGTTCCCAGGTCGGCGGCGATATCGGCCAGGGCATAGAGGGTGGTAATGGTTTCGTCGACAGTATAGGTATCGCCCATGCGACCGGTTTCCAGGTCCTCGGCGGGAGAGGAAATATAGTAGCCACTCTGATAGAGGGCGAGGCTATCGTAGGCGATAATTTCTCCCAGGCCGATAAACCCGAGATCGGCATTGCCCACATCGTATTCGGCGGGGATGGGGCCGTCCGAGGGCCAGGTGGGAGCGGTCAGGAAGGCACCCGTGTTGATTTTGGTTTTGGAGCGATCGGCATAATTGAGACCCGCTTCCACGCGCTCGATCAAGCCCCAGCCCAGGTTGCCCGACACCGACAGGCGCAGGCTGTCGAGGGATTCGTCAAAACTGGGATCATTGACAAAGCCGTCCTGCGCGGTGTTGTAGCCCAGCGGCTGGTCCTCGCTCGCCTGGAACTGTTCAATGGGGGCCATGGAGCCACCCCAGGCCTGGGGGCCGGCCAGGCGCACCAGGTCGCGGTCCGTGTAATCGGGCGTGGACAGCTCGGGATGCGCGCCGTACATAACCCCGGTGGGTGTCATCACCCACGAGCGGGCCGCCGCTGGCCCCTGGCTTGCCGACAGCGAGCGACCCACCCCGGCATAGCTTTCAATATTGGTAATGGTTTTTTCCACCTCGCCACTGGAGGCGTCCAATTCCAGCGACCAGTTATCGTTCAGATGGTACTCCACATTGACGCCCAGGGTGGTCAATTCCGCCGCCTTGCGCTCGGAGTCATTGCGGATGACCGAGTGGAAGCCGTCCCAGGCGCCGGACATGACCAGGCCGTTATCGATACTGCCGATCATATAGGAGGGTGTACCCCACTCGGCACCGCCCTCTTCCAGGCCGCGAAATACCTTGTCTTCCTGGAAATCGATATAGAGCGCATCCACGGTGACATTCAAGCGATCACTGGGTGCATACTGCACCACGGCGGCGACCGAGTCGCGCTCCATGACCGCCGAGCGCACAAAGGAGTCGTGCCCGCCGAGAATCAGCTCATCGCCGGAGAGGGTAACCCCGTCACCGAGGGCGGCGTTATCGGCGTTGACATTGGCATAGCCCCAGCCGCGAAACTGTTCCTCCTGGCTGGGGGATTCCATGGAGGCCAGCGAGATGGCCACACCCAGCGTGTTATCGGCAAACTGGTCGGCATAGGTAAAGGCGATCCTGTGCCCCTTGTCGTCAAAGTCGGGGTTGGCCGACTCCATGCCGTTTTGCTCATAGGTGGCGTTGATGGCAATAATCTGTTCGCTGTCGAGCGGGCGCAGGGTACGCAAGTCCACCGTGCCACCGATACCCTGGGTGGTCAAGCTGGCGTCTGGTGTTTTATACACCTGGACGCTGCTGATAATTTCCGCGGGGTAGAGGTCGTATTCCACACCGCGGTTATCGCCCATGCCCAGCAACTCGCGGCCATTGAGCGTGGTACCCACATAGTTTTCATTGAAACCGCGCACTGACAAACCGCTGGTGCGGCCATTGCGCCGCTCACCGGCAAGGCCGGGCAAGCGCGCCAGCGACTCGGCAATACTGGTGTCGGGCAGCTTGCCGATATCCTCGGCGGTAATGGCCTCGGTAATGGAACTGCTCTGCATTTTCATATCCTGCGACTGTTCGATCACCGAGCGAAACCCGGTAACCACCACTTCTTCCAGGGCGGCTGTGTTTTGCGCCATCAACAGCGGGGAAGCGGTAACCAGGCCAGCGGTGGAACACCACAGTGCCAGGGGCTTGAGTTTAAATGTCTTCATGGGTACGAACCTCGTTTTGTATTTATAAATTATCGTTAATGTTTTACGGGAGCCTTTTTATTTTTGATACACGGGCCTGTCGATGGCAATCACTTGCATACGTATTCAATGCTCGTCTTACCGGTCTGCGAGTATTGAAAGGCAAAAGCACAGGCTTTTACCGGTTTGTTGAAAAAGGCGCGGACGGGCCGCGCAAAGTCATTCAGAGAGCTCATGCAGGAATACCAACCCGACCTTCGCATTTTACTTGCCCTTGCAGTGGCCAGCCCGGTCTCCAATAACCGCAGAATCAGATTAGGACGAATACCATCCCCGCTCAAGCCATTACATACGTATTCAACCAGTGGAGCCTTGTGCATACGTATGCACAAGGCTCCACTGTCGCTCAATCAACTTCCACTCGGGCAAAAAAGGCATCAAAGGCATCCAGCACAACGGCTTCACCTGCCAAAACACCACTGAAACCGTGACCCGTCAGCGGCGCCAGGCGTTTACCCGCCGGCAGGGGCAAACGCTGTTTTTCTTCGCCCAGGTTAAAGACCGCGAGCAGGGTTTCATCATCCAGGCGACGCTCGAACGCCAGCAGGTTATCCGCGGCGGTCCAGAAGGCAATATCACCTATTCGCAAAGCCGGTTGCTGCTTGCGCCAGCGGATAAACTGCCGGTAAGCGTTCAGCACGGAACGGTCATGTGCCTCCTGCAGTGCCACAGACTGCTGCCGGTGCTCGCTGGCCACGGGTAGCCAGGGGGGCACCTTCGAGAAACCGCCATACTCTTCTTCCGTCCACGGCATGGGTGTGCGGCAGCCATCGCGCCCCTTGAACATGGGCCAGAAAGCCAGCCCGTAGGGATCGCGCAGGTTTTCGTAGTCGAGGCGGACTTCACTCAGCCCCAGTTCCTCCCCCTGGTAAGTACAGACACTGCCGCGCAGTGACAACAACATGGCGTTGAGCACGCGGGCAAAAGCGGCATTGCCCTCACGCCCGCCCCAGCGGCTGACCACCCGCGCCACGTCGTGATTGCCAATGGACCAGCAGGGCCAGCCCTCCCGCAGGTGGGATTCCAGCGTCTCCACCGTGCGCTTGATATAGGCGGGCGAACACTCATGCGAGAGCAATTCAAAACTGTAGGCCATGTGCAGGCGATCTTCGCCCGCCGTATATTCCGCCATGGTGGCCAGGGAATCCTCGGAGGATATCTCGCCCAGGCTGACCGTACCGGGGTAGCGATCCATCAGTGCACGCAAGCGCTGGAGGAAGTGGATATTTTCCGGTTGCGTGTTGTTGTACAGGTGCCGTTGATAGGCGTAGGGGTTATCGGCACTGAACCCGCCACCCTTGCGCTCGGCGACCGGCTTGGGTGGATTGTTGCGCAACTGACGGTCGTGGAAGCAGAAATTAATGGCATCCAGTCGCAGACCGTCCACACCGCGATCCAGCCAGAACTGTACCTCCCGCAATATTTGTTCCTGCACGGCGGGGTTGTGGAAATTGAGATCGGGCTGGCTTTTTAAAAAATTGTGCAGGTAATACTGTTGCCTTCGCGGTTCCCACTCCCAGGCGGATCCTCCGAAAATAGCCAGCCAGTTATTGGGTGGCGTACCATCCGCCCGGGCATCGGCCCAGACATACCAGTCGGCCCTGATATTGTCCCGCGATTGCCTGCTTTGCTGAAACCAGGCGTGTTGGTCGGAAGTGTGACTCAGTACCTGGTCGATCATGATCCGGATACCGCGCTTATGGGTCTCGGCAATAAGCCTGTCCACATCTTCCAGTGAACCAAACAACGGGTCGACGTCGCGGTAATCGCTGATGTCGTAGCCAAAATCTTTCATGGGCGAGCGGAAAAACGGCGACACCCAGATGGCGTCCACACCAAGACTTTCAATATAGTCAAGCTTGGCAATAATGCCGGGAATGTCGCCCACACCATCGCCGTTGGTATCCATAAGGCTGCGCGGATAGACTTGGTAAATGACGGCGCCGCGCCACCAGGGAATTGCTTGCATGATTTAACCTTAAACGGCGCCCACCCGAAGCTACCGAAATCTTGTTATTGTCAAAAAACCGATAAGACAAGCGTAAGGTAGCTGGACGGAAACACGCAACCAGTTGCATACGTATGCACGGCTGTTTGCCGCTGAATACGTATGCAACTGGTTGTGACCATCGCAAAGCTCAATTAATGTGCAAGATAGATAATCAATATCCATAAAAGTGAACACCTTATGCCAGGCTATAAAAACCTTGCCATTCTGTCCCTGTCTCTTGTCTTGTTGAATGCCTGCAGTGGAGACACCCACTATCCACAAGGCAACCCTGAAACAAGCACCACGGTTAATGCCCCCGGCGCGCCGGGAGCCGACCCGACCTGGGCCTACGCCGCCAAGACGGGCATAGGCACCGCCTACGAGGCTTACGCGGAGGGAGGCTTTGACGATACCTCGCCAACGGGCAAGGTCTCGCGCGTATGGTTTTCCATCGCCGAGGGAATAGTGACGGAAACCATGTACGGGCTTATCCACCAGGCACAAATCAGGGACATGCAGTTTTTTATCACCGGCCCCGGGTTTGTACACGAAGAGAAGCGGGACACGGATAGCACCATAGAGTATCTGCACACGGATACCGATGGCCGGCCGCTATCGCTGGCCTACCGGATTATCAACCGCGATCGCGAAGGTCGCTACACCATTGAAAAACACCTGCTCACCGACCCGCACCACGATACCTTGTTACAACGGGTGATATTTACCAGCCACAGTGACGATATAACCGCGCACCTGGTGGTGGACCCTCATATGGCCAATACCGGTGTCGGCGACCGGGCCTGGCAGGCCGGGGATACCTGGTATGCCAGCGAGGGCGATGTCTTTATGGCGCTGCGTACCAATACGGCGGTAGAGGGCACGGTGGGCTTTGCCGGAAGCTCCGGCGCGCCGACGCAATTGCGCGAACGGGGTCGTATTACCCAGCGCTACCCCAGTACCGGCAACACACCGGGTAATGTGCGTATCGCCCTCACCCTGCCCACGCTCAGCCACGAAACCGCCACCTGGGACTTTGCGCTGGGCTTTGGCCAGAGTGCGGCCGCGGCGCAGGAGCAGGCACGCAACAGCCTGCAGCAGGGGTTTGACCAGGCGGCGGCAGACTATCTGGGCACTAGCGAGACCCCCGGCTGGCGGGATTACCTGGGGAGCCTGGAGGGGCTGCCCGCCATTGCGGCGCAATCACAGGACGGCGGCAAGCTCGCCTATGCCAGTGCACTGGTACTCAAGGCCCAGGAAGACAAGACCCACGCGGGCGCACTGATTGCCTCCCTCTCCAATCCCTGGGGCGATATTGTGCCGGCGCTGGAATCCTCCACTGGCTACAAGGCCGTGTGGCCGCGGGACTTTTACCAGGTCGCCATGGCCATGCTGGCCCTGGGGGATAGCGAGACTCCCAAGGTGGCCTTTGAGTATCTGCAACACATTCAGGCCGGCCCGGATATTGAAGGTTATGAAGGAACCCCGGGCTGGTTTTTGCAAAAAACCCACGTGGACGGCACCCTGGAATGGTACGCCGTGCAACTGGACCAAACCGCCATGCCGCTGATGCTGGGCTGGCGCCTGCACCACGAGGGAGTACTGGATAAGCGTGAACTAGCACACTGGTACCAGCAAATGCTGCAGCCGGCCGCGGATTTTCTCGCCGACGGCGGCGATATCTCGCTGGGCTGGAACAACACCCGTATTGCTCCACCCTATACCCAGCAGGAGCGCTGGGAAGAGCAGGAGGGTTATTCCCCCTCCACCACCGCGGCCATCATTGCCGGCCTGGTCAGTGCCGCGGAGATCGCGGAAACACTGGACGATCATCCGCGCGCCGCCTATTATCGCCAGCGCGCCGACACCTACGAGCAATCGCTGGAAGCCAGCACCTTTACCACCAGCGGGGCTTTCGACCAGCCGCCCGCCGACGGCCGTTATTACCTGCGCATCACCCAGAGCGAAGACCCCAATGACCGGGCTTTACTGTTGCCCCGCAATGGCCAGGCGGCTCTTAACGAGAGTTATGTGGTGGACCCGGGATTTCTGGAATTGGTGCGCTACGGTGTGCGCGCCGCCACCCACCCGGCGGTACGCGAGTCGCTGCCGGAAATTGACAATACCCAGCTGCCTCACCAGTGGCGCGTACACTACCCGCTGGAAATCAATGGTAAGATCGCCCTGGGCTGGCGCCGCTATGGCGGCGACGGCTATGGTGAAACCACCGGCAAGGGTGCCGGCTACGGTGCCGATGGGCGGATGGCCACCGACCAGCGCGGGCGCGTGTGGCCCTTCTTAACGGGCGAGCGCGGCCACTATGAACTGGCGCTGGCCCTGGAGCGGGGCGATCCGACACCGGGACGTGCCGCAAGCGAACATGTTCGCAGCATGGAGGCCTTTGCCAATGCCGGGCTGATGCTGCCCGAGCAGGTATGGGACGGTGTCGGCAGCAATGCCACCTATGGCTACCAACCCGGCGAGGGCACCAACTCGGCCACTCCCCTGGCCTGGACCCATGCCGAATATATCAAGCTGTTGCGCTCGGTGAGCGACGGCGGGGTCTGGGATCACTACCCCAGGGTCAGTGAACGCTATAATCAGCATTGAAGCCCATAATCCTGACAAACGCTAATGAGATAGGCCATGCCCCCCAGCTCTCGCCAACAGCCGGCGCTTTCCTTCTGGCAAATCTGGAATATGTGCTTTGGCTTTATCGGCATTCAATTCGGCTTTGCCCTGCAAAACGCCAATGTCAGCCGCATTTTCCAGACGCTGGGTGCGAATATCGAGGCAATTCCCATCCTCTGGATTGCCGCCCCTGTGACCGGCCTGGTGGTACAGCCTATTATTGGCTACCTGAGCGATAACACCTGGAACCGCTTGGGGCGCCGCCGGCCCTATTTTACCCTCGGGGCCCTGCTGGCCAGTGCCGCCCTGGTATTTATGCCGCACTCTCCCAGCCTGTGGATCGCCGCCGGCATGCTGTGGGTGCTTGACGCCAGTATCAATATCGCCATGGAACCCTTTCGCGCTTTTGTGGGGGATATGCTGCCCCAGCGCCAGCGCACCCTGGGCTTTGCCATGCAGGGGTTTTTTATTGGCATTGCCTCGGTGGTGGCCTCGGCTCTGCCCTGGATCATGACCAACTGGTGGGGGATAAGCAATACAGCGGCGGCGGGCGTGGTGCCCGACTCGGTCATCTTCGCCTTTTATCTCGGCGCCGCCATTTTCCTGCTCAGTGTACTCTGGACAGTCATCACCACCCCCGAATATACACCCGAGCAGCTCGCCGCCTTCCATCGCGCCGCGGGCTTGCGGCTGGGCAATGTTTCATCGCCGTTGCGGGCCCTGGGCACCTATATCAGGGGCGGCACACTCTGCCTGCTGCTGGGCGCCCTGCTGGCGGGCGGTATTTACGGCTTCAATCTCAAGGCCGAGCTCTATATACTCGCGGCGGGTATCGCCGTGTTCGGGGTACTGCAGTTGCTGGCGGCCCTGCTGCAACACGGCCATCGTACCCACCACGGCCTCTACCAGGTCACCCACGACCTCTTCCATATGCCCCGCACCATGAAACAACTGGCGGCAGTGCAGTTCTTTTCCTGGTTCGCGCTATTCGCCATGTGGATCTACGCCACCAGCGGCGTGGCAGCTTACCACTTTGGCGCCACAACACCCGCGTCGGTGGATTACAATCGCGGCGCCGACTGGGTGGGCGTTCTGTTTGCCGCCTATAACGGCTTTGCCGCCCTGGCCGCCTTTGCCATTCCGGTTATGGCACGCAAGCTGGGACGCAAGCTGACCCATGCCGTTAACCTGCTACTGGGCGCCGCCGGCTTTATCTCCATTTTGCTGATTCGCGACCCCCAGTGGTTACTGGTGTCCATGGTGGGAGTTGGTTTTGCCTGGGCTTCTATACTCTCCATGCCCTACGCCATTCTCTCCTGCGCCCTGCCCGGACATAAAATGGGTGTTTTCATGGGGATTTTCAATTTCTTTATTGTTATCCCACAAATCCTCGCCGCCAGCATTCTTGGGCTGATCGTAGGGGGGCTCTTTAACGGGGAAAGTATTTATGCCCTGGCACTGGGCGGCCTGTGTTTTGCCATTGCGGCGGCACTGACATTAGGGGTTGAAGACAAACAGCCATAATCGGTGGTGTGGTCATTGTCAATATAGAAAATTGCCAGGCCACCTCTATACAATTCTTATCTCGCACCACAAGAACCGCGAATCACCAGGGTGGCGGGGATTAAAAAGGATTCAATTTTTTCGCCCTCCACCATACGCAGCAAATTATCCACCAGCAGCTCTCCTGCCAGCCGGGTGTTTTGCTGGACAGTCGACAGGGGCGGATGCGTATAGGCCGACATGGGAATGTCATCAAATCCCATAACCGCCACATCACGGGGTATTTCCAGCCCGGACTCCTCGAGGGCCTTCATGGCGCCTATGGCAATCAGGTCACTGGCCCCAAGCACCGCGTCAAAGTGCACTCCGCGCCGATGCAGTGCAAGAGCGGCGCTATAGCCAGCATCTTCGGAGGTTTCGGCGGTAACCTGCAGACGGCCATCCACAGCCAGCCCCGCCGCTTGCAAGGCGGCACTGTATCCTTCATAACGGCGGCGAAATTCGGGACTGTGCTCGGATACATCCCCGAGAAAGGCAATGTTTTTTCGTCCCAGCGACAGCAAGTGCGCCACCGCCTCGCGGGCTCCGTTAAAATTATCGCAACCGATGGAAACACCGGGCTGTCCGGGCAATACCGGCCCCCAGGTAATATAATGGGCCCCCTCGGCATCCAGCCGAATCAATTTTTCCACATAGGTGACGTAATCCCCATAGCCCAGAAAAATAATGCCATCCGCACGATTTGCATCCTCGTAATCGGCATGCCAGTCCTCGCTGAACTGCTGAAAGGAAATCAACAAATCGTAATTCTGGCTGGCTGTTGCCTGGATAATACTGGCCACCATGGATAGAAAGAAAGGATTGATCAACGAATCGCCGGTGCCGTGATCTTCACACAGCAACAGTGCGATGGTCTTGGTCTTTTGCGAGCGCAGATTGCGGGCGTTCTTGTCGACCTTGTAGTTAAGCTCGCGGGCGATTTCCTGTACCCGCCTCCGAGTTTCTTCATTGACTAGTGGACTATTGCGCAAGGCACGCGACACCGTGGCCTGGGAAACACCAGCACGATACGCGATATCAAAAGAGGTCGGCTTGCGATCTTTCATGAGCCCCCTTACCAATCCACATTCATTTACTATCTACCACGGAGCTGACGAACAGTATTGTCTGACAAAATCTCCATGCAGGGGAAGCATTTTAACGCGCTGCATAATAGCGCTTCTGATTTTTGTCAGGCGTAGCTGCAGCTGATCGTCCGAAATTACATCCGCTATCGGGTGGTAGCCCTGCGGCTCTATGCCTTGACCCATCAACACTGCAAACCAGCTTGCCTCTCTAAATAATTCATCCTTCTGAACAATCACTTCGCCTCGCCCTTTGAAAATTTCTAACCTCTCTTGAAGCGAGTCAGGAATCTCCATATTTTTAACATATTGCCAAAAAGGTGTATCCTCTCTCTCAGTAACACAGTAGTGTGCAATCAGAAAATCCTTCACTTCATTGTACTCATTAAACATCTGCTGATTAAATTTATTTACCAGATGCGGATCAATTTCATTAGTGGGAAACATGGCAAGCAGTTTATGAATCGCTCTTTGTATTAAATGTATACTGGTGGACTCCAAAGGCTCAAGGAAACCACTGGAAAGCCCAATAGCAATACAGTTTTTTACCCATGCCTGCTTTCGAACACCAGTCACAAATTTAAGCAACTTGACATCGGCCAATGGCTCACCATCCAGCCCATCCAACAACACATTTTTGGCTTCATCATCACTACAATATTGGCTCGAGTAAACATAGCCATTTCCAGTCCGGTGTTGCAATGGAATGCGCCACTGCCAGCCTGAGTCTTTAGCGATGGAGCGAGTATATGGCAAGAGTTCTCCCTTCGATTCACAAGGGACAGCAGCCGCACTGTCTACTGGCAACCAGTGGCTCCAATTCAAATAACCCGCCTTTAACGTCTCCTCAATCAAGAGGCCTTTAAAACCTGTACAATCAACAAAAAGGTCGCCTTTAATTGTCTGACCATCTTCCAGCGAAATAGACTCTATAAAACCGGTCTCCGAATTTTGATTGACGGCTACAACCTTACCTTCTACGCGTTTACCGCCATATTTTTCCGAAAATCTCCTCAGGAATTGACCATACAAAATCGCATCAAAATGATACGCGTAGTTCACATCCGGCAGCATCTTTGGCCCCGGTTCATTTTTTATCCAAGCAAATTTTCGCTCCCTGGCAGCACAGGCCTCTGCATTGAAGCTTAAATAATCCAGATTGCCGTGCTTTTTCTTCCAGCGAAGCCAAAAATGCATAAAACTGATTCCATCCATATCGGACCCAAACATGCCAAATGGATGGAAGTATGAATGATCTTTCTTTCGCCAATTGACAAATTCAATGCCCAACTTAAATGTGGCTTTTGTTTCTTTAACAAACTCAACTTCGTCCAGGCCCAGTGCATTGTTATATATCATAATGGGCGGTATTGTGGCCTCACCCACACCCACCGTTCCTATTTGTTCAGACTCAACAACGGTGATAGTGTGATTTTTTGTACCCAGGGATCGACACAGCGCCGCCGCAGTCATCCAACCAGCCGTACCGCCACCAACAACCACAATGTCTTTTATCATTCAACTTTTGCTCGCTATTAAAAAATGGAATCTGAAACCTTGTTCGAGTTAGCTGGTGAAATCATATCTATATATGTTTGCAAATCGGGCAACTGCTCAGCCTCATTCGCTAGATACTTTAACATCTTCTGGAAGTTTTCGATTTGTTCATGCTCTGGCATCTTATCCACTAGCGGATCATATGTTCTTGGTAAAATTCCATTCCCAGAAAAAAGATAGCGCCAGCTTTCTTCCTCGAAGGTCTCATTCTCGTACATTGGTACAACACCTCTTTCCCTAAACGCTTCCAATTTAATTTCTAGTGGCTGCGGAATATCAAATGATTGAAATTTACTCCAAAATTCATCCTGTCTTCGGCTTAATAAGTAATGAGCAAGTTGATAATATCGGATGTTATCGACATGATTTTGCATTTTCTGGTTATACATCCTGGCTTCCGTTGCCATGTTGTTGTCGACCGGGAACAATGAAAGCAAATACGTAAGCGATGTGTGAAGAACGTGCAACTGAGGAGAATCAATACCGTCCATGGTTGCCACAGTAGAGCCGACGCCTATACAATTGCCTTTCCAGCTTTCCCGCCGAATCCCGGGCCTGAGTTTTCTCAGAACTGCATTTGATATATTTAAACCAGATACACCTTT
>CBFGUT010000001.1:0-52761 GCA_965652265.1 uncultured Cellvibrionaceae bacterium | reverse complement strand
CAGTATCAACGGCAAAAGTTACAGAGCCTTGCTTGAGCCCGATGGCCAGAAAAGCCATTGGTTGAAAGTCGACGAGAAACTGATGAAGGACTCGGACGTAAGTTTTGGCGATAGGGTGGAATTTAGCATTGAAGCTGTGGAACAGGAACCTGAACCGGCAGTGCCTGCTGATCTGGCTCAGGCGCTGCGGGAATCTCCAGAGGCGCTGGCCACCTGGGAGAGCACTACGACTATTGCTCGCCTTGACTGGATTCACTGGATTACCACGGCCAAGCAGGAAAAGACACGTATAAAGCGAATTACCGATGCCTGTGACATGCTTGGCTCGGGAAAGAAAAGGGTTTGCTGCTTCGATCCATCGGGTTTTTATAGCAAGGCTTTTGGTGCTCCAAAAGCCGCAGATTAGTTAACAATTAGCACTGGTCAAGTAGAACCACCTGTGAACTTAGAAAAATCCATAAAATCCTGGAATGGCAAGTCCGTTGATTATATTGCTGATATATTCAATCGGCATGCTGGCGATAAACACTTTGTCGATACATTGATACACCTTATTAAAATACCTGATTGCCAGAAGGGTGCTACCTGGCTTTTAAAAGCTTGCGCTGATAGGAGGCACGAATTCTCCCAAAGGGAAAGCGCCAAGATTATGAGTAGTCTTATTCAGCTAGAGGATTGGGAGGCAAGACTCCATATCCTCCAATCTCTTTCGGTCTTGACTATTGAAGCCAAAAAGAAACAGACTTTGGAGCATTTCTTGAGAGTCACTTTGTGTGATCCAAATAAATTTGTGCGGGCCTGGTCTTACAACGGTTTTTGTGTATTGGCAAGCCAATACCCCGAATACCGGGCTGAAACCAAAGAAATTTTTGACATGGCAATGCAAGACGAAGCGGCCTCTGTTAAGGCCAGGATACGCAACATCGTCAAAGAGGGTCTCTGGACAGAACCCGGTCGTTAAAGTGGCTATGGGCGTTTTATGCCGCAAGAGCTGAATGGTAAGCCCGGTACCGCCCCAGCTTTCCCGGGGCGTACCGTTTATGGCGACAATGTCACTCAGAATCCACTAACCCCAAGCTTTTACGCACTGGCCTTCATCAAGGCATTGTCTAAATCGTCGGCGCGTTTGGCCGCCGGTCTCTTGCAACAGCGTTCGAGGTATTCCGCAAACACCGGATTCGGCTCCAACACTTTCATCATCGTCTCCCAGCCAATATAGCTCGCCATCAGCAGATCGGCTGCGCTGAAGTTGTCGCCGCACAAGTAGGGCTGTTTGGCCAGTGTTTGCTTGACGGTATTGATGGAGTCTTGAATGTGCCCGCAGCCTGCTGAGACGGCAGTTTTATCATCAATTGTCCAGCCAAAGGCCTTGGCGCTGTTAGCCATTTCAAACGGGCCCACGACAAAAAACAGCCATCGGTAATAGCTGCCGCGCTCCGGGCTATCGACAGGGGGTGCCAGGTTCGCCTGGGGGAATTGCTCGGCCAGATAGGCGCAGATGGCCGCCACCTCGGTAATGATTGTGCCCTTGTGCATTAGAGCGGGCACCTTGCCCATAGGGTTGAGCTGGAGGTATTCCGGGGACTTGATATCGCCGCCAAAAGTCATGACTTTCACGTCATAGGGCTGGCCGATTTCCTCCAGCATCCAGCGCACAACACGGCCTCGGGATTGGGGGTTTGTATATAGAGTCATCGTGTTCATAAGGTTTACTCCTTGGTCAGCTTCGTTGTCATATTCAGATCAATTCCAGGCTGCTGCAGCGCCATGACAACTATCTTATTGGGTTAATAGGCTAGAACCTGCCCTATTAATGCGCGATCATGGGTTTTTTGGAAAAGGAGCCAGCCCATGGCCGGACCGACCACTCGAGTGTTGGCACTGCTGGAGTTACTGCAGGCCCGGGGCCTACTCTCGGGCGCTGAAATCGCGGAACGCCTGGGCATCGACCGGCGTACCGTCAGGCGCTATATCTCCGTGCTGGAGGATTTGGGCATTCCCGTTATTACCGAGCAGGGTCGCTATGGCGGTTACAGGTTGGTGCCGGGATTTAAGCTGCCCCCGTTAATGTTTACCGAGGCGGAAGTGCGGGTGGTTACGCTGGCGCTATTGGCGGTGCGCGAGCACAACCTGCTGGAGGACGATGTGGCGCTGGAGAGCGTGCAGGCAAAGTTGGAGCGTGTGATGCCCGCCCACCTTAAGGCCCAAGCGCAGGCTATGGGTAATACCATTCAGTTTGTTCCATCTCGTCAGTCTTCCGGCCATCGGCAATTGCTGGACCTGACCCAGGCGACTCAGGCATGCCAGGTCGTCAGTATGACTTACCGCTCGCCTCGGGGTGAAAGCATGCAGCGCCGCTTCGACCCCTACGGCCTGGTGTTTCGGGCGGGGTATTGGTATGTGGGTGGATTTTGTCACCTGCGCCAGGCGCAGCGCTCCTTTCGGCTGGATCGGCTGTCTGACATTGTGCGGGAAGAAGAACACTTTGTGCGGCCGGTCAATTTTAATGCCGCCCGTCATTTACAAGAAAGTATGCATTATGCCGAACGCCGTTACCGGGTCAGCGCCTTACTGCACACTGATATTCACACCGTAACAACCTATATGAGTACAGTGACGCACAGCACCATCGACCTGGAGGGCATGTTTGAGCAACAGGAAAACGGCGTGCTGATGACCACCAGCACTGACGACTATGGCTGGTTTGCCTGGTGGCTGGCACAGCTTCCCTTTGGCTTTGTGATTCTCTCGCCGGACGAGCTGAAGGCGGCCCTTAACGAGCATATTCAACGGTTGCTGGCGGCGGTTTGAATCCAGGGGCTTTGAATTATAATCACAGCCATTGTGATGCTTTTATCGCTCGAATTGGACCATGATGATGCCCTCCAGCCAATACGCCCAGCTTTGCACCATTGCCCGCCGCATGACAGAAAATAGTGCCGAGGCGGAAGACATTGTACAGGACGCCTATCTGGCGGCTTATCTCGCGGGCTTTAGCGATTTTGACTGTGAAAACACCAGAAAGTGGCTGGTAGGAACCGTCCGTAATAAGGCACTGATGGCCTTGCGGGGGGAGAGGCGTCGGCGGGATCGAGAAAGCCACTGGCCGATGGAGCCAACGGGGGGCTGCGATGACGGGACGCAAGACTTTGTCCAGCTGTTGAACAGCCTGACGCCGGCTCTGAAAGTTGTTCTGGCACTGGCGCTGTCCGGCCATAACAGGCGTGAGATTGCCTATTTGCTGAAACTATCGGACATGGCACTGCGCCAGCGGATTCGGGCGTTAAAAATCCACATTGCAACAGCGGGTTTGCCTATGCCCAGTGAACTGACGGGACTGAAACCGGGCCTCGACTATGGTCGCCTTCGCGGCGCTCTGTCGTCAAAATTGTCCACTCAGACCGGAACCCTGGCCAGTCACGACCCCGATGGGCATCTTTTTGTGGTCAGCCACTCACAAAATGAACATCGGCGGCAATAATATGGTGAGTTAATCACTGAGGAACCACCCATGAGCTTTAAACCCAAGCGTGCCAGCGTCGTTTACTACGTGAGCGATATCCAGCGGACGGAGCAATTTTATAACAATACCTTTAACCTCGGCCTGGAGCGTATGGAGGGGGCGGAGCCCTTTTGGCTTCAGGGCAGTCTGGAAAACGGTCTCGAATTGATCTTTTTTCAAATGGAGGGCACGCGCGGCAATACGCCGGCCATTGTGTTTGAAGTCACCGACGGCGGCATTGACGATATAGTCGCCGAGCTGGCGATGGCGG
Source organism: uncultured Cellvibrionaceae bacterium (assembly GCA_965652265.1). Taxonomy (GTDB): domain Bacteria; phylum Pseudomonadota; class Gammaproteobacteria; order Pseudomonadales; family Cellvibrionaceae; genus Gilvimarinus. The sequence continues at coordinate 48,988 of CBFGUT010000001.1, read as the reverse complement.
GCGTCACCATTGTTACGCCGGTGTCGGAGGCTCCCGGCGGCTGGAGTGCCGACTTTCTGGACCCGGATGGGTTTGGTTTGGGGCTATGGCAGTCGGGGGAATTGCCAAGGTCGTTGAAATAGCCATCCACCAAGGTTGGCACGAACGTAATAACAGCGTTGCCGAATTAAAAAATAGTGCGCTATTGAAGATGGAATAGAAGGTGGAGTGGCCATAAACCACCCCACCCGTTGTCATTAAAACTGCGTATGCAGTCTGACAAACAGCACACGTCCCTGCATATCGTAAGTGGCGGGGATGGTGTTCCTGCCGCCCTGTTCCAGGCTGCCGAGTACCGGCGCTTCCTTGTCCAGAATATTGCGCACCCCTAGTGTAACTTGGGTCTCTTCGCTAAAGGCATACTGCCCCGTCAGGTCAAAGTACACATAGGAGCCAATGGTGGGTTTGGTGAAGCCGTCCGCCGAGGGTGCCTCTTCACCCCGCGCCTCGGGTACCGCGATTCTATCGGTGAGCAGGTCGCTCATGTAGCGTGCCCGCAGGGAAATGGTGGCCGGCCCCGAAGTGGCGGTGAGACGGGTGGAGCTTTTCCATTCGGGTAAAGGCTGACCGCAGGTGCCACCCCAAGCGCCCACGCAGTGGTTCTTGAGGTCGGGCAGGTCCTGCACCGGTGTCACGGTAAACTCGTCCGTGTAGGTCCAGGAAGTACTCAGGCTCCACAGGCTGCCCTCACCGAAGAATCCCCAGTTGGTTTCGAACGCATAGTTTGCGTGTAGGTCGACCCCGGATGTTTCGATGCCGCCTATATTGGCATTGGTGGTATAGACGTAACGCGGGCCGGTAATTTCCCCGGTATTGGGGTCGCGATGGATCGCCTGGCAGTAGACGCTGTCTGGGTCTTGCAGGGTGTCATAGCAGAGGTCGAGAACGTTCTGTAGACCGCCTCCACCCAGGGGCGCGATGGCACCATCCAGTTCGATATTGAAATAGTCGATGGACAGTGACAGACCGTCAATCTGGCTGGGTTGATAGACAATACCGATGGTGGTGGTATCGGACTCTTCCGGGTTCAGGTCCGGGTTGCCCCCGCGAATTTGTCGCAGGAAAGGAGAGGGCTGTACCGAGGCGCTAAACACATTGTCTGCGGGGACGCCGGTAGCCACACAGAGATCCCTGACCGCCTGGGTTTGCTGATCCGCGGGTTGGTTGGGACCACAGGGGTCGGTGGCAATAGGACCGTCCGATCCCTGACCGCCGAACAGTTCGCCAATATTGGGTGCGCGAATGGCGTGCTGGAACTGTGTACGCAGTGACAGGTCGGCCACTGGTGTCCACTCGAGACCACCGGAGTAGGTCCATACACCCTCTTCACTACCCACATCATAATCCGAATAGCGGAACGCACCCGACAGGTCGAGCCGCTCGGCGCCCGCGATGCCCGACAAAATTGGCAGGCGCAATTCGCCGAAGAATTCCGTGACCGACTGGCTTCCGCTGGTGGGGCGGGCCGAGTTCCAGCCGGAGACGTCGCCCGAGGCCAGGAAAGTGTCCGGCAGATAACTGGCCGAGGCATCACGCCATTCGGCGCCGATGGCAAAATTCACGGGACCAGCGGGCAAGTCGAAGGCCACACCGGTCAGGCTGGCCACGGCGACTTTTTGCTCGGCCTCGATTTTAGACACCGCGCTAATCAGGATTTGCTCCGCTGCGGCCTCGGAAATATTGCCATTGCCGAACAGGTTGAGCAGCGGCGGCTCGCCGTTTTGCGACAGCATGGCGTTCTGAATGCGGCTGCGGGAAACCGAGCCGATCTGCACATCCACCTCTGTGGTTTTGGCAAAACTGTAGTAGACGTCGTAGGACAAGTCGCGCAGGAAGACGTCCGAGACATCGCCGAGATCGCCGCGCACACCGATTGCCGTGCGGAACACCTGTTGATCGGCATTGGCCTGGCGAGTGGGCAGATCACTAAAGCGGCGGCCGTAGTTTAATACCGCCAGGCCGTCGTTGGGCTCCGTACTCATGCTCAACGAACCCTGCTGAATGGTGGTGGTGCCGGACTCTCGCTCATCCAACAGCTGCAACAGGTTTTGCATGTTCGGACTCAGGTAGGGGTTATCCGTCTCCACCAGGAAATTGCCGTTCACATTGGAGGGAATAATCTGCACCTTGTTCTGGTTGCTGGTGTAGTGGATCTCGGCATAGCCGGTCATGGCGTCATTGAAGTCGTAGTCGGCGAAGACATTTGCCATCCATCGCTCCTGTGGAGTGACGATATAGGCATTGTTGGCGAAGTCATAGCGGTCATCCGGGGAGATAAAAGGTCGCACCGAATTGCCTTCGGCATCGAACATAGCCCCCAGAGAACCCATATCCTGCAATCCCAGGGCGGCCAGCGCCGCGTCCAGTTCGGCGTCGGACTGTGCCGAGCCGTAGAGCGGCAAATTGCCTATCCGGCCGTTGGGCACATCGCCTGAACCCCCGGTGGTAAAGCCCATGCGTCCCCCGGCACTGCTACAGGTTTCACCGGCGGGCACATTCAGCGGCACGCCTGGGCTGTCACTGCTGTGTGACTCGGTGGTGACACAGGCATCACTCAAGGTCTGTGCCACAAAACCACCGCGCTCGTTGGTGGTAAAGCCCCCGCGATCCAGGTAGCCCAGCGAAGCAGTGATATTGCCGCGGTCGTCATCGAAATTAGTCCCGAAGGTCAGGTCGATATTGTAAGTCGGCGTGTCAGTGGGCATATCCCAGGAGCTCTGTGCGTCCAGAGCGACCCCCTCAAAGTCGTCCTTCATAATAAAGTTGACCACACCGGTGATGGCGTCCGATCCATAGACCGCGGAAGAACCGCCGGTTACCACCTCGGTGCGCTCAATCAGGGCGGCGGGTATGGTGTTAATGTCGGTGGTCATGCCCGGGCCGGTAATGGAAAAGCGCCGTCCATTAACCAGCACCAGGTTGCGCGTGGCGCCAAAGTTGCGCAGATTCAGGGTGGAAACCCCAATGGGCTGGCCTGCCTGCACGGTGTTGGCGTTGGGACCTTCGAGCTGGTTGCCGGTAAACTGGGGGGAGTCGAGCAGCAGCTGTTCAACGTTCTGGGTGCCCGACAGCTCGAAGTCTTCCTCGTTCAATACCGAGACCGGCGTGGGCGTATTCATGCCGGTGGGGGCCGTCAGGCGTGTACCGGTGACAATCACCTCTTCCAGTGTCCGGGTTTCGTCGACGTCGCCAGTGTTCTGTTGCTGGGCCAGCAGCGGCGCGGCCGCCGAAGCCACACTGATGGCAAGCGCCAGACGCGAGAAATGACGGGGTCGTAAGGTGGAGTGTCTGATCTTATTCATTATCGTCTTCCTTTTATTGATACTGGCGCAACCTGCAACGCCGTTTAAAGAAACCAGTAATGGATTGATGGAGCGGCGCTCATGACCTGGCAATTTAACACCCAGGAGAATGCATAAGGTGTCACATCCAATCAAAATAACACCAAGAAAATACATTTTAAATCAAACGTGGTCAAGAATGATTAATATGACAGCGTTGCCGGTTGGTGTTTTTTTGATCTTTTGAAGAGGGGGGTTCTTGATTTTGGTTGGTTAAACTGCTTTTTTGGAGGTTTTGTAGGCAATATTGCCGGGATTCCCCGAAAAAAGGAGGAGATTGGCAAATGTGCCCGAGCTGATAGAGCGGTTGACGTAAATGATTGATTTTGCGTATAGCTGAGTGGTAGGGTAGGGCGCTGATCCGGCGCGGCCAAGGCTACGCCCAGTAATGAAGTCGTTTCCATTGACCGATAATAAAGAGTGGCTGACATGAGAGACAGCGACCTGATGACCCCTAGGCGGCCAAAGCCATCTCTTACAGATACCCTGGGCGTGACCCTGGGGGCGCTTATGATTCTTGCGCTCTGGGGTTGTAGTGACGCGGGGCCGGACGATCTTGAGCCCACGCCTGCATCCGCTCCAGCCGCTCACTTGCCGATTGACCGCCAGGCACTGGTCAGCCGGCACAACCCCCGGCTCAATAGCCTCGAGCCCGCGTCGCCTTTTACCCTGGGCAATGGCCAGTTCGCTTTCACTGCCGACGTCACCGGGCTGCAAAGCTTTCCCGATATCTATTTTCGCCAGGGTACTCCGCTGGAAACCAAGGCGCGCTGGGCCTGGCACAGTCGCCCTAACCCCGAAAATTACCGACTGGAAGACGCCAGCGAGACCTACCAGGCCTACGGCCGCGAGGTGACTTTTCCCACGGATATGGATTCCCCCGCCGGGCAATGGCTGCGCCAAAACCCCCACGACTTGCCGCTGGCGCGTATTGCGCTCAATCTCGACAGGGAGCCACTGGTGCCCGAGCAAGTGGACCAGATTGCCCAGCAATTGGACCTGTGGGACGGCCTGTTGACCAGCGAGTTTCATCTGCAGGGCCGCGCCGTGAGCGTGCGGAGTGCCGTGGCCAGCGACGAAGACAAAGTGGCCTTCAGCCTGCGCTCGACATTGGTGGATCGGGGACAACTCAGCGTTACTCTGGGGTTCCCGCGCGGTTATGACCCGACGGTGAAGAATACGCCGGCGATTCTCTGGCAGGAGGACGCTGCTCACCGCACGCAATTGGCTCACAGTGGGGAGCAGGTGGCACTGTTTGCTCGCGAGGTGGACGATGCCCGTCACTGGGTCATGGTGCACTGGCAGGGAGAAGCGGCGCTGGAGAAAATGAACGCTCACCAATACCGCCTGCAACTGATCGCCGCCGACCCCGACACTGGGGAATTTTCGCTGGCAGTGCATTTCAGTCAGGACAGGCCTTCACTCGATGCCGAGAACCGTTTTGCGACTATCGCAGCGTCGGCACAGGAGGGTTGGCGGAGCTTCTGGAAGAGCGGTGCGGCCATTGATTTCAGCGGCAGTCAGTCCGTACAAGCCCATGAGCTTGAGCGGCGGGTAGTGCTCAGCCAGTATCTCATGGCTGTCCAGGAACGCGCGTCAATACCCGCGCAGGAAACCGGCCTCACCAGCAGTTCCTGGTACGGCAAGTTCCACACGGAAATGAGTTGGTGGCACAGCGCTCACTGGGCCCTGTGGGGGCGCGAAACCTACACGCAAAACCTGCTCGACTGGTATGTGCGGCATCTTTCAGTGGCGCGGGAGACCGCGCGCCAAAGAGGGCTGGAGGGCGCTCGCTGGTCGAAGATGGTGGGTCCTGATGGTCGCGAGAGCCCCGGCGGTAACCCGCTGATTATCTGGAATCAGCCGCAACCGATACTGCTGGCGGAGCGGGTTTATCAGCGCCAGCCCACGGACGAGACTCTGCAGCGTTACGCCGAACTGGTGGATGAAACGGCGCGGACACTGTCGTCCATGTTGACCTGGGAAGCGTCAGAGCAGCGCTACTCACTCAATCCGCCCATCTGGATTGCGCAAGAGCATTACGAGGTCACCGAATCCAAAAATCCCTCCTTCGAATTGGGCCTGTGGTACACCGGTCTGCAGACCGCTCAGCGCTGGCGGCAGCGCCTGGGGTTGGAGCCCCATCCGCTTTGGCGCGAGCAGATCGACAAGCTTGCGGCGCTGCCTCAAAAAGATGGCAAGTATGTGGCTATCGAATCCATTCCGGATACCTTTGACAACCTGGACAGCCGCAACGATCACCCGGCCATGCTGGGAACCTGGGGACTGATTGCCGACGATCGTGTAGATCCGGTGGTCATGCGGCAGACGTTGAACGCCGTGTTGAACACCTGGGATTTTGAGGAGCGAATCTGGGGGTGGGATTATCCGATGATCGCCATGACCGCCAATCGGCTGGGGGAACCACAGATGGCGGTCGATGCATTGTTGATGGATGCTCACAACAATCACTACAACGTTAATGGACACTGCCCGCAGAAAAAAGTGGGGCTGCCCGTGTATCTGCCCGCCAATGGCGCCCTGCTGGCGGCGGTGGCACAGATGGCGGCCACGCATCCCGACCGTGCAAACCGCGGCTTTCCCGAAAACGACCAGTGGCGCGTTAAGACGGAAGGCTTTTTACCCGAACAGGAGTTGTGATGAAAATACCATTGACCCCCTTGATTGGCGTAGCCCTGGCCACCGGCCTGCTGCTTGCCTGTTCAGATAATAATCCACCATCGCCAATAGAGGCGACAGAGAATCCACCCGCCGCCACCGGTCAATTAAAAGTCAAATTCAGCGATGACTTTTTGATTGGCGCCGCGGTGGACCACCAGTCCTATCAAACCCACGAAGCCCTGCTCACGCATCACTTCAACAGCATCACGGCGGAAAACGAAATGAAGTTTGAATCACTTCAGCCTCGCCGTGGCGAGTATACGTTTACCGATGCAGACAATATAGTCGGCTTTGCCGAAGCCAATGAGATGGCGGTGCGCGGACATGCGCTGGTGTGGCACCGTCAAACACCGGACTGGGTTTTTTATGACGAGAGTGGTCAGCCACGCGGCGGGGACGCCGTCCTGACTATCATGCAAGACCATATTGAGACGGTGGTTGGGCATTACCGGGGCCGGGTGGATGTGTGGGATGTAGTGAATGAGGCGATCATGGACGATGGCAGCCTGCGTACCCATGAGCAGGAGGCCGACGATCAAAAAAGCTTGTGGTACGGTACCCTCGGTGAAGACTATATTGCCGCGGCCTTTCATGCGGCCCATGCGGCGGATCCCGCGGCCAAGCTGTTTTACAACGATTACTACAATCACTTGCCTGCTCGGCGCGAGGCTATTTATGAGCTGCTAAAATCACTGTTGGCGGCGGGCGTGCCCGTCCACGGTGTGGGGTTACAGGCACATGTGGCAACGGTATTGTCATCAGACCCGGAGCATCAATCACATTATCAGAGCATTGATAACCTGGAGGCGGCTATTCAGCGCTACGCTTCTCTGGGGCTGGACGTGCAGATTACCGAACTGGACATGTCACTCTATGTGGGCGGTCAGCCTTATGAACCAGAGGATTTTTACACGGCGGCCACGATACCCGCGGAACTCGATCGCCAGCAGGCGAAACGCTACGCTCAGTTGTTCGCCATGTTCAAACGCAACAGCGATCTGATTTCCAATGTCACCTTCTGGGGTGTGGCGGATGACAATACCTGGTTGTCCGAATTTGATTCGGGGCGTTCCGATTTTCCGTTGTTGTTTGACACTGAGCATCAGCCAAAGTCGGCGTTTCATGCGGTGATGGATTTATAGCGATAGCCTTTTCAGGCTATTCATAATTTTTTGTTACTGAAAGCGACACTATATTTTCGGAATTTTATTATGGTTAGATATATTACCGACTCGCTTCGTTTGCTGGCGATTATGACGATCACTGCAGTGATGATGCCCGCCTTCGCGACCAATACCGCCAGCCTGAATGTTGCCGATGCACAGCTTCGCGTGGACACCCGCGAAGGGCGGTTACAGTTCGAGTTGTCCGCCGGCAAACAAACCCGCATGAAAATGCAGAACATTCTGTTCAACTATCAGGTGGCGACTGAGTGGAATATAGTGAGTAATAGTGAACAGGCCATTGAATTGATGGGGCGCTTTGCCCCCAGCGTGGAATTTTATCGTACGGTTGAAGATAACGAGGCGCGTCAGGCGTCTTTGATCATTAGCCAGGTAGACGGTGGTTTTCGTGTGCATGCGTCCCCCGGTTGGGGACGACAGGTTACTCTGGAACTGGCCGACCTGAGGGATCATATCTTCGGTTTGACGGAGGCACTGCAACCCGACAACCGCTTATCCCCGGATTTGCGCAACGGCACGATTGTGGTGGATGTGATGGCGGAGGAAGCTTCCTTTCAGGAAAACTACGCCTCTGCCTATTCCGCTTTTTTTATCAGTAGCCTGGGCTATGGTTCCTTCTTTGACACTTTTGCCCGGGGCACTTATGACATCGCTATCAACGGCAAACACCGTATACACCACGACACAGGGACACTCGACTGGTATCTGTTCCCCGGCGACGATGGTGCCGAGATTCACGCCGCCTACTTTGATGTCATTGGCGCACCCAAAAAAGTGCCTGCGTGGGGGCTGGGGCCCATCGGTTGGCGCGACCACAACGAAAGCGCGGATGAAATACTGGCGGATATTGAGCGCCTGACCAGTCTGCGTATGCCGTTTACCTCGTGGTTTGTGGATCGCCCCTATAGCGATGGTGCCCATGCCTGGTCGAAGATGAATTTCAACGAGGCGTTTGCCAACCCGGAACAGTGGATTGGCAGGATTCGCGATCATTACGGATTGGAGTTTATGACCTGGACTTCGCCGGCATTTTTTGGCGATACACCGTTCAACCGGCATTTGGCCGGTGACTTCAGTTATATCGACCTCAGTGATCCGCAATCGGTAGAGGGCTTTAAGCAGTCGCTGGTGGATAAACAGCTGAGTGTCGGCGTCAAGGGCCATAAAATGGATCGTGCCGACGAGCGTTTCCCTACCAGTGAGGCCTGGCACGATACTTCAGTCGCGCCTGCCGCGCGCCGCAACCGCTATGCCTACTTGATGGCCAGGGTACACGATGAAGCCCTGCGCTCGGTGTGGGGCGAGGATCAAATTACCTTTGCCCGCTCGGCCATTCACCGCACACAACCCTACTTGAGTGCTATCTGGGCGGGGGACCCGCGCACCACCTGGGAGGGCTTGCGGGCCAATTTCGCCAATGCCGCGCGCAGCGCCTTTATGGGCTTCCCGGTATGGGGTACGGACGTGGGCGGTTACCAGGGCGAAGGTTATATACCCGAAGACTTGCATCTGCGCTGGATGCAGGCGGGCAGCATGACTGGACTGTTTGAAATCAAGCTCGATGGCGCCGGCGGGGAAGGGCGCGACCGCATGCCCTGGCAGTACGATGAGGATTTCCAAGCGGCCTTTCGCGCGATCCTCGAGGACCGTATGTGGATGATTCCCTATTTGTATTCACTGGCTCAGACCAGCGAGCAGAAGGGGACCTTGATGCAGCCACCGGCCTATCGTCATCTGGATGATGCCAATACCTACGACATCTGGGACAGTTTCTATGTGGGTGAGGCCATACTGGTGGCCCCGGTCTTCGAGCCTGCCCATGAGCGGCGTGTCTATCTTCCCGAGGGGCGCTGGCGGGATTTCGATAATGCCGCAGTTCGCTACAAGGGAGGCAAGTGGGTCAAGATCGAGGCACCCCTCAATAAGCTACCCCGCTTTGTCAAAGACAACAGCCTGTATGTGACGGGTAACTTGTTCGCCGGCAACAGTCGTCACTGGCAGCAATCGGCGCCGGTATTGAAAATTCACACCTTCCCGGGCGGCAACAACACGCAATCCCGCTTTACCTATGTGGATATGCTCGACGACGACAAACACAAGATCATCACTTTGGAACGGCAGGCTAAAAGTGTACGCATTACCAGTCCCGCCATGAGTCCCGCCCGTCAGTTTGAGGTCGTGCTGGAATCCAGGCCGAAGTCAGTGAGAGTCAATGGCGCCCCTGCGCCGCTAGACTATCGTGAAGAGCAGCAGCTGTTGATTGTCAATACGGAGACTACTGAAGCGGTAACAGTGGATATCTCCCTGTAATCACCCGGGCAGTCACCTGCCCGGGTGGCGGCTATCGCCCTTGCTCAAGGTATAAAAAAACCGGCGCAAAGCGCCGGCACAAGACATAATCCTGGGGATATGTGTTGAGACCTCTAGGGTCGCCACAACGATCAGTAATGATCGTAAATGAAAGTTTATGACTTAAATTACTTAAAATCAAGTGCTCATGGCTACCGGTACCATCTTGCCCTAAGGGTTTGCCATCTAGTGCAAACTGTTAATTTTCAGTGCTTTTTTACACTTTCGGGTCCCCGTGATGGTCGGGCGTTTTTGCGCGGGCCCATTGCGGGAATGTCGCCGTTGGCATTGTAGTCGTAAAAAACATTCAAATTATTGCATTTGTAGTCATAGTTCGCTAGTGTCGGCAGTTGGCATTCTGGCGCGGTTGCCTGAGCTGGGCATCCTACGACTTCCCACAATCGTTGCGCGTTTGCCACACAGAATAATGAAGGCCCGCAGCGGAAAGGCCGGTATGTATACATTTATCTTCGATATTGGCAAAACCAATATCAAGGCTCATGTGATCGACGCCAACGGCAGTCTCGCCTGGTCCCGTGTCTGTGCCAATGAGGTCAGCGAAGACGGGCTTTATCCCCATTTTGACGTTGCGGGCATCTGGCAGTGGTTGCGCGACACCCTGCGCGAAGCTGCACAGCACTTTGAGATACACGCCATCAATGTCAGCACCCACGGGGCCTGCGCTCTCCTGCTGGATGAATCCGGTAACCTGGTACTGCCGGCTCTGGATTACGAGCACCCCGCGATCGCGACGGACGATATCGGCTATGAGGCCGTACGCCCGGCCTATGAAGACACCCGTTCTCCCGAGCTCGGTGCGGGTCTCAATCTTGGCCGCCAGCTGTGGTGGCTGAAAAACCACTTCCCCGGTCCCTTTGGGTCGGCGCACTGGGTAATGTTGTACCCGCAATATTGGGTTTACCGCCTCACGGGGGTCGCCGTCTCGGAAGTTACCTCTCTGGGGTGTCACACGGATTTGTGGGAGCCGGAGCGGCGCCGTTATTCGAGACTGGTGGTGACACTGGGTATCGGGGCCAAGTTGCCGCCTCTCATTGGCGCCACCAGCAGTGTGGGCTCAGTGCTGCCGACGCTGGCCGGCGAGTTGGGCTTGCCCGCCGAGTGCCGAGTGTACGCCGGTGTCCACGATTCCAATGCCAGTTTTGCCCGCTATCTCGCCGCCTGGCTCTCCGGGTCCTTCACCGTCATCTCGACCGGCACCTGGGTGGTGGCAATGTGCAGTGAGGGCAAACTGGAACGGCTGCGGGAGGAGCGGGACATGCTGGCCAATGTCAGCGTCCTCGGCGACCCCCTGGCTTGCGCGCGCTTTATGGGTGGGCGTGAATACCAGCGATTATGCGAACTCACCGGCGCCAGTGTCGACGATCCGGTGACCGCCGAGGCGCTGCAGCGTGTGGTGGATGACGCTGTCTACGCCTGCCCGCCCTTTGTCGCGGGCAGTGGCCCTTTTCAGGGGAAGCCAGCAGTGGGGGATGCGCTGTCAACCGGCAGCATCACTGGCCCGGTACAATCCGGCGCCGCACTGGCGACCCTCTATCTGGTCCTAATGGTGGACTATCAGCTCGACTTGCTCGATGCCCGGGGGCCGATTTTGTTTGGCGGTGGCGCTCACAAGAATCCTCTTTTGTGTCATTTGCTGGCGCAACTGCGGCCGCAGCAGCCCGTGATGGTGGCTGACGATAGTGCCAGCAGCATTCGCGGGGCCTGGTGTTTGACCCAGTGGGGGCACGCCATGCCCGACGGGATCACCGCGCTTGCGACTGTGACCCCGGCGAATATCGACAACCTGTTCGAGTACCGCCGCGGCTGGCGGGATAGGGTATTTCCATAACAATATATGAGGCTAGGTGATGTCCAGCGATGATGAGTTTGAAACCGTACCGGTAAAACCGGAACAGCTGGCGCCCGCCCGGCGGTTTGCCGGCAGTTATGCCGGTGAACATGTGGCGGGCACAGAGTTTGTGATTGGCGCCATGTTTGTCGCCTGGGGTGTGGGGACCGCCGATGTACTCTGGGGGTTGTTGTGGGGCAACCTGCTGGCGGTGCTTACTTGGGGGCTGGTGTGCGCCCCTATCGCCACCCAGACTCGTCTGACCCTCTACGCCTATCTGAGTCGCATCGGTGGTCCGGGTATTCTCAAACTCTACAGTGTGGTCAACGGCGTACTTTTTTGTGTACTTGCCGGCGCCATGATCACGGTGTCCGCCTCGGCGGTGCGCATCCTGTTCAATATCCCACCGCAGGTGCACTGGTACCCCTCGGACGCTGCCTTTGTGCTGGTGGCGCTGGCGGTCGGCGCCGTGGTGGTGTGGGTGGCGATAAAGGGGTTTCGCCAGGTGGCCCGTTTTGCCGAGGTCTGCGCGCCCTGGATGATCCTCATGTTTGTGGCCGGCGCTCTGGCGCTGCTGCCAGTGCTCTATGCCAGTACCACCGGCGCCAGTGATCTGGGCGGGCTGGAGGGCTTTTTGCGGGTGGCCGACAGTCATATCTGGCGCGCTACCGACAGTGAGTTTACGGTATGGCATGTGGCCGCCTTCGCCTGGATTTGTAACCTCGCCATGCACGGCGGGCTGTCGGACATGACGCTGCTGCGGTTTGCGCGCAAATCCAGCTACGGTTTTCTGTCCGCTATGGGCATGTATATCGGCCACTTTCTGGCTTGGGTGTGCGCGGGCATCATGGGAGCCGGTGCGGCGCTTATGCTGCACAGTTCCATTACTCAACTGGATGCCGGCGCTGTGGCTTATCAGGCGCTGGGGGCGGCGGGCATCGTCGCCGTGATTATCGCCGGTTGGACCACGTCCAACCCCACCATCTACCGCGCCGGCCTGGCCTTTCAGTCGCTCAATCCGCGGTGGAGCCGCACAGTCGTCACGGCCTTGACTGGCGCTGCGACCACCGTGGTTGCCTGCTTTCCGTTTGTGTTCACCAAGCTGATGGACTTCGTCGGCTTGATGGGTCTGTTGCTGGCACCCGTAGGAGCGGTGATCGTGGCCGAACACTGGCTGTTCCCGCGGCTGGGATTGACCCGCTACTGGGCCCGTTACCGTGGGATAACCCTCAACTGGGCCGCAGTAATCGCCTGGGGGGGCGGTTTGCTGCTGGCCTGGGTGCTGGAGCGGCTGGGGCTGCATTTGTTTTTCCTGTTGTTACCCACCTGGGCGGCCACCACAGTGATCTATGGGGTAATGGCCGCGCTGATGGGCGCGCGCAGGGACTATACTGAACAGGCGGTGCCATTTGAACGGGCGGAGGCGGAACGGCGCGAGCGCGAGCGCCAGTATTTGCAGCAGCATGGCGTTGAGCTCGCGTCCACGGAGCATTCCCCGCGGGCGGGAGTAAAGCTGCAGTTGGCTCGTGTTATGGCGCTGTTGTCGCTACTGGTCTGTGCACTTATGGCCTGGCGGGTATTTGCCGGGGGCGACCTGGCGGTTTTCCGCGACTGGCTGATACTGCCCTCGGTCATCTATTTTATCGCCGCCACCATTTGGTTGGTGGAGCGGGACAAGCGCGAAAGCGCTGACCGTTGATTTTGCTGTGCAGGCGCATGGAAGCGCTTATGCCCCTGCCGCTGGCAGGGGCCCCAGGTCTGGCGGATGACGGAAATTGCAACTTTTTAATCAAAATGTCGAAAAAATCCCATTTGACGGACCGTATTCAATCATATACAATCATTTTCACTCAAATTGCATGCTATTGCCCGGTTTTTGGCCGGGTTTTTCTTAAGTCTGACTGACCGTAAAGAGTGATATTGTTGATGGATTCTCCCCTGCAGAACCTCTGGGACGACCAGGTAACGTCCGGTATGAGTGAAGCGGAACAACTCAAGTACCGCTCCAACCTCCTCGGCTCCGACCTGCGCATAACCAACTACGGCGGGGGCAACACCTCTGCCAAAATTCTGATGCGCGACCCGCTGACGGGGGAGGATACACGGGTTCTCTGGGTCAAGGGCTCCGGTGGGGACCTGGGCTCCATTGACCTGGGTGGCTTTTCCACCCTGTATATGGATAAGCTGGAGCAGCTCAAGGGGCTGTACCGCGGCCTGGCCCACGAGGACGAAATGGTGGGCTACTTGCCTCACTGTACGTTCAATCTCAATCCCCGCGCTGCCAGCATTGATACCCCGTTACACGCCTATATTCCCCATAAACATGTGGATCATATGCATCCGGATGCGGCTATTGCCATTGCCTGCACCAAACACAGCCGTGAACTGACGGAAAAGGTATTTGGTGGCGATATGGGCTGGCTGCCCTGGCAGCGTCCCGGCTACGATTTGGGGTTGAAACTGGAAAAGGTGGCCGCCGACAATCCCTCGCTCAAGGGGATTGTCCTCGAGGGCCACGGCATTTTTACCTGGGGTGAAACCTCGCGGGACTGTTACCTCAATACGCTGGATATTATCCAGCGGGCCGCCGACTGGCTGGCCGCTAACAATCAGGTGGAGGCCTTTGGCGGCAGTCGTTACCAGGAACCCCTGGATAGCGAACAGCGGCGGAGGGTCGCGGCACGGTTGATGCCGCTGGTTCGCGGCAAGATCACCAATGATCAGCGCAAAGTGGGCCATTTTGACGACTCGGCGGCCATTCTGCAGTTTGTCAATTCCCGCCAGCTGGAGCCACTGGCGGCGCTGGGAACATCATGCCCCGATCACTTTCTGCGCACTAAAATACGCCCACTGGTGCTCGTCTTCGACCCCACGGCGGTGCTGGACAGTGAGCTGACGCGCTGTGCCGACAACCTGGACGAGCAGCTGGCGAGTTATCGCCAGGGCTACGCCGATTACTACCAGCGCTGCAAGCGCGACAACAGCCCCGCTATGCGCGATCCCAACGCGGTGGTCTATCTGGTGCCCGGGGTGGGTATGATCACCTTTGCCAAGGATAAGGCCACTGCGCGCATTGCCGGTGAGTTCTATATCAATGCCATTAACGTGATGCGCGAGGCCAGTGCCGTAGATGAGTATGTTGGGCTGGATGAGCAAGAGGCCTTCGACATCGAGTACTGGTTGCTAGAAGAAGCGAAACTGCAGCGTATGCCCAGGCCCAAGTCGCTGGCGGGGCGGGTGGCCTTTATCACCGGGGGTGCCGGCGGTATTGGCAAGGCCACGGCCAGTCGGATGTTGAGCGAAGGCGCCTGTGTCATGTTGGCGGATATCGATGAGGAGTCACTCGGCACCGCTGTCACAGAGCTCTCGGCTACCTATGGCAAGGATGTGGTACGCGGCGTGCACTGCGATGTCACCAGTGAAGCCGCCGTAACGGAGGCCATGGTGGCCACCGCTGTGGCGTTTGGGGGTGTGGATATTCTGGTATCCAACGCCGGTATTGCCAGTGCCGCGCCGCTGGACGAGACCAGCCTGGAGCTGTGGAATCGCAATATGGATATTCTGGCGACGGGCTATTTCCTGGTCAGCCGCGAGGGTTTTAAGCTGATGAAAGCGCAAAATACCGGCGGGGCCATGGTGTTTGTGGCCAGCAAAAATGGCCTGGTGGCTTCGCCCAACGCCGCCGCCTACTGCACCGCCAAAGCGGCGGAAGTGCAACTGGCGCGCGGGGTTGCCCTGGAGGGCGCGCCGCTGGGTATTCGCTGTAACGTGGTCAACCCGGATGCGGTGTTGCGCGGCTCGAAGATATGGACCGGCAAGTGGCGAGAAGAGCGCGCCGCCGCCTACCAAATGTCGGAAGACGAGCTGGAAAGACACTATCGCGAACGCAGCCTCCTCAAGCTCAGCGTATTGCCGGAGGATATTGCCGAGGCCATCTACTTTCTGGCGTCCGACCTGTCCGCCAAATCCACTGGCAATATTATTAACGTGGATGCGGGTCATGCCCCGTCCTTTACCCGCTGAGGTTGAAGCTGTCCCCACTGCACGGGAGAAGGCTGTTGCCGGATTGCCGATGCCTGAAAGACTGAGAGGATAATGATAATGGCAGCGCCCATTTCGCCAGACGCTATTGCCGAACACAACCAGCCGCTTATTGGTGACCTGCAGCGGGACTACGAGGCCCTGGGTGAAAAACTGTCGCGCACGGGTGTGGCGATAGAATCGCTTACTGAGCGCGCTCAGGCTTTTGCGGTGGCGGTGCCCTCCTGGGGAGTGGGAACCGGGGGGACCCGCTTCGCCCGCTTCCCCGGCATCGGCGAGCCGCGCCACATCTTTGACAAGGTGGAAGACTGTGCGGCGATTCAGCAACTCTGTCGCTGCACGCCGTCTATCTCCCCCCATTTCCCCTGGGACCGGGTGGAGGATTTTGCCGAGCTCAGGCAGCAAGCCGACAGCTTTGGCATGGGCTGGGCGGCCGTGAATTCCAACACCTTCCAGGATCAGCCGGGCCAGGTCCACTCCTACAAATACGGCAGTCTCAGCCATACCGCGCCGGCGGTGCGTGAACAGGCCATAGCCCACAATCTCGAATGCATCGAGTGGGGGCGGGCGCTGGGCGCCAGGGCCCTGACGGTCTGGGTGGGAGACGGTGCCAACCATCCCGGCCAGCAACATTTCCAGCGGGCCTTTGAACGCTATCTCGACAGCGCGCGGGCCATCTATCGCGCCCTGCCGGATGACTGGCAGATGCAAATCGAGCACAAGATGTTCGAACCCGCCTTCTACGCCACGGTGATTCAGGATTGGGGCAGCAATATTCTCGCCGCCATGGAGTTGGGGGAGAAATGCAAGTCGCTGGTGGACCTGGGTCATCATGCACCCAACGTCAATATTGAGATGATCGTCTCGCGATTGATCCAGTTCAAGAAACTGGGAGGCTTTCATTTCAATGACAGCAAGTATGGCGACGACGACCTGGACAGCGGGTCGCTGCATCCCTACCAGCAGTTCCTGATTTTCAATGAATTGGTTGACGCCGAGTACCGTCAGCAAGAGGACTTCGCCCCCGACTATATGCTGGATCAATCCCACAATGTCACCGACCCCATCGAGAGTCTGATCAATTCGGCGGTGGAAGTGCAGCGCTCCTATATCAAAGCGCTTTTGGTGGATCGCAAGGCCCTGGAAGGTTACCAGCAAAGTAATGACGCGCTGATGGCCAGTAATACCCTGAAAGCGGCGTTTAATCTCGATGTTTCGCCCATTCTGGCCATGGCCCGCCTGCGCGCCGGGGGTGCCATAGAGCCGATTGCTGCCTACCGTGCCTGTGGCTATCGTCAACGTGTGGCCGCCACGCGGCCGGCCTCCGGGGGAAGTGGGTCGGGGATTATCTAGCTTTTACTCAGCGGGTGGGATAAACCAATCATTTCACTGCAAATATGATTATAAGTGGTTAGAATAGAGGCGCCCGATTCGTCTCGCTCAAAGCCCGTAAAGACAGGACTTCCCCGTGTTGGAAAAACAGCGTCATCAACTAATCCTCGATATCCTCGACGAGCGCCAATTCGCCAGTGTGCGCAATCTCTCCGCCGAGTTGGACGCCTCCGAGGCCACCATCCGTCGGGATCTCACCAAGATGGCCAAACAGCAACAGCTGAGGAAAATCCGCGGCGGGGCCGAAGCGCTGGTGGCGGGAGAGACCAAAATGCAGCGGCCGCACCTGACTGGCTCGGCCTTCCTGGTTGACAAGAACAGGCATACTGACATCAAGCGGCTGATTGCCCAGCGAGCCGTGGAACTCTGCGAGGACGGTGAATCCATCATTATCAATGGCGGCAGTTCCACCTACATGATGGGGGAATTCCTGGTCAGCCGGCAGCTCAACATTCTCACCAACTCTTTTGTGCTGGCTCAGGAGCTGGCAGAGAACAGCGAAAACCAGATTACCCTCCCCGGTGGCGAGCTCTATCGCAAGCAGGGCATTATTCTCAGTGCTTTCGAGAACGACACTATTCAGTACTACCACGGCAGCAAGATGTTTATGGGTACGCCGGGCATCGGCGAATTCGGAGTTATGGAATCCGATCCCCTGCTAATCCGCGCCGAGCAAAAGCTCCGTAAACAGGCGGACCAGCTCATCATCCTCGCCGACAGCTCCAAACTGGGCCGGCGCAGTAATTTTATCTTCAGCCCCCTGGTAGACGTGGACGTGCTGATCACTGACAGTCAGGCCGATCCCGCCATGCTGCGCCAGTTCGAGGACCAGGGTATCCGGGTGGTGGTGGTACAAGTCCCCGCCGAACTGGATGCCGACTAGCCGATATTCACCTTTACCCCGCTGTTTTTCTCCTGGATTACTCCCTGCCTGCCCCCGACCTTGGCCGTCTTCTCCGTCTGACACCCGTGATGGCTTGCCGTTAACCGGTCACTTTACACGGACCTGACTGCCTATCTGTTTTTACATAACAAAATATTTGCACCCATAAAAAAATTAAGTTATAAAGACCCTCGAAATCTTATATAAAATCACTTTTATAAGTGATAAACACCTGGATGGTCACCGGCTTTTCTCAAAGAGCCGGGTAAGCCGGTTGTTACTGGCATCCACACCGATAATAAGAGGAGTTACAGCTGTGAAGATCAAAACCGATAATCAGTTTGCCGGCACTCTGGTGAAAACCAGTGTTTCGGCGTTGGTGCTCTGCGCTCTGGGCGCGGTGGCACCGGCAATGGCCCAAACCGACGAGGAGCCTCTGGAAGAGGTCATTGTTACCGGACAGCGCGCCAGTATTGAATCCGCCCAGAGCATTAAGCGCGATGCAGCGGTGATTGTGGACTCCATCGTCGCCACGGATATCGGCAAGCTGCCCGATGTGAATGTGGCCGAGACCCTACAGCGGATCTCGGGCGTGCAGATTTCCCGCAACCGCGGCGAGGGCAGTGATATTGCTATCCGCGGTTTGACCCAGGTGCGCACCGAACTCAATGGCCGCGACAGTTTTTCGACCACCGATGGCCGCGCCCTCAGCTTTGAGGATGTTCCCGCCGAGCTGCTGGCCGGGGTGGACGTTTACAAAAACCCCGCCGCCAACCAGATTGAAGGCGGTATCGGCGGTATTGTCGATCTGCGTACCCGCATGCCTTTCGATGCCGATGGTCGCATCATCAGTGCTGCTGTCAGCGCCACCCACTACGATGTGCGCGACGACGAGGGCTTTGGCGGCTCCGTGCTTTTCTCCGATCGCTGGGAAACCAGTGCCGGCGAGTTCGGCTTCCTGGCCAATATTTCCTACAGTGAAGCCGTGTTCCGTGAGGACGCCATCATTGTAGAGCCTTTCTTTACCCGGACGGATATTCCCGGCTTTGAGGGGCAGGAAGTGGAAGTGGCCTCGGGGGGCGGTATCTCCTCCTGGAATGGTGATCGCGAGCGCACCGGCGCCGCGCTGGCTTTCCAGTGGGCACCCAGTGATGATCTGGAGTTCTACGCCACGTATCTGACGTCCCACTACAATTTCTACGATCCGCAAACCGGTATTTTTGCCTATGGCGCCGGCGAGGGCGGCAGCTTGACGCCGGTGCCCGGTAGCTTCAGTTTTGACAGCGACGGCAACCTGTTGACCGGTGGCTTTGTCAGCCCGCCCTTCCAGAGTTTTACCCGCGACTCTACTCGCGACTCGGAGACCACCGACTATGCCACTGGCATCATTTGGCAGGCCAGTGACCAGGTGAAAATCACCACGGATCTGCAGTACATCGACTCCAGCACCGATTACCGTGATGTCACCGGCTTTGGCTCTCTGTTGGCCGGCGCCACTTTCTATCTGGACCTGACGGGCGAAGTACCGGCTTATTCGGTGACTCCCGATGGCTACATGGAGGACGCCTCCAACTATATTTACGAAGCCATGATGAACCGCACGGCCGACAACGAGGGCAGCGAGACCGCTGTGCGTTCCGACCTGGAGTGGGATTTCGACGAGGGCGGCCTGATGCGCTCCTTCACCGCCGGTGTGCGCTATACCACCAAGGATATTGAAACCCGCGACTCCGGTTTTGTCTGGTCGGCCATTTCCGGCCCTCCCTGGGATGGCAGCGATGTGTCTCAGGCGCTTTATGAGGAATTCCCCGAGTACTACACGCCCGATCCACATCAGGACACTTTCTGGCGCGGTGATGGTGCCGATCGCAACTTCGGTCCGCATTTCGTTGTCGCGCCGGAGCTGTTGACGGATCACGCCAATGCCCTGCAAGTGCTGGGGGGTCTCAACCCACAGTCGGGTGCACCCACCGAGTTTTCCGAGCAGAACCAGATCAACACCCAGGGTGAGGAAACCAGTGCCGTCTACGCCATGGTGGATTTCGGCCTGGACGATTTTGTGCTGCCCTTCGATGGTAATGTGGGCGTGCGCGTAGTCAACACCCAGGTAGAAGCCGAGGGCGTGCAGACACTGACCTATCGTGTGCCCAGCGATACCGGTACCGATATTCAGGCGCAGTCGCCGATCGTGGTGGAGCAGGACTACACTGAAGTCTTACCCAGCCTGAACCTGCGCTTCTTCCTGGCGGAAGATCTGTACTGGCGTATCGCCGCCTCTAAAGGGCTTTCGCGTCCGTCCTTCTATGACTTGCGGGCCAATTTCACGCTCAATGAAAACTATATGGATCACGACAGTGATCCCACCACACCACCCGTATTTGACGATGCCACGGGCACGGGAGGCAACCCCGGCCTGGAGCCGCTGACAGTGAACCAGGTGGATACCTCCCTGGAGTGGTATTACAGTGAGGCGGGCATGTTGTACGCCACCCTGTTCCACAAAAAAGTGAAAAACTTTATCCAGAATGGGGTCTATGACGCCGAGTTCGAAGTGCCGGGCAAAGGCTTGCTACCCTTTGAAATCACCGCACCCGTCAATGGCGAAGAGGGCACTATCGAGGGCTTCGAGGTAGGTATGCAAACCTTCTTCGACTTTCTGCCGGCGCCCTGGGACGGTTTTGGTATGCAGGCCAACTACACCTATGTGGATAGTGAGGCGCCCAGCCCCACTGCCACCGACACCGAGGGAAACCCGCTGTTGGTGCCGCTGGAAGGTCTGTCGGAGAACAGCTACAACCTGGTGGCCATGTACGAGAAGGGCGGTTTCTCGGCGCGTCTGGCCTACAACTGGCGCGACTCCTGGGTAATTACCACCTCTGGAAACGGCACCGGCAACCTGCCCATCTACAACGATGACTACGGTCAGCTGGATGCCTCTTTGAGCTATGACTTTAACGACACCTACAGCGTCTCCTTCGATGTGGTGAACCTGCTGGATGAAAACAATTTCACCTACCAGGCCTTCCCCAATCGGCCGCGAGATTATGTGCTGAATGATCGTCGCATTGGTGTTCGCCTGCGGGCTAATTTTTAGTCTGCGGGATACATGGAGTAGGGGGCTGCTCCGGCCCCCATGACCTCTCGGGCGTTCGTATGGCATAGTGCCGGGCGAACGCCCTTTTTTTTGAGATAAACCATGAGTTATCCGGACAATTTTATTCGCAGCATTGCCATCATTGGCGGCGGCACTGCCGGCTGGATGGCCGCTGCGGCCTTGGGGCGTACCCTCAAGAACCATCCCTGCCAGGTCACACTGGTGGAATCGCCGGACATTTCCAGCGTGGGTGTGGGTGAGGCGACCATTCCGCCCATCCAGTTGTTTAATCGCATGTTGCAACTGGATGAAAACGATTTTGTGCGCGCCACCAAGGGCACTTTTAAACTGGGTATCGAGTTCGCCGGTTGGCGACGTCCCGGGCACACTTACTTTCACCCCTTTGGCCGCTACGGGGCGGATATCGATGCAGTGCCCTTTCACCAGTACTGGCGCAAAATGCACCTGTTGGGCGAAGACGACGACCTGGGCCAGTACAGTCTGCCAGCCGTGGCGGCCAATAAGGGGCGCTTTGCGCCACCGGACGCCAACCCGCGCTCGGTGCTCTCCAATATGGCTTATGCCTACCACTTCGATGCCGGGCTCTATGCCGAGTACCTGCGCCAATACGCGGAGGCGCGCGGCGTTACTCGTCTGGCGCGTACAGTGCAGGGCGTGGAACTGAAGCCCGACAATGGTTTTATCGATGCCGTGGTGCTGGACGATGGTTCGCGATTGCAGGCGGACTTTTTTATCGACTGTACCGGCTTCAAGGGGTTGTTGATTGAAGAGGCTTTGCAGACAGGCTATGAGGACTGGACCCACTATCTGCCCTGTGACCGCGCTGTGGCCATACCCTGCGCCAGCAACGGACCGCCACCGCCCTATACCCGCTCCATCGCCCAGGCTGCCGGATGGCAGTGGCGCATCCCCTTGCAGCACCGCCTGGGTAATGGCCATGTCTATTGCAGCCAGTACCTGAGCGACGACGAGGCCGCTGCCACGCTGCTGGATAACCTTGACGGCGAACCCCTGGCGGAGCCAAAATTTCTGCGCTTTACCACCGGCCGTCGCAAGCAGTTTTGGAACAAGAACTGCTTGGCCATTGGTCTGGCAGCCGGTTTTATGGAGCCGCTGGAATCCACCAGTATTCACCTGATCCAGACAGCGGTCGCCAAGTTGATGACGGTTTTTCCCGACCGCGCCTTCGACCCGGTGGATATCGCCGAATACAACCGGCTTACCGAGACCGAGTTTATTCGTATTCGCGATTTCCTGGTGTTGCACTATATGGCCAATGAGCGGCAGGAGCCGCTGTGGCAATACACGCGCGAAATGCCCATACCCGATACCCTGCAGCACAAGCTGGATCTCTATAAAAGCCGGGGGCGGGTGTTTCGTTATGACGAGGAACTGTTTGCCGATACCAGTTGGGTGGCGGTGTTCGAGGGTCAGGGCATTGTACCCAGCCGCTACGATCCGCTGGTGGATACCTACGATCTGAATCGCCTGCGTGCGGTGATGGCGAAAATGCGCGACACCATTGCCACCGGTGCAGACAGTCTGCAGCGCCACGAGGACTATATCGCCCGACACTGCGCGGGTTGATGCTGGCATCATTCGCCTGTGTCACACCCGCAGCCCTCGTCATGATATGCGGCGGCCAAGCCTGCTACACTTGAGTTTTTCCATGATGTATTCAAAGGAGGCTCAGGTGAGTAATAGTTTTGGCGCAAAAAGTACTCTATCCGTGGGTGGTAAGGACTATGTGATTTACCGCCTGGACGCCCTGGCCGACAAGTTTGAGCTGGGGCGCCTGCCTTTCTGTCTCAAGATTCTGCTGGAAAACCTGCTGCGTAAGGAGGATGGCAAGAATGTCAGCGCCAGGGACATCGAGACTCTGTGCCGCTGGCGCGGCTCGGACAAGGCCAGCGAGCAGGTGAACTTTACCCCGGCCCGCGTGGTGTTGCAGGATTTTACCGGCGTGCCGGCGGTGGTGGATCTGGCCGCCATGCGCGACGCTATGGGCGCTCTCAGGGGCGATCCGGCCAAGATCAACCCGCTGGGCGCGGTGGATCTGGTGATCGACCACTCGGTGATGGTGGACTATTTCGGCTCCCCCGATGCGCTCGCCAAGAACACCGAAAAGGAGTTCGAGCGCAACCGCGAGCGCTACCAGTTTTTACGCTGGGGCCAGCAGGCCTTCTCCAACTTCCGCGTGGTGCCGCCGGGCACCGGCATCGTGCATCAGGTGAATCTGGAATACCTGGCCAAGGTGGTGCTTACCGAAGAGCGCGACGGCGAGACCCTGGCGCTGCTGGACACCCTGGTGGGCACCGACTCCCACACCACTATGATCAACGGCCTGGGGGTGCTGGGCTGGGGCGTGGGTGGTATCGAGGCCGAAGCTGCCATGCTGGGCCAGCCCGTGACCATGCTGATTCCCGAGGTGGTGGGCTTTGAGCTAAAGGGCGAGCTGCCGCCCTCGGCCACCGCCACTGACCTGGTGCTCACGGTAACGCAAATGCTGCGCGAGCGCGGCGTGGTGGGCAAGTTTGTGGAATTCTATGGTCCCGGCCTGGCGCGTCTGCCGCTGGCGGACCGCGCCACCATCGCCAATATGTCCCCCGAATATGGCGCCACCTGCGGCATTTTTCCCATCGATGACGAGACTCTGCGCTACCTGCGTCTCACGGGCCGCGAAGAGGAGCAGATCGAGCTGGTGGAGACCTATGCCAAAGCCCAGGGATTGTGGCGCAGCGACGACGATCCGGTGGCGGACTACAGCGATACCTTGCACCTGGATCTGGGCGATGTGGTGCCCAGCCTCGCCGGCCCCAAGCGGCCGCAGGATCGCATCGCCCTCACCGATGCCAGTACCGAGTTCGCCAAGCTGGAAGAAGCGGAAAAGGCGCGCCAGGCGGATACCGTGGCCAGCCGCGATGCCTCGCGTTTTGTGGATGAGGGCGGGCAAACCGCCATCGATAACACCAATCTCCACGAGAGTGGCGCCATTGAAGTGGAAATGAATGGCGAGACCTTCCCGCTTCGTCACGGCTCCGTGGTGATTGCGGCGATAACCTCCTGTACCAACACCTCCAACCCGGCAGTGCTGGTAGCGGCGGGGCTGGTGGCGCAAAAAGCGCGCGAGCGCGGCCTCAAGGTCAAGCCCTGGGTAAAAACCTCCTTTGCACCCGGTTCACAAGTGGTACCCGCTTATATGAAAAACGCCGGCCTGCTGAAGCCGCTGGCGGAGCTGGGCTTTGATATTGTCGGTTTTGGCTGTACCACCTGTATCGGTAACTCTGGCCCCCTGCCCACACCCATTAAGAATGCCATTCGTGCCGGCGACTTATTGGTGGCGGGTGTGCTCTCCGGCAACCGCAATTTCGAGGGTCGTATCCACCAGGACGTGCGCGCCAACTATCTGGCTTCGCCGCCGCTGGTGGTGGCTTACGCGCTGGCGGGTAATATGAATGTGGATCTGCTCAACGATTCCCTGGGTGAAGACGGGGATGGCAAGCCAGTGTACCTCAAGGATATCTGGCCCAATCCGCAGGAAGTGGCCGACACCATTGCCGGCGCCATGACCGAGGGCCTCTATAAAGAAAAATACGCCGATGTCTTTGCCGGCACCGACGACTGGCGCGCACTGCCAGCACCGAAGGAGGAAATCTACAGCTGGCCGGAGTCCACTTATGTGAAAAAACCGCCCTATTTCGAGGGCATGGATATGGACCTACCGCCGGTGCCGGTGATTGAGAACGCCCGCTGCCTGGTTAAGGTGGGCGACTCCATTACCACCGACCATATTTCGCCGGCGGGCGCCATCAAACCCGACAGCCCGGCGGGGCAATACCTCAACGAGCAGGGCGTGAAAACGGAAGACTTCAATAGCTACGGCTCGCGCCGTGGTAACCACGAGGTGATGGTGCGCGGCACCTTTGCCAATGTGCGCCTGAAAAACCAGTTGGCACCGGGCACCGAGGGGGGTTGGACCACCCACATCCCCAGCGACGAGCAGATGAGCATCTACGAGGCCTCGCAAAAATATTTGGCCGACAAGACGCCGCTGATCGTACTCGCTGGCAAGGAATACGGTACTGGCTCCAGCCGCGACTGGGCTGCCAAGGGCACCAATCTGCTTGGCATCAAGGCCGTCATTGCCCAGAGCTACGAGCGCATCCACCGCTCCAACCTGGTGGGCTTTGGTGTACTGCCACTGCAGTTCCAGGAGGGTGACAGTGCCGACAGCCTGGGGCTGGATGGCAAGGAAACCTTCGATATCGAACAGTTGGAGGGAGAGCCTAAAAGCCTCAAAGTCACCGCTAAAAAGGACGACGGCAAGAGCGTGGACTTCGAGGTGGACGTGCGCATCGACACCGCTGTGGAGTGGGACTACTACCGTCACGGCGGCATTCTGCACTACGTTTTGCGGCAATTGGCGTAAAAGATCGAGCCATTGAATCGGCGATCATCGAGCCCTCGGTGATCGCCGAGATTTTTATTACCCACCCATTGGTTAATTTGATTCTACGCATGCTTACATAGCGAAATTTATAAAAATTAATTTGAAACAAGCTTTATTTTTGAAGTCTGGCTGTACACTAAGGCTTAGATTTAAAGGAATTATTTCTCGTTATGGATGTTTGGCCCACAGTAAAAATATTGCTTATCCTCATTGCTTCAATTGGCGCTATATTGGGAGGCTATAGGGTCGATGCCGAGCTGGATATTGGGTGGGAAGTAGTATGGGCTGGGGTTCTGGTTTTTCCATTAATGATTATCCTAGGGCTGTTAATATTGAAGGTGCTGCTGAGGCGGAAATTGGAATTTGATCCTCCGCGCTGGACATCTAACCCTTTCGATTTTTCCCACCCGGAATATTTTTTCCATTTTGGAGGTGTAATCCTGGTCATTAGCGGTCTGTGTGGAGTTGCAGCTGATTTTATTGGTGAAAGAGGTTTTGAAGTGCTGGCACTCGCTCCAGCGGCAATGGGATCGGGAGTGCTGATTGGTATATGGATTTTAAAAATGACATTCAGAGTTCAAAAAAGTAGTTATAAAATTTAATGAAGACTAGTGCTAGAGAATAAATTAACTGGGCATCTGCCCATCCGGGGGAGAAAAAATGTATCAGAATAGACAGGCTTTGGCCTTGGGCACTTTAATGCTTTTAGTGATTGTCACTTGCCTTGTTATTGTTTTGGCCTTTTGGGTATGGCCAAAGTACAACGTATACAGACAGGAGCTGAATGGCCGCGCGGCATTGAAAGAGGCCGAATGGTCCAAGCAGATTTTAATAGAGGAAGCCAAAGCGAAAGAGCAAGCAGCATTGATGCAGGCCAAGGCCAAGGTCACCCTGGCAGAGGCAGAAGGAAAAGCGCAAATCGCCAGAGCAAAAGCTGAGGGTCAGGCCGATATCGAGCGGGCGAAGGCAGCGGCAGAGGCCAACCGCATTATTGGCCAATCTCTTAAGGATAACGAAGAATACCTGCGATATATCTGGATCAAAGGCCTCCAGGATGGTAAGGGTGAACGCATCTATGTGCCCACGGAAGCAGGGCTTCCCATTTTAGAGGCTGGAAAGGCAAAAAATTAATGTCGGTTTTAATGTGTAGCCATAGGCATCGGTTATTCGGAGTGCTCTATTGAAAATTACTTTGAACGATATTCAATCGGCGGCCGACATCGTTTACAAGAGCATGTCACCTACGCCCCAATATTGCTGGCCGCTACTCTGTGAACATCTGGGTACAGAGGTGTGGGTTAAGCACGAGAATCATACGCCTGTAGGCGCATTCAAAATCCGTGGCGGCTTGGTCTACTTTGCCACGCATATGGATTCAGGCGTTCTGGATCGTGGCGTTATCAGTGCTACCCGTGGCAATCACGGGCAGTCGCTGGGTTTCGCCGCCAGGCATCATGGCGTGCCGGCCACGGTGGTGGTGCCTGAGGGGAGTAGCACTGAAAAGAATGCCGCTATGCGCGCCCTCGGGGTTGAACTAATCGAATATGGCAGCGATTTTCAGGAAGCCAGGGAAGAGGCAATAAGGCTGGCCCAGACAAAGGGGCTGCATATGATGCCCTCGTTCCACCCCTCGCTGGTAACCGGTGTGGCGACCTACAGTTTGGAGTTGTTGCAGGCCGTCAGTGACCTGGACGTTATCTATGTGCCTATTGGCCTGGGGTCGGGCATTTGCGGGATGATAGCGGCGCGTGATGCGCTCGGTTTGAAAACGCAAATTGTGGGCGTGGTATCGACCCACGCCAAAGCCTATTACGAATCGTTTGTTTCCCGGCAACCCACCGAATCGGCCGCCAGTACCAAGCTTGCCGATGGCATGGCCTGTAGAGTCCCTGAGCCGGAAGCGCTGGAAATGATTTGGCACGGAGTGGATCGTGTGGTGACCGTGACGGATCAAGAAGTGGCGGCCGCTATGCGCATACTCTTTGAATCCACCCATAATGTCTGTGAAGGCGCGGGGGCGGCCGCCACGGCGGCCGCTTTACAGGAGCGCCATCGGAATACGGGTCGCAATATTGCTGTAAGTGCCTCGGGCGGTAATGTTGATTCCAGTGTGTTTGCGTCAATTTTGAGTAACAATTATTGATTTGAGTGCAGTGAAAGTTTGGCTTCATCTTAATATGTCACTAGAGACTGAGCTATGCGCTATGGACTTTTTCTATTTTTAGTGACCTTGTGTTCGGCGTGTGCCAAGGATGTGGAAGGCTCTGTGTGTGATGAAGATAATATGGCGACCTTCCACCCAAGGAATGAGTGGGATGGCGACACCTGGCCTATCGATCGATCCCTGGAAAGTAAGCCCTCTTTTGATAACCTCGAAAAGGTCCTCAGTCATTATCAGGTGAATTTTCAACGCATTGACCCCGAGTCCATAAAGGTGTCGTGCGACCTGGCAGATTCACCGGAATTGATACGCAATTATACGGCTAAGGCACTCGACAAGCAGTGGTTGGAAAATAATGGCTATTAAAATGCATTTTGAAGAATTTTAAACCTGTCAGGGGCCGACAATGTCTGCCAGCCCCAAGGGCACAAATTGCTCAGAGTACTTAATCTACATTCTTTTTGTCATAGGTCCATTCAGGCGTTTTGGCCAGTCCCGGCGGGTTGCCCGTAAATAACTTGGCTGCTTCCTTATCGTTTTTCAGTTGCCACTGAAACCAAGCGGTTGCCACTCTGGCAAATTCACCGCCGTGTGGTTGGGCGTAGGTGCCGCCGTGGCCAACGTCCAGGTTACCCACAAAAACTGGTACATGATTTATACGCTCCACGTCGTTCATGCCGTTTTCATAGGCGATATCTGACTTGCCACCCAGCAGGTAGAGTGTGGGCGTGTGGATTTTTTCCAGTTGGCTTTTGTCGAGGTTGGGTATGCCCGGAAGTCGCTCGCGCATGGGTTCGTTAAATATTCCGCTGTTGAAAACACCGAGTGTGGTAATTCGCGGATCGCCGGCCACTTCCAGGGCTTGCAATCCGCCACAGGACATGCCCGCTACACCGATAGCATCGGTATCCAGTCGCTGATGATAGACACTGTTTTTATCACTGTTCTGCACGATGGCCCAGTCCATAGCTTCGGTCAGTTTTGCCGAGGTGGAGCGCTCGGTAATTTTCTCATTGCTGTCTTTGGGCATGGTGCCAATGGCAATTACCAGAAATCCGTGTGAGGCGATTTCATTGAGAAAATTGACATGCTCCCACGGAGAGTCAAAACAGGCGCCGTTGCCCCAGACCACAATGGGCAGCTTTGTATTGCCGAGGCTGGTAAAGTCTTCGGGTCGAAACACCGTATGGGTGGGTAGCGATGGATCGGTCATCATAATGGCGCTGTATTCGCCATTTCCGCCGTCTTCTATAACTCGGGAAGCCAGGGTTTCGGCGAGGCAGGTGTTCATGATGGTTAGTGAAAATAACAAAATAAAAATACGATAAGGCTTCATATGGCACTCTTAGATTGGTTACGTGACTGACAGAAAGCATAATGCCAGATACGGTTTATATCAGCTAATTTACGTAACTTTTAATTGTCAGCAATCGTCGAATGATCAATGGCTGCAACGCCAAGCTGCACACAACAGTGAAACGGATTACATGTTTGCTGTTGTTATCAATAGCGAGATGTCATAGGAAGGAAATGTCTGATAAAGCCTTATCCCAGAATGCTTAAAAACATTAGGCATGATGACGTAAATTTCTCGGCCGCCAGCGACTGCCAGACAAACTATACTGTCTTGAGCCCGTCTTTTAGTGCGGCAATCACCACGTCCGCGTATTGCTCGGCCCGCCG
Source organism: uncultured Cellvibrionaceae bacterium (assembly GCA_965652265.1). Lineage (GTDB taxonomy): Bacteria > Pseudomonadota > Gammaproteobacteria > Pseudomonadales > Cellvibrionaceae > Gilvimarinus. The sequence goes on along the minus strand of CBFGUT010000001.1, from coordinate 19,819 downwards.
ATCCAGGCGATAAAAGTCGGGCATGGCCATGGCGTTGGTGACCATGCCCTCAATCATGGCACTGATTACCGCGGCGCCGGCCTGGGTATCCAGGTCCGGTGGAAGCTGGCCTTTGTCGATGGCATTTTTGAGCGCGATACAGCGATAGCGATGTTTCATTTCCATCAATTGCTGAAAACGCGCGTGGACCTGCTGGGCGTCCTTGTCGGGCAGACTCCGTATGGTGTTAAGCCGTGCCTGCAGGGTAAATACCTGGCGGTAGTAGTCGTTGGTGGCAGTATTGCGCAGCAGGCTGACAATCATGTCGCGAATATCGCCCAGCGGATCGGTTTGCTCGGCTTCTTCACTCTCCAGTCCAAAGGTATTCACCGGTACCGTAAAGTAAGTGATGATGGCATCCAGCAGGTCCCATTTGTTTTTGAAATGCCAATAGATGGCCCCCCGGGTAACGCCGGCGGCGGTGGCAATGGCGTTCAGGTTGGCAGCGGCCGGGCCACTGGCGGCGAATATGCCCAAGCCAGCCTTGATAATCTCCACCCGAGTGGCTTCAGCGTCTTCTTTGGTTCTTCGCATGGATAGGTGTCCTGTCGTCCGACCCGTATTGTACAACAAATGACTATTTACATACATTTATGTATGTATGTATACTTTCCTGCATGTTGATTTTCAGGAAATCACTATGCGGTCCTTCTCTGTTCTTTGCTTGTCGGCAGCCCTACTGGCGGGTTGTGCCGAACAGCCCGCCGGTTCCAATACCCCACCCGCAACAGCTCCCACCGTGGAAGCCCTGCGCGTAAGCGGTGAGCCCTACCGCCCCACACAGCCCTATCTGGCCCGTGTTCAGGCGTCGGCCACCGCGAGCATCCGGCCCCAGGTTAATGGCTTGGTAACGGCGCAGCACTTTGTGGAAGGCAGCTCGGTGAGCCGGGGGCAGGCGCTATACGACATCGATTCTCAGCCTTACCAAGCGGCGGTTGATCTGGCCCGTGCCCGGGTGGCGGAGACGGAAGCCGCCGTGGAAATTGCCTCGGTCAAGGCGCAACGGGTGCGCTCACTGCGGGCGTCAAGCTCGGTGAGCCAGCAGGAAGCCGATGAGGCCCAGGCCGAGCTGCAGCGGGCCAATGCCCAGCGAGACCTGGCGAGCGCCATGCTAAAGCAAGCTGAGATCGATTTACAGAACTGTGTGATTCGCGCGCCCATCGACGGGGTTATCGGCGAATCCCGGGTAACGGTGGGCGCACTGGTGTCAGCCAATCAGGATGAAGCCCTGGCCGTGGTGCAGCGCTTGCAACCCGCCTGGGTGGATATTCGCCGACCACTGAACGATCAGCTGCGCATGGATGCCACCGGTGCCGAGATACGCCTGCGACTTGAGGATGGCAGCGAGGTGGCGGAAGTGGGGCGTGTGCGGCTGGTGGAGAGCCGGGTAGACCCGTCCACCAACTCCCTGCTCACCCGCGCCGAGTTTGCCAATACCGATTTGCGTTTGATACCCGGCATGCGCGCTCAGGCCATATTGACTGCGGCAGAGGATGACGAGGCCATTTTTATTCCCCGCCAAAGCTTCCGCCGTCTGCCGAGTGGGGAGGGGCAGGTGATGCTGGTGAACGATCAATCCCGTATTGAGTTGCGCCGGGTGACATTGGCGGAAGCTGTGGGAGATCGCTGGCGTGTGACCTCGGGGCTGGTGCCGGGGGAGGTCATGGTGACGAGCGGGCTGCAACAATTGCAGCCGGATATGCAAGTGCAGTTGAACCTGCTTGAAACACAAAAACTAGCGAAGCAATAGACCCATGGCTGAATTTTTTATCAAGCGACCCATCTTTGCCGTGGTGCTCGCCATTCTCACCATTATGGGCGGTTTACTGGCCCTGCAGTATCTGCCCTTGCAACAATACCCCGATATCGCCCCGCCCACCATCAGTGTGCAGACGAGCTATCCGGGGGCTTCGGCAGAGACGGTGGAAGATACCGTCACGCAAGTGATAGAGCAGGGTATTCAGGGCGTCGATAATCTTCTGTACATCAGTTCTACCAGTGACAGCCTGGGTAATGCGACCGTCAATCTGACATTCGAGGCCGGGACGGATTCGGATCTCGCCCAGGTACAGGTGCAGAATAAAGTGGCGCAGGTGGAATCACTATTGCCGTCGCCGGTTCTGCAAAATGGGCTGCGCTTTAGCAAGGCGAACGCCGGTTTTTTAATGGGCGTGGCCCTCTACTCCCAAGACAACAGTATGTCCCGGGAAGACCTGGCAGATTTTGCCCACAGTTTTCTGCGCGATCCGCTGTCGCGGGTTGAGGGTGTTGGCAATGTTGTCGCCTTTGGCGCGCCCTATGCCATGCGCGTCTGGCTCGATGCCGAGCAACTGCAAAGATACCAGCTCACGAGTCAAGATGTTGCCGAGGCAATCGCCGCGCAAAATCGTCATCTCGCGCTCGGGGAGCTGGGGGCGGCTCCGGCCGTTGACAACCAGCCTCTCAATGCCAGTCTGATTTATCGCAATGTCTTTGAAACTCCGGCGCACTTTGAGAATGTGTTGTTAAAAGTGGATGCAGCGGGCGGCCAGGTCCGGCTTGGCGATGTGGCGCGAGTGGAACTGGGGGCGGAGAATTATGTATCCGTGGGCCGATATAATGGGCGACGCGCCACGGTGCTGGCCTTTCAACTGGTCAGTGGCGCCAATGCGCTGGAGACTTCGGCGCGCCTGAAGCAGGCACTGGCAGATTTGAGTCAGCACTATCCGCCGGGGATGAATGTCGAAATCGCATTCGATACCACACCCTTTATCCAGGCATCCATTGATGAAGTGCTGAAAACTCTGGCGGAGGCCATTCTGCTGGTGGTGTTGGTCATGTATGTGTTTCTGGGTAGCTTGCGCGCCACACTGATTCCTGCCCTGGCCGTTCCCGTGGTACTGGCCGGTACGCTGGGTGTGCTGGCACTGGCCGGATTCAGTATCAATACACTGACAATGTTCGCCATGGTACTGGCCATTGGGCTGCTGGTGGATGACGCCATTGTGGTGGTGGAAAACGTCGAGCGGTTAATGCACGAGGAAAATCTCCCCGCCCGCGAGGCGACACGCAAAGCCATGTCGCAAATCACCAGCGCGCTGGTGGGCATTGCGCTGGTGCTCAGCGCGGTCTTTATTCCTATGGCCTTTGTGGGAGGGTCCAGCGGTATTATTTATCGACAGTTTGCTATTACCATCTCCGCCGCCATGGGGCTGTCGGTGTTGGTGGCATTAACCCTGACACCGGCACTCTGTGCCATACTGCTCAAGCCGCAGACCCCCGCTGGCCCCCTGGCTCGGTTTCATCGCTGGTTTGATCGCCAGCGCGACAATTATCCCCATCGCTTGCAGCGCTTCATCAAGCGTCCGTTGCGGATGGGGATTATCTACGGCTTATTGTGTGTTGCTGCGGCGTGGGTTTATCAAAGCATTCCCTCATCGCTGTTGCCGGATGAGGATCAGGGTATTTTCTTTGCGCTGGTGCAGTTACCTGCCGGCTCAACCCGTGAGCAGACGTTTGAGGTGCTCTCTGAAATGGAGGCATATTTTGCTACCGAGGAAGACATCGCCTCGGTACTCAGTGTCGCCGGATTCAGCTTTAGCGGCCGCGGTCAGAATATGGGCATTGCGTTTGTGCGCTTGAAACCCTGGGATGAGCGACCCGGTGCAGAACAGAGCGGTAAGGCGCTGGTCGCACGCGCTCGCCAGGCTTTGTCGCAAATTGAAGGCGCCCAGATTTTTCCCATTATGTTGCCGCCGATACCGGCGCTGGGCACCAGTGCCGGTTTTGATGCCATGTTGGTGGACCGAGGCGGTGCCGGCCACGAAGCCCTGCTCGCCGCACGCAACCAGTTATTGATCGTGGCCGGGGAAAACGCGCAACTGACGGGTGTGCGTGCCAATGGTATGGAAGATGTGCCCAGCCTCGATATTCAAATTGATCACGAGCGTTTGCTCGCCCTGGGTCTCAATGTTAATGATGTAACGAGCAATCTGTCTATTGCCTGGGCATCACGCTATGTTAACGACTTTATACTCAATGGCCGCAACAAGCGGGTCTACCTGCAGGCTGAGCCGGAAGATCGCATGTTGCCCGCTGACATCGGCAAGTGGTTCGTGCGTAACGCGGCGGGCGACATGGTGTCTCTGGATAATGTGGTGAAGCACCAGTGGCGATATTCGTCGCCGCAATTGACTCGATTTAATGGAATGCCGGCAATGAATATTCGAGGGCAGGCGGCTGAAGGCCACAGCTCCCTCGATGCTATTCGCACCCTGGAGCAACTGAGCGGGGCCTTGCCGCCGGGCTTCACCGTGGAGTGGGCCGGTACCAGCTTTGAAGAGGTCCAGATCGGCGCCAGTACCTTGTGGCTGTATCTGTTATCCATTGTGTTTGTATTTTTGTGTCTTGCCGCACTCTATGAAAGCTGGACTCTGCCCCTCTCCGTCGTCATTGTCATTCCCCTCGGGGTGCTCGGTTCGCTGTTGGCCATTAAGTTTACCGGTCTGGGTAACGATATCTACCTGCATGTGGGGCTGCTGACCACCATCGGCCTGACCGCCAAGAATGCTATTCTCATCGTGGAGTTCGCCGAACATCTGCGTGCAAAGGGTATGCAATTGACTCGCGCCTGTGTGGAAGCCAGCCGGTTGCGATTGCGACCGATTGTTATGACATCCCTGGCTTTCGGCTTTGGCGTGGTGCCGCTGGCCATCAGCACAGGGGCCGGTGAACTCAGCCGCAACACCATCGGCAGTGCCGTCATTGGCGGCGTGCTGAGTGCCACCTTCCTGTCCATCGTGTTTGTGCCTTTTTTCTACTTGCTAGTCGTTCGTTTTACAGAATATTTATCGAACAAAATTCAAGTCCGCTCCTTGAAAACTGAATCACAAAAACCTGAACCTACCGTTGGAGTTTCCCCATGATTCGAAATTTACTACTGCTGATGCTTGCCGTTACCTGCGCACAGGTTTTTGCGCAGGATAATGTCAGTCTGGAAAATCGTCGCTATCTGAACCCGGTCATCGATGCGATAAAATTTACCGATAACATTTTTTTTGCCGAAAAGCACAACGATCTGACAGGGCGTGAAGAGGTCCTCAAGCTCAGGGTTTTCGAGCCCGCCGATGATACCGAACAAAAACGCCCGCTCTTCCTGTTGACCCCCGGTGGTGGCTTTGTGGTCAACGAAGATACTTGGATGAACGGTTTTGCCGAGGAAATCGCCCAGTCTGGGTATGTGGTGGCGCTGAACGGTTACCGCTTGTCCGATAATATCAATACGCCGGAAAACTACTTCAATGCGCTGGCTAAAGCGGTGGCGGACCAGCGCAGTGCGCTGGAATATTTGGTTTCCAATGCCAGTCGTTTTGGTATCGATCCTGAACGCATTTTTATTGGCGGACACTCCGCCGGAGCTATTACCTCCATGAACAATGCCTATCTGGATAGTGACGATGCAATCCTGCCGTTAAAGCGACAGATATTCGAGCAGCAGGAGTTGCTGGTGAAAACCGAGGAAAAGCCCAAACTCCTGGGAGTGATCAATCTCTCCGGCCTGTTGGCCAATATGGCGATTATTAATCGCCAGGATGTCCCGCTGTTCAGCTTACACGGCGATGTGGATAGTGTGGTGAACGTGCACATGGATGAAAATATTTTTGGCTCCATTGCCATCCATCAGTACGCGGATATTGTCGGCACCGACAATGAGCTGCATATCATCAAGCAGGCCTTGCATAATGACACCTCTATTGCCTCTTTGTGCGAAGAGTGTATTCCGTTAATTAAACGTTTTATGTTTAACCAAATCAATCAGGAGCCTAAGCCATGAAGGATTTTATCTGTGCCCTCTTAATGCTCTGGTCAACATTTTGCCTGGCCCAGGACTCTTCTGCTCCAGCAACGACACCGCTGGTAGCCACAGCAGGTGAGCGCTTGAGTTTTATTTTTTCAATGCCACATGAGGATGGCGAGGCGGCACGGCAGCATTATCGGCAAGGGGTATACGCCCAGGCGCAGCCACAGGGTCTGAAGGCCTTGGGTCAATTTCCTCTGGCGGATAACCTCTACGGTGAACATGAGGCAGAAAGATTGGCCGTACTCTCCATGCCCAGCGGAGAACTTGCTGATCAACTGCGCCGCTCATCTGAGTATGTTCTCCTTAAACCCTCAATTAAGGAGGGCTGGCGGGAAATGGAAGTCATCGATGTGGATTTGCAGGAGAATATTGCGCTGACCCTGTTTTCCGACCGTTATTACACCATTGCCAAGGTATGGGTGGACAGTGCCGAGACACATGAAGCCTATGTTGAACACGCCGCTCCCACCCGTGCACAGCTCGGTATACGGATTTTGGCCACCTTCGAGCCCAGCGGCTATGCCAGCCTGGATGAAACGAGAAGCGCACCCTATAAAGTGGTGTTGGTGGAATGGCCCTCCAGGGCGACCACTCAAGCGTATCTGGACAGTGCAGTGCTATCGGCTATAAGGGAAAACCAGGGGACAGGGATTCAGTCCATCGAGTGGTATGGTTTTAGAATATAAATCGGGTAAAGTCCTGCCCTGGGCTGATCAAATACGCTCTATCGGTAACAGGGCCTTGTCGAATTGGACTAGCTTTTCTATCCCTCTGAGAAATGATACCCCCTCCGATGCACCCCAATGATAATGAGTATCATTGGGGTGGTCTAAATTGACGGTTTTTGCGCTGCTAAATCTCCTCAAGTATCTTTGTCTCCCTCTTAACCTGCCTGCCGCCCGCCCGTCATAAATTGCTGGCGAGGGAAGGGGTCTGCATTACACTGGCAGGCACACAAGTCACTGATAGACGAGGCAAAGCATGAAAAAGCAGTTAAAGCGATGGCTGAGTATTTTAGGCGTGGTGGCTATGGGGCCGGCGGTGGCCCAGGTGGTGGAGGATTATAATCCGGCGCTGGATGGCCAGTGGCGCGGCGAATTGAAATTTGAGCAAGGGGTAAGCCTGGCGCTCGGTATCAATATTGACGAGGGGAAAATCACCCTGGACAGTCCCAACCAGGGGATGTTTGGCCGCGAACCCACGGCGTATACCCTGAGCGGCGACAAGGTCATTATTGAGGAAAAGGAACTTAAAGCCAGCTTCGAGGGGACGCTGGAAGGTAACACCCTGACAGGAAAATTTACTCAGGGCAAAACCATCAGTATTGAATTACAAAAGCTGGATGCCGGTGATCGCGAGCGCCTGGTGTTCGAGGGCGGTTATGCGGGTGATCTGATCATCGATAAAACCGCCACTCTGCCGGTGAAATTAAATGTTGCGGTTTTGCCTGACGGCTATCTGGGTACTCTCGACAGTCCCGCGCAACATTCCTATGGCATTCCGCTCACCGACATGCAAATCAATGCCGAGAGTGTGAGTTTTCAGTCGCCCATGATTAACGCCACCTATAGCGCAGAGTATAAAGATGGCGCCTACGTGGGCACTTTTGTGCAGGGCATGGAACGACCGCTGACCTTGAAGAAGGTTGCCGCTGGCGAGGAGGGCCAGACTTCCGCCCCAAAGCCACAGGCGGGTGAACACGGCGGCGCTCGGGCCGTGATCACCCCGGACGGTGTGGAAACGCAATTCTACGCCGACCACAATGCGCAAACGCTCTACGAGATTGGCTCCAACACCAAGACCATGGTGGCTTACCTGTTGGCCAAGGCGGCTGTCGAAGGCGACCTGAAAGCGGATGCGCGTCTGGCCACTTACTGGCCCGATGCGCCGGACGCTATTACCCTGGCACAACTGGCCAGTCATCATAGTGGCTTGCCGCGACTACCGGCCAACTTAACACTGGATGAGGCAAGTTACAGCGATCCCTATGCCGGGTATGATCGACAACAGTTGCGGGAGGCTTTGACGAATGTCGAGATCGGTGAAAATATCTACCTCTATTCCAATTTTGGTTTTGGCGTACTGGGTGAGACCCTGGCCATACAGGCCGATACCAATTTTGCCGATTTACTGCAACGAGAATTGTTGAAACCACTGCATATGAGCGATACCTATGTGGCACATTCTGAAAAGAAAGACAGCCCGAAGTTGGCTCAGGGCTTTGACCTTTTAGGCAATCCAGTCAATGCCTGGCACTTCGACGCTATGGCGGGTGCGGGATCGGTGGTCTCCAACCTCGATGATATGGTGCGCTATGTTCAGGCGATGATGGAAAAAAGCGCGGCTGGCGATCCAGTAGTGCAACTGATGCTCAATCCCGCGGAGGTATTGGGCGAGTGCTGTACACAGCCACTGGGCTGGATGCTGGAAAAAGACAGTGAGGGCCGGCCCTTCGCGTGGCATGCCGGGCAGACGGCGGGGTTTACCAGTGTTATCGGCTTTTACCTGGATGGCTCGCGGGGTATGGTTTTTCTTAATAATCAGAGCATTGGTGTGGAGGAGTCCATGCTGGAGTGGTTGACTGGGGACGGTGAATAAATAGTCGGACGTCTGAGGTCTGACGTCGGACGTAGTAGGTTGGGTAAGCTCCGCGCCACCCAACACCAAAGGCGAGTCATCGATCACCGAATCAATGAATCGTCGATCGATGATCGTCAGAGGTAAGGCAGCTGAAATAGTAAGCTTAGTTGCCGATATCAGGAGCAGGATTCCAATATGCCGATAACAAATAAAATCAATTGGCGAAAAGTCGCTATTCTTTTTGTCCTGGGGGTGATCGGGGTTTTATCGGCTATCCCCATGATTCCCGATTTGATAGCAGCCAGTGGTCAAGAAGTACCATTGTCAATGGGGTTTCTGCAGGTGATATCTACGTTGCAATCCTCTGCGATATTGCTGGTGTTGGTAGTGCTGGGCGCTTACTTTTCGCCACGAGTCAACCTGCACACCCCCTTGGTGGATGCCTGGCTGCAAAAGTCCTGGTCTGACATTCATATAACACCAATTATCCTTTCGGCACTCATTGGAGGTATTGTGGGTGGTGTGATGTTGATGCTTTTTACTCACATCTCTCTGCCTCACCTGCCTACGGCCTTTATTGCCAGCGTCGAAAATTTCTCCCCACCGCTCTATACCAGGGTGCTCTACGGAGGAATCACCGAAGAGTTGTTAATCCGCTGGGGTTTGATGTCCTGCTTTGTCTGGGGCCTTTCCCGATTAGGACGGCAATCTGAGGGCTCGATAAAGCCAGTGTATTATGTGCTGGGTATTGTCTTATCAGCCTTGTTATTTGGCGCGGGGCACTTGCCGGCGGCCAGTATGCTTTCATCGACACTGACGGTGTCTCTCACTGTGTACATTATTGTGGGTAACAGCCTGTTCGGTTTGATCGCCGGTTATTTATTCTGGAAAAGGGGGCTGGAGTCGGCGATTATAGCCCATATGTTGGCTCACTTTGTCATGGCTATTTTTGTATGAACAGCGCTTTCTATCCCATCTATCAGGCCGCGGGCTGGTTGATTCTGTATATCGGCTTGACGGCGGTGCTTTATATGCGCCCCTGGTTCTCGCCTTTTGAATATGTGTATGGTGCTGTTTTGCTGGGTACGGCGGCCGTCTACTCGCATATGATGCGCCTGGGGTACAAACGCTGGCTGGCGGCCAGGGGAATTGTCTGGCAACTGCTGTATTTTCTTTGCCAGGCTATGCTGGGCGGCGCCCTTGCGGGACTGATGCTATTTTTGTGTGTCTGGTTGCTGTCCACGGCAGGCATAACTGACCCCATTGCCGCCGGGCAGGAAGCCATGGTGTTCAAAATGGTTTTTTGGGGTAACGCCTTCAATATGGTGGCAGCACTGGTGTTGTGGGGTGCCATTTACCTGACGATTATCAAGGCGCGGCAATTGCGCGATACCCACCAGGCTTTGGCGAGTAGTCAACTGGATGCGCTGATTCAGCAATTGAATCCACATTTTCTTTTTAACGTGCTCAATAATATTCGCGCCATGATTCTGCATGATCCGGCCAAATCCCGGGAGGCACTGGCGCAACTGGCCGATATGCTGCGCTACAGCCTGCAGCGACACGAAAATGCCAAGGTGAGTCTGGAAGAGGAATTAACGATTGTAGAGGAGTATCTGGCGCTCTGTAAAATACAGTTTGAGGATCGCCTGAACTTTGTCAGCGAGGTGGCGCCCGAGGCAAAACCTTTATTGATTCCACGGATGCTGTTACAGCTGTGTGTGGAAAACGCCATTAAACACGGTATTGCCAAATTGGCTGCTGGGGGGACAATTTTGTTGCAGGTGAGTAAAAATGAAGGGTGCCTGCAAATTGTCCTGCGCAATCCATGTTCGCCAGTTTCCTTACAGTCAAACGATAACGATGACACAAGCACGGGAATTGGTTTGAAAAACATCAATCATCGTCTGGGATTGATGTATGCTAAAGCCTCTTTGGCTCAGGCCACGTTTAAACGCTTTGTGGATAGTGATGCCAATCAGGAGATGGCAGAGATTCGTATCCAATTGCCCTGTGAGAATCGGGAAGACTCATGCGAGTAGGTATTGTTGATGACAGCCGCCTGGCGCGCCTGGAACTCAAACAGCAGTTGGCGGATATCGGGAGTGTGGAGCCGGTCTTTGAGGCGGCCACGGTGGCCGAGACTTTGGCATGTCTTGCCAGAGAAAGGGTGGATGTGTTGTTGCTGGATATCGATCTGCCCGATGGCAACGGATTTGATGTGCTCGCGCAGGCGGTTTCCGTTCCTCAAGTGATTTTTGTCACCGCCTTTGACGAATACGCTATCCAGTCCTTCGAGGTTAACGCGCTGGATTATCTGCTCAAACCGGTGCGTCAGGAAAGGCTCAGAGCGGCTTTGGAGAAAGTTGAGGTGCGCCGGCAAAACGCGCCACTGTCGGCCGAGCAGCGGATTTTTATCAAGGACGGGGAGCGTTGCTTTTTCGTGTGCTTGCGCGAAATCTATGCTTTCGAAGCCATGGGCAATTATACCCGCGTTCATCTGGCCGATGCCGTGCCCTCGGTATACCGTCCCATTAGCGCCATCGCCGAACGCCTGGACCCGTCACAGTACTTTCGCGCCAGTCGCAGCTGGATAATCAATACCGCCTACGTGGACGACATCCAGCCGGCCGTGAGTGGGGGGTTCGATGTCAGCTTGCAAAACGGTCTCGAGGTGGTTATTTCCAAGCGGCAGGCCACGGAATTCAGACGTTTATGGTCGCTATAAACCCTCAGCGGCAAACTATCGCGGTCGCACTCCGTAGGTGTCCATGGCGCTTTCCACTTGAGAGGATTCAGTGGTCTCAGGAAAGAGATAGTAACTGGGGGCCACAATGGGTGCTGCTTCGGTCACGCTGACGTCAATCACACTTTTAATGGCAAAGCGATCTCCAGCCAGTTGATATAACAGGGTGTGCCGCTCTTCAAAACCGGCATCGCCTGGAGTCAGAATTCGCGCCTGCCCCTTTAGCTTGTAACCCTTCTGTTTAAAAACATGTACAAAGCTCACGCACACCTGGGGGTTGTGGACAATATTCTGCACGCTGATGGGCGAGGCGATATGGGCGATAAGCAGATTTTTTTCACCGAAGGCTTTGAAGACCTCCTTGGGAGACACATTGGGCTGACCCTCTGTGTCCACCGTCGCCAGCCAGCAGAGCACGGATTCATCAATACTGGCGGCAATTGTGGGGGTGATCATGGCGTATCCTTATGGGGGAGGCTGTTAACAGCGGCACATTATTTTTCATTTTGAGACGTGCTGTCAAAAACTATCGGTGGTCTCCGGTTTTCCTGTGATAAGCTGAGTGACAATAATAATGCAATAGACGGCGGATCATGGGCTTTTGATGGACCGGTAGGGGGCCGGCACCTATGAAGCGAACGCTATTCACGCCTCAGACACTCTTTTCGCTGGCCGCTATCCTGGCGGTACTCGCGGTGTCTCTATGCCTCTGGCTCATCCTGACGGCGCCCTGGTTTGGCGTTCGCCTGGCGTCCGACCCCCAGCGTGTGGGCCAGGTTCTGTCTGTCGATGATCGAGCCGGACTGGCCGGTATCGATGTGGGTGACCGGGTGGTGGCCTTTGCCGCGCCGGGCCGGGCGCCGGTGAACCTGGAGCCGCTCAGCCTGGTGAGCGATCCCGATCGAATCGGGACATTTACCGCACTCAATGCGTTGATCGAGCATGTGGCCGCACTCTATACCGAAACATCTCAAGCGAACGTGGAGCTGCATCTGGCCGACGGGCGTGTGATTGTGCTGGAGTCCTATCGTCGCCCCCTGGGCAGCTTGTCACCCTGGTGGTGGTTGATGGCGGCGGGTGTTATACCCTTCCTGGTGGGCGCGGGTGTCTGGAGCTATCGACGCCGGGAGGCGGCGAGCCATTTGCTGTTACTGGCTGGCGCAAGCTTTGCCGGTATTGCCCTGTCCAATCTGATTTACGCTTACCGCCAGCCCAGCGTTCACCCTCAGGTTTTTGAATGGGCAATCGCTGCCAACCGCTTCAGCAGTCTGTTGTTTTTTTTCGCCTACCTGGCCATCTTTCTGGTTTATCCCCGCCGACTGGTATCGACCCGAGTGCTCGGGGTGCTGTTTATTGTCACCTTGTCGTTATTTATCAATGAGCTGTTTGAAGTTTTCGACTGGCCGGGTAATACCTTTGCCTTTCCCGTGGTTTGCGCCCTGCCGCTGACGTTTGTCGCTATCGGGATCCAGTGGATATGTTCCCGGCGCCATCCGGTGGATCGGGCCGCATTGCGCTGGTTCGTGCTGGTGATGATGACGGGGGTGATCGTGGTGACGGGCTTGTATTTTTTCCCGGCCCTGGTGGGGGCAGCGCCCGTATTGCCACTGGAAATCGCCTTTGGTATTGGCATTGTCAGTTATCTGGGGCTGATTATGGCGGTGGTTCGCTACCGCCTGTTTCAGTTGGGGCGGTGGTGGTTGACGGCCTGGTTCTGGTTGTTGGGTGGCAGTGCGGTAATCGCCCTGGACCTGTTGTTGGCTTTCTGGCTTAACCTCGCTCCCACTTATGTCTTAGCGCTCTCCATTTTTGTCGTGGGTTGGGTGTATTTTCCGTTGCGCCAATGGCTGTGGCGGCGGTTATTCTGGCAGGGCAGAGATCCCATGCAGTGGTTGCCGCGCGAACTGCTGGAAAGTTTGATCAGTGTCGGCAGCGATGAAGAGTTGAATCAAAACTGGCACCGTTTGCTGTCGCGCTTGTTTCGACCGCTGAAAATGCAGCCTTGTGCCCTTGCGTTGTCTTCCCCCATTATCACCGATGAAGGTTTGGTGTTACAGGTGCCCGATCTGGCGGGAGAGAGGGGCGTGGCCCTGGCCTATCGCAGTGGTGGGCGGCAGCTGTTCAGCCCCGAGGACAGTAGTCTGGTAGCCTCGCTGTTACATATGGTGGGGCCGGCGGCCAATGCCCGTGCGGCCACCCGGCAGGAACGGGAGCGCATTATGCGTGACCTGCACGACGATGTGGGTGCACGTTTGCTCACCTTGTCTCACCGTTTGGAGAGCCCGCGCAATGTGGAACAGATGAGCGAAGCGATTCGCGCGTTGCGCGAAACCATTTACCGCCTCAATCATCCACAGGGTTGTGCACTGAGTGAGGCGCTGGCCGAGTGGCGTCGCGAGTTGTACGAGCGATTGGAAGGGCTTGATATCAGGCTCGACTGGCGGGTGACAGACAGCATTGAGTCGTTGACCCTGCCCGCGGCGGCGCGCGTTAATGTGGGGCGCGTGTTGCGTGAGATCGTGTCTAACTGTCTGCGCCACAGCGCCCCGCGGCATATTGAAGTGGTCGTCACCGACCATGGTGAGGACTGGCAAATTCGGATAACCCAGGATGGTGCTATTGATGATCCGGCCGAATGGCAGGCGGGTACGGGACTCATGACCATACGCCGACGCATGGCCGACCTGGGAGGTGATATCCGTTGGCAGAAAGCAGCTGATCGGTTGGCGGTTATCTTGACTTTGCCCACCCATTGGCCGTGGGGGAATGCATGAGCCTACAAGCTGACAATATACTGATTGTGGAGGATGTGGCGGAGACCCGTACCTGGTTGGCGGACATCGTGACCCGGGTTTTCCCCTCGGCAAGGATACACCAAGCGGTTCATCTGCAGCAGGCGCGCCAGGTTTTGCACGACACGCCTGTGGATCTGGCACTGCTGGACCTGCATTTGCCCGATGGCAATGGCATGACACTGTTGTCCGAAACCGGAGGGCGCAATATATACTGGGTCGTCACCACCGCCTTTGCCGACGATGATTATATATTTGAGGCTTTGCGCCTGGGGGCGCGCGGTTATTTGCTCAAGGAGCAAAGTGCCGATCAATTGGCCCGCCACCTGGCTGGCATTGCCGAGGAGCAGCCACCACTGTCGCCGCGCATTGCCCGACGTGTGCTGGATTACTTTCAGCCCCGGCCCACCGAGGAGCTCACCGCGCGCGAGTTGCAGGTGCTCACTCTGATTGCCCAGGGCTTGCCTCTCAAAGTGGTGGGCGATGAGCTGTGTATCAGCCCCCATACAGTGGGAGATCATGTCAAACACATCTATCGCAAGTTGCAGGTGCACAACCGCGCCGAAGCCACCCTGCAGGCCGCTCGGCGGGGGCTTATAACTCCCAATATCCCGTAAACCGGGGATACACGCCACGCCCCCCTTGCCGCACACTGGCGGCAATAATCAATTGGGGGTTGCATCATGTCAGTGCTAAATCATATCGGACTATGCCTGTGCCTTGTCAGCATTCTCGCCGCCTGTGGTGGTGGTTCCAGTGGTGGCGGCTCCAATCCGCCTCCTGCCACCACACATACCGTTAGCGTTGCGGAAACCACCGGGGGCAGTGTTGCTCCCAACTCCGCCAGGGTAGCCTCGGGCCAGAGCACCCAGTTCACTCTGACCCCGGAAGCGGGCTACAGTATTGACAGTGCCACAGGTTGCGGAGGCAGCCTGGACGGCAATATCTACCAAACCGGGCCCATTAACGACGCCTGTACCATTACCGTGAATTTTGCCCCGGGAAGTCTCGGTGCACCCGAAGGCTTTGCCCTTGAACCGGACAATGAGCAGTTAAGCCTGAGCTGGGATTCGGTTAGCGGTGCCAGTGGCTATAACCTTTATTATGCCAGCGAGGCCGGGGTCACACCTGACAACTATACCAGCCTTGAAGGGGGTGCCCGTATCGAGGACATAGAGTCGCCCTATGTACTGACCGGCCTGGTCAATGCCACCACCTATTACCTGGTGGTCACCGCCTACAACGTCAGTGATGAAAGTGAGCCCAGCCTGGAGCTTAGTGCCAACCCCGGGCCCACTGAAATCAGCATTGACGTGGATACCAGCATAGAGCCCGCGCAGAGTACAGTGGAGGATGCCGAAGGTGTATCCCGCCCTGTGGGGCGCATGGTTGATGGTGGGGGTGTGGCCACAGATTTTCTGCTCAATGAACTGGTTATCTATACCGACGATGAAGCCAAGGTAAACAATATTATGGGCCGCTGGAGCGGCAGCTTGCTCAAAAAAGTCGAGATGGAAGATGGCTTTTCCACCTACCGGATAGCAATAGACCCATCAACCGCGGATGCCGCGGCCATGATCACTACGCTTAACGAACTTTATCCGGATGCGTCTGGCCTGTTCCAGGCCTCCAGTGATGCGGCCGCCAAGCTGCTGGCCATAGCCTATACAGAAATGCATCAGGAACAGATCAGTGTATTTCCCAATTTTGTGGCTTCGCCCCAGGATATTCGTAGCGGCAGCACCACCGAGGCAGCCACTTCGGGCGATGGTGACTATTCATCGGACGCCTTTGAGTGGACCTATATGAATCAGGGCAGTGCCCAGGATATTGGCGTTGGTGCCGCCTGGCAGGCAATGGAGCGTGGTGGACGTTTTAGCAATAAAGTGTCCATTATGATCATGGATGGAGGTTTTTCCCCCAGTGTTGATTTTCCGACGAACAGGCAAATTATCGGGCGCGGCTGGAATATCCCCAATGCCTCGGATTGCAGTGGCGGCAACCCCTGCCCCTGGCATGGCACCCACGTAGCAACGGCAGCCATGGGCGTCCCCGATAACAACGTTGGCGTAGCGGGCCCGGCAGGTCCAGTGGGACGGTTGATTGCTGTGCAATTTAGTACCAATGTGGTGGATATCATTGAAACCCTGGCCGAAACTATTAGCACTCTTCCTCAAGTACAAATAATCAATATGAGTTTTTCGCTGGAGTTGGGTGCTGGCTGGGATGTGGCATCGAGAATATTCTGCTTCTTCTGCCCCACTCCCAGTGAAATATTGAGCGGCATCACCAGTTCAGTTACTGGCTCCAATAAATTGATTTTTGCCTCAGCTGGTAATGCTGGCAGCGATGTGGATGCGCGAAACGGGTTGGGTATTGAAGGGGGCATTACACTGCCTTGTGAATTGGATACAGTCATCTGTGTGGGCGGAATGGCTCATAACTCGGCTTCACTTGACGGGGGCTCCAACTTTGGCTCTCGGACTGATAACAACAGTGTGGATATTTACGGGCCTTTCACTGTTTGGCGAGGCGCTGACCCCGATGCACCCGCTGATGCAGCCCGCAAGATTCACGGTACCAGTTTTTCATCCCCCTTTGTGGCGGGGGTTGCTGCTCTGGTTTGGGCAGCGGATCCTTCACTGACGTCTCAGCAGGTTTGGGCTATTGTGCGCGATACCGCACATGTGGGGGGAGTGGGTGTTACTGGACACCAGCGAAGAATTAACGCTTTTGGCGCCATTGAGGAGGTGTTAGCAGGCGAGCCTCCCACCGTAACACTAAACAGCTCGGCGACGGTCCCGCTTAATCGCGAGTGGTCTATTACCGCTGTGGTCAGCGACTCGGAATATGGTGGTTCCTGCCCACCTGTTGCCTGCCCACTATCGTGGAGCCCCGAACCTGACCGGATTGTTGGCAACACGGCGTTTTATCGATTTGACACAGCAGGAAATACCAGCGTCACAGTCACCGTGGAAGATCTGGTTGGTCAAACAACCAGTGCCAGTGACTCGGTCAATGTGATTAACTCGCCACCGGTGGTGAATATCTCTCAGCCCACGTCCAGTTCGACGATTTATGTGGGGCAAGAAGTGCAATTGCTGGGCTCCGCTACCGATATAAATGAAGGGCCAGATCCAGGGCCCGGCAATTTGTCCTGTACCTGGACCAGTAGTAATGCCAGCGACACCTACTTCCCCCGCACGGGCAGCTGTAATCGCCGACCTACTTTTGCCAGCACGGGTAGCCGTACGATTACTCTCACTGCCACCGACCCGGAGGGCCTTAGCAGCTCTGAGTCTGTCACCATCACCGTCAGCCCGGCTCCTGACAATTTACCGCCCACCATTT
This sequence comes from uncultured Cellvibrionaceae bacterium, assembly GCA_965652265.1. Taxonomy (GTDB): domain Bacteria; phylum Pseudomonadota; class Gammaproteobacteria; order Pseudomonadales; family Cellvibrionaceae; genus Gilvimarinus. Next base: position 2,472 of record CBFGUT010000001.1, on the reverse strand, counting down.
CCATGGGCAACTTAAGTCCTGATGCTAGTAATTACGACGATGGCTATAATTGGGAAACCACATTGACGGCGAATGCCAGCGCCACCGATCCAGAGGGAGATAATCCCATTACCTATATATGGCGTGCCACCTCATTTGAGCCCGATAGTACGACTGTTTGGCGCAGCAACGTGCAACTGAGTAGTAGTACTTCAAGCGGCAATCTTAGCTGGACACCGAGCAGCGCTAATCTCAATGATTTGCTAGGCAGTTTTGCTCAGTTAAATAGTTGTTACTCGGGGCAGGTAGTGAGATTAACCTTGGAAGCACGGGATTCGCTTGGCAACCCGAGCTTTCGAAGCTTGCCAGATATAAAGGTATACCGCTGTGTTTTACTTTAAGTTCTAAAATTTGGTGCCTTTTAGCGAGATGAGGAGTATTGAGAGCATAGGAATTGATTTAGCTTGACTGATTTCGTATCGTTATGCGAATGTCATAACCCTCTTGCGCCCGGTTCGCCGGGCGTTTTTTTGTCTTCGCTTAATCAATGATCGATGACTCATCGATCGTTATCCCAGGCTCTTCTCCAATCGTGCCAGACTTATCAGATCGATAGTCTTGCCCAGACGCCACTGCATGGCGGCCACCAGGCTGTGCATTACCATCAGGTTGCGGGTGACGCTGGTGTTGGATGTCCTCCGATACTCTTGCAATTTCTCTTTGGCCGCGTCATACCCGTGGGATTCGTAGATATGCAACAACAGTACGGTATTTTCCTCGGCGGTTTTGAGTCGCGGTACTGGCTGGTAACCCAACTGGCTGACCATGGCCTCGGCCAGTGCCCACACCGACCAGGGGTTCTGTCCCGTCAGCAGGTGTTGATCCTGGCTGATATTATTCAGATACATGGCGCCTTCACTAAACCGGGCACCGCTCTGGATTAAGCGGTCCTGTAACAGAAACGGAAAAATCTCCCGGGCATCGGGAATTAACAGCAATTCTTCGCGATTGGTGAATCCTGTAACTAACTTACCGGCAAGGAGTGGTTGACCGTCATCAAGGGTGACGTTGGTGAGGGCCGCGGGTCCGTGGCAGACAGCGCCAATGACCTTGCCCTGTTAATAGTAATCGCGCACCAGGGCTTGAATAGTCGGGTCGTCCGGAAAATCAAACATGGCGCCCTTGCCGCCGACAAAAAAACAGCGCTGTATTCGTTTGAATTGACAGTATCCAGAGGCAGCGAATGTTTGATTTTGTGTTGGGCAATCTTGTCATTTAAGAAGGCGTAGTCGTAACGCCCCATATCATCGCCATCGATAACCGCCGGAGGCTCTCCTCCCAGGGGGCTGGCAATATCCACTTTAAAGCCATTGGTCTCGAAGACATAATAGGCACGGGCAAGCTCGGTGAGTTCATAACCGGTGTATTTTCCGTTGGGTCCCAGGCTGTCCACATTGGTCACCACTGCCAGAATTTTCCCCCGGGTCTGATCGGGCTTTTGTTGCAAATAATCCAGATCCCCCGGCCGGGTTTCCCGCAGGGCCTGGCGAGCGCTGTCGTCTTCCAACAGGGAGGCCAACCAGAACCCCGCCAGCCCCAAACCCACCACCAGCAGTGCCAGCACGGCAACCAGTTTTTTCCACATAATCCTGTCCTCTTAAATATCGAGAACAAGAGTGTGTTGCAGGGCAAGTGAAATGAATGTGAAATTATCTAGCACTCAGTGCTGGGAATTAGAATTTGGCGAATACCAAAATCTGAAGGATTACTGGCTTGTCTATGTAAATTAGGGGTTGATCGTCTTGCGAAGAAAAAAGCAGGTAAACAGTATGCAGGCCACCACAGTAGCGGGGTAGAGGTGATAGCCAGGGTGGGTGGAGATAAGATTGGCAGGGAAGGCGGCGTAAAGAATAATGACACTGCCACTGGCGAGACCGGCAATTTTCCAGCGACGGGGCCAGGGCAGCCACTTAATCAGGGCGTAACTGAGAGCCGCCGCCAATAGGCCTGCACCCAGCCCGTAAACCACCAGTACCAGCCAGGCATAGTGAAGCACCGCACCCATAAAGCCACCCTGGTAAATGTGCTCGGCCAGTGGTCCGGGGAGGGTAATGGCATTGGTGTAGCCCAGCGTCCAGGTGCTGGCCACCACCAACGTCACCCCGGCCGCCCAACCCGCCAGAAACCCGGAAAATTGCGCTTTCATAGCTATTTCCTTTTTAGTTGCTACCACAGCATAGCAGCTAAAAGCCGGTCATTCCTTGTCGATGATTCAAGCCTCTGGTAACAGTGGCATATTTTACGCTCTATGCAGGTTACACTCTTGAACATAAGACATCAGACATCCAACCTTTCTTTACAGACCCAGTCACTGCCACCGTAGCGCCAACCCGCTCGCTATACTATAGTGCGCGCCTCGGACCACCACAGCTGTGACGGATTGCCAGTGACCACGACCCCCGCAGAAACCCCAATCCCTTCGGCGTTGCCCAC